>NZ_RZTX01000013.1:0-159385 GCF_004005385.1 Agrobacterium sp. CNPSo 2736 | reverse complement strand
GGCGCATCAACAAATGAAAGAAGAACTCGGCCTCGATCACTTCGAAGGCCGATCATGGCAAGGTCTGCATCGACACGCGCTGATGACAATGATCGCTTATGCCTTCCTGCAACATCAGCGCCTACACCAGGCCAAGCGGGAAAAAAACCAAGAGGCACGGCCCGCCTAAACCGACACTGCCAGCCATCCGACGCGCGGTCATAAACACCCTCCTATCAACGTCAGCCCCAGAACGATGTCCGCACTGCAGAATCCGCTTCAGACCGCCAAAATGCATTCTGCCAAAGTAGTGCTAGGTGGGCTGCCGCTTGGCCACGGTGCAGACGCTGTGGCTATCCCAATCGGCACTGAGGCTGTATTGGACGCAGACAATAAGACGCTGACGATAAAGTCTGCCTTCATTTAATCGACCGCAAGCCCCATTCTGGCAGCCATCTGATTACTGGTACTTCGCCGCGTTGTTCTTGCAGTGCTGCAGGACGGTCTCAAGCCACTTGTCGAGCCATACCCAGTGAGCCTTATAGTCACCCACGCAGGCGTATCCCAGCGCGGGATTCTTCGCGTCAAGCTCGCTCATCAGCTTCGTATGTGCCCCCGAGCCAAACTTTGGGAAACCAGCCTCGGCGGCTTTATCCAGGATGTCCTGCCTGATGTAGCGAGTGCGGTTGACCTCTTTGAAGACCACCTCAACCCGTTCGGCGAGGTCTGACCCCGGCGAGACGACGACTACAGCCTAGTCCGAACCTGCAGCCTTCTTCGCTGCTATAGGAACAAAAGCTACCTTCAACCTGAACGCAGGGTCCTTTACCTGTTCCTCTGTCAGATCGTGTTCGAATGCCGATATGAAGGAGGACACGTGAACTGGTAGGCTCGACGCCTTCTTCAACGTATTGCGCTGGTCCATACCGAAAGACACAAACTGAAGTGCAATAGGCAAGCGCTTCTCCAAACCGAACTGGTGCCCAAAGTAAGTTCTCAAGGCGCCGTTGAAGTTCAAGCAGCAGGATTGAAGCTCTGCGCCAACCGCATCGTCGATCCTACTGGTGGACTGATGCTCGATCTCGTTCCGCAGCCCAATCAGGAAGCGCAAGTTCGTCTTGACACAGATATATAAAAGCGATCCAGAGATGCGAGATGCTGGCGTCAGGTCGAAGCCTCGAGGTCACGCTTGAGGATGTCGCTCCAGACGGTTGTCCAGAACCGCGGCGCATTGGTGGGTCCAACACTGATGAGCGCATTCAAAGATGGCGGGAGGATTGACGAATTGACATTGACCGGCATGAATCACGGAAAGGATGATATGGGCGTTACCCTGCGGGCCAGGCTGTCGGCTTCGCTGAAGCCCGTTGACGCGGTCTTCACCCTTCGGGCTTCCATACCTGACGCAAGGGATGGCGGCGGCGGGCATTCGCCCGGAGAAGCCAGCCGCTTTCGCAAGGCCGGACCAATGGCCTGTTCAGTCGATGACACAGCAACACGACCAGATCAGGGCCATATCCTCGCTGTCCGCCCCGGCCATGACCGCATGGAGGCGAACGAAGCGCAAAACAAGGAATCATCCAGCTTCACCGAGAGGTAGGGGTTGCCCCGCGCTGGACAGGCAGGCTCCTTCCATGCCGCCCCGAACTCGGTGGCTCCAGCAAACAGCGTGAGCGGAAGTCCGGCCCGTTTTCGGTTTCGCCTCATGATGACCGCGAGGGAACTTCACCGACTTGACGTTGAGGTTAAGGAGCTTGCCTGCGAGGGAGCCAGCGAAACCGTTGTCGGTGCGGGAGAAAGTGCTGACCGATAGCAGCCACGCCATGATTTCCTTTTTTCCGCCGACCGGACCACGCCCACCGCGATCTCGATTGATCTGGTCTGACCGAAGACCGGCGACGCAAGCGCCGCCTCGATCTCAATCCAGCAACGTCCGGCGACAACTTTTTTCCGCCGCCTTCGGCTTTGCATCGCGAAACACAAAAGCTGCCGCCGGCCGCCCTCCACTTCGTTCCGGCCCTAAGGGGTGCAGGCCGATCGTCCCCGGTCCATCGACCATCATCGAGACCGCGATGGGCGCGGCCCGATCAGCAGAAGGAAATCACGTCATGGCTACTATCGGCACTTTCTCCCGCACCGACAACGGCTTCGCTGGCTCGGTCAAGACCCTCAACCTCAACGTCAAGTCGGTGAAGTTCTTGCCCGCCGAGGACGAAACCGAAAACGGGCCGGACTTCCGCGTGTTCGCCGGAGCCACCGAGTTCGGAGCGGCATGGAAGAAGCAGTCCGTGCAGGGCAACCCCTACCTCTCGGTGAAGCTGGACGATCCCTCCTTCCCCGCCCCGATCTATGCGAGCCTGGTCGCGGCGGATAGCGAGGATATGGCCCTGATCTGGTCGCGCCGCCGCGCCACCAACTGAACAGGCCAAAGGTCTAGCCCCGCGAAAGCGGGGCTTCGCCATGCTCATGCTCGCCACCGCCATCAATTCATACGGAGCGCTATGTGCGCTTTGTCGTGATCGGCTAAGGCTGAAGCCTTACCGATCCAGAGGGGAAGCCAAGGGGTCTTACCCCTTTCTCCCCTCAAGCGCCGCCTGCGCATGGCAGGGTCGCCCGCTTCTCAGGACGGCTCACTGCATTCATGGTCTTCATTTTCCAATCCGTCCCGCTTGCACGCAACCCGGCCATGCTCGCCGGCACTTGTCCCCTCCCATCCCCGCGCGCTCTCGCGCCCCCGGAAGGCATGTCGAGGGACATGCCTTCGACAATTAAGGGAAAAAGAGGAGCAAGGACCATGAATTATCATCTCGTCACACGGTTCGGCCGCAACAGCCACCAGATCAGCGGACGCGAAGCGCTCGACAACGAAGCGCTGTTTCGGCACGTTCCAGCCATATTCGCCCGCGAACCGCATGATAGCCGGTCGGAGCGTTACGTTTACGTTCCCACCATTGAAATCGTGGAAGGTTTGCGCCGCGAAGGATGGTTTCCGTTCTTCGCCGTGCAGGCGGTGCCCCGCGATGGCGACCGCATGGGACACGCCAAGCATATGCTGCGTTTGCGCCGTGATGGCGGCATCGGCAAGCCGGAGGCGGCAGAAGTCATTATCGTCAACAGCCATGACGGAACGAGCAGTTACCAGATGTTCGCGGGGATGCTGCGTTTTGTCTGCACCAACAGTCTGGTTGCAGGCGAGCGTTTCGAGGAAATCCGCGTCGCGCACAAGGGCAATATCCAGCATGATATTATCGAAGGCGTTTATACGGTTGCGGAAGATTTTCCGCGCCTGATCGACGCCAGCGAAACGATGAAGGAAATCAGGCTTTCAACGGATGAACGGCATGTGCTGGCGGAGGCGAGCCTTGTCGCCCGTTATGGCGAGCAAGAAAGCCCGATCCGCCCGGGCCAGGTCATAACGCCGCGCCGCCGCGAGGATAACAGGGAAAGCCTCTGGATGACCTTCAACACCATTCAGGAAAATATGATGAAAGGCGGCTTGCACGGGCAGCGGCGCGATGACGCAGGCCGCATCCGGCGCAGCCAGACCCGCGCCATCAACGGTATAGACCAGAATGTGACCCTCAATCGCGCGCTCTGGACGTTGGCCGAAGGCATGCAGAAACTAAAGACCCACTGACCATGAAAACCGTAGAGCCGGGAAACCGGCTCTACGGTTTCCCGCTTTCGCTGTTTCAGTAGCCCCTTGGGCGATCCGCCACATGGGATCGGCGGCTTCCGCGCCTGGACGGCGCGGAAGCCGCTCGCCGGTCTGTGACCGGCTCGCGAAACCACGCACATGTTTTTCAAGGGGCCACTTTTCCTTTTCCGGAATCACTAGTATACTGGGTGGAAGTGCAATAGTCTGTCGGTGACAGCTTTTCCCATGAGCTTACGGGAAAGAGTCGCCAGGAACCTGCGTCGGTTGAGACATGATCGATCCATGTCACAGGAAGAACTTGCCCATCGCGCTCAGCTCAACCGCAACTATGTCGGCATGCTTGAGCGGGAGGAATACGCTGTTTCCGTCGATACGCTCGAAAAGCTCGGCGCAGCACTCGACGTTGATCCGATCGAATTCTTTCGAAACGATCCCTGAGAGACGCGCAAGGGCAGACCTATACTTTTTGCTAAGACGTTTCAGCGATAAGGTTATTCCGCAATTGCGGATATTACCGTCATGAAACGGTCACTCTACGAACGGATAAAAATACTGGTCCGTTTGTAGCGTGGCTTTCGGGGAAGAGGCCACATGAAGAAGCCTTTGAGGGACGGTGGACCACCCTTGACCGACAGGGTGAACGCCTATGATGAAGCCCATCTGGCAACTTATCTTCGTCTTCTGGATGCCGACGAGGAAGGTGCTGACTGGCGCGACGCCGTGCGCATCATCTTCGGTATCGATGTTGAAGCCGACCCGGAACGCGCCAGACGCATTCACGAAACGCACCTTGCCCGCGCTCGCTGGATGACCGAGATCGGCTATCGTCATCTTCTCGGAACACGCATGCAATAGTCGTTCCGGCCGGTTACATTCGAGACCGTTTGTATTCCAATTATCTGTATTCCGACTCCGGAAACTTCCCCAATACTCCGACCATCCCAAGGTTGAGTTTCCCAAGGGGAGTGGCATGGAAGCATTGCAGGACTGGACTTCACCCCGGTTCGATGACGAGCTGGGCCATCTTGAGCGCGGTGGTGTGACCTTCGAATTTCTTCGCCGCAACAAGCGATACCGAAACGACTACGAGGAGGCGCTGTCCAGCGCCGCTCCCGACAAAACGAAACAGGCTGAAGCCGAGCAGCGTTTGTGCCAACGTTGGGGGATCACCTTTCCCGGTTGATCCATCTCACCCGGCCTCGGTGGCACGGCCGCTCTGGCATCCGCGGATGTTTCCGGCAACCGTCATCATTGAACCTGCACCGGCAGGTTTCAGCGGTTGCCCGTTGCTCGATCCGTTCGCCCCCGCTTTTGCAGGGCATATGACGGCGGACGGATTTCATGCCGTCGTCAAGGACAAATACGGCGATCATCATGTCTGGCTTCCGCAGGGGCAACGGGTCATCAATGCCGTCATGTGGATTCCGCCTGACGAGTATTACAACGAGCGGGAGCAATGCGTCAGGCGGTTTTACCGCTGGCTGGCCGGAAAGTCGTCCGGCCCATTGCCGCGCTGGTTACGCTTTTCCCGTTACCAGATACACAGGTTAAGCCTGATGCTGCGCGTATGGGATGGCGTGCAGGCAGGCGCATCGCGTCAGGAAATCGCCAGTGTCCTTTTCAACACCGAACTTCGCAAACTACGTTCCATCGACTGGAAAAACACGCCTGAACGCAGGCGTATCGCTCGACTTCTTGGCGCCGCGCAAGAACTGATCGACGGCGGCTATCCGCGCCTGCTTTGCCCGTTCCAGAAACTTTTCGACAGTCCGCGCGATGGTTGATCGCCGCCACTGACCTCTGCCCTTCGTCGGCTTTAGTGCGACCGCTGCGGGGGGACATTTACGAAGGCGATAATTTTGTCACTCCGCCGGGCCGCATAATTTTCGCCATCCTCGCAATCGAACCGCCGTTCCAGCGGCGACTGCGATGGAGACCCGCAATGCATCAGAAGACCGAAGAAAATTGGCCGCGTTTCGTGCGTACCATAGAGGCCGCACGCCTTCTCGGCCTCTCTTCCCGCACACTGGAAAAGCACCGCTGCGACGGCACCGGCCCGATCTATCGCAAGCTCGGGGGGCGTGTCGTCTATACCGTCGCCGATCTTCAGGCATGGATTGATGCGGCCGCCCGTCTATCGACGTCCGAAGCCGCACCAACCCGACTGCTGCAGGTGCTGGACACCGACGCGGCCGCCGATCTTGCTATACATACCGCGTGCTGACCGGACGTTGCCGTTCATGTCCTCGCACCGGATATATCAGGGACAGCAACTCGAACTGTTCCGGCCATGCGGCGGCGACATCGCCGCCCGCGATGCGCAGGATCTCATGTCATGGCCGTTCTTCTCGCTCGCCAAGTCCCGCCGCGTGACGCCGATCGACTTCCGGATAGGGGACATATCAATCCGCGTCGAGGCGACGGCCGAGCACGGCATGGCGACGATCTGGGACGCCGATATTCTTATATGGGCGGCGTCGCAGATCGTTCAGGCCCGCGACAATGGCTTGCAGACGTCGCGTTTCATGTTCGCGACACCTTACGAAATCCTATCCTTCATCGGCCGCACAGATTCCGGCCTGAACTACGACCGGCTGAAAGCGGCATTGGACCGCCTTCAATCGACAACCGTTGTCACGTCGATCCGTCAGCCGTCGGCGCGGCGGCGGCATCGCTTCTCGTGGATCGCCGAATGGAAAGAACAACTGGATGCAGCCGGCCGGCCGCTCGGCGTCGAACTCATCCTGGCGGACTGGTTCTATGCCGGTGTCATTGACGACGCCCTGATCCTCACCATCGACCGGGCCTATTTCAATCTGACCGGCGGCCTTGAGCGTTGGCTGTATCGCCTCGTGCGTAAGCACGGTGGCCGCCAGACATGGGGCTGGAGCTTCGATCTCGAACACCTGCATCTCAAGTCCGGCTCACTCTCGCCGCTTAAGCATTTCGCCTACGACCTGCGCGCCATCGTCCAGCGCCAGCCGCTTCCCGGCTACCGGCTGGGGCTTGTCACCGATCCGGACGGCCGTATCCGGCTGACCTTTCAACCCACGCCAACCGATCCAATGAAGGACGCGTTGCGCCTGCCGCGCCGCCGCCCGATCAGACTGTGAGCAACCTGTGGACAGACCCGTACTATCAGGGACCGCAATGCCCGTACTATCGGGGACCGGAAACCCGTACTATCAGGGACCGAAACCGGGTTTAACCGCCCGGATTCCTTTGGCAATCCGCTCCCCTAACATTGCTAACATACTGACTCTAACTTGTTGTTGTGGATCAACAAGCTGTGGAGACAACGCCTCTCCACTTCAGTCTGCCATCGGCGAACTGATCCGTAAAGCCGCTTTTACTGAAGACGACAGCGACGGGCGCTCGAAAGCGCGCGCGAAGACTGCCGTCTGCCGTCGCTGCGGCCGTTCCCGTCCAACTTCGTCACGCTGAGGTGCGGCTCATGTCTCTCCGAAGAGCACTCGCTAACATCCGTGGTCGGCACGGTGTCCGCCACATTCCGGGATATGGAGACCAGGCGGTCAGGCTAACTAGCGCCGTGCGGTTGGTCCCGAAGGCCACCGGCAATCAAAGTTTCGATCTCGCCCAAATCCCCGTCTCTCCGGGAGACGCCGCTCCGCCGTGGCGGAACCTGGTGACGTCGATGGTGGGAGCGGCCGGATCGCCTAAGCCCTCATCAGGCGCGTGCGATCCGGCCGCCCTTCAGGCCGACGCCGTAACGGAAGGTCGTTCCATCCACCCATATCTTGTGCAGCAGCACGGCCAGCGCCCGCGCCACGGCGGTCGCGGCCTTCTTCAGCCCCTTCTTCTTCACCAGCCGCAGCCCCCAGAGCCGCAGCTTGAAGTTTTTCGGGATGCGCGTGAGGATGGCGATCGCCGCCTCGTAAAGCATGGCGCGCGTCATCTCGTCGCCGCATTTGGAGATGCGCCCCGACCAGTCGGTCTCGCCGGACTGGTATCGTCGCGGCGTCAGCCCGAAGTGGGCGCCGACGGTCATGGACTTCTTGAACCGGGCGGGATCGTCGACGGTGGCGCGGAAGGTCAGCGCCACGATGGCGCCGACGCCGGGCACCGTCATCAGCCGCCGCACCGCCTTGTCGTTGCGGGCGGCCGAAAGCGCCATGCGGTGCATGCGGGCGAACTGCAAGCGCATCGCCGCGCGGGCGGCGAGCAGCGGCTCGACGATCTGTTCCAGCTCGGCCATGCCGGCCACCAGCTCGCGCACCCGCGCATCGAACCGGCCGGTGGACACCTGTCCGACCTTCAGCCCGAACGGCCGGATCAGGCCGCGGATCATGTTCTCCATGTCGATGACCTTTCCCAAGAGCGCCTTGCGGCCGGCCAGGAGCACCCTCAGCGCCTGCGCTCCTTGCGATTTGACATGCACGGGCCGGAACCAGCCGGTGCGCATCAGCTGGGCGATGCCGCGCGCGTCATTTCGGTCGGTCTTGTTCAGCATGGCGTTCAGCGCCGCCTTGGTGTGGCGCGTCTCGATGCACACGACCGGCAGGCCCTTGTCGTCGAGGGCGGCGTGCAGCCAGGCGCTGAACGAGAAGGCCTCCAGCCCGACCCGTTTCAGGTGGACGCCCCATTCGGAAAGGAACAGCTCGATCGCATCCGGATCGCTCGGCAGCTTTCCTTCCCGGACGACCTTGCCCTCGCCATTCACCACGCACACGCTGGTTGCCTCCAGCGATACGTCCAGTCCCGCGTAATAGTCCATGTTTCACCTCCGTCGCCGATCCCGACGGAGCACACCGCGCCGCCTTCCGTGATCGTTTCACGAAGGCATCATCGCCACAGCCGCGACGCTGGCCAGCGGGCACAACACAGTACCCCGGCTAACCCAGAATCCTTCGGATTCTTCCTAACGCAGCCTGCCGAAAATCGCGGTTTTGGGGGGACATTCGCGCAGTCGTCCAGCCGGAGAACCGGCCGATGAAAGTGGGCGCCTTTTCTCCTCGAACGCTGGTCCATCTGACATGGATTGAGAACCGCATCGAGCAGCGCATTCACTTCGGCCGGATCGCCGAAGATCAGCGCATCGACCGCCATCATCGCGTCGTTGGCTTTGATCCCGGCGCGATCTTCGCCTTCGTCAGATGGGCGGCAAACGATTACGGCACCGTCGTTTCCCGCATCGACATTCTGCGCGCCGTCGCTGCCGGCGAGAGCTACCAGACCGTACCGCTGGTCGATCCCGGCGGGGAAATCCTTCTCCGTGTCCACGGCTGGCCGAAGGTCGAAAAGGTGCTGCACGTCATCGACGCGATTGAGCGGAGCGGCATCGACCCGGCCGACGTCGCGCCGGATCACTGGCGGCACATCCATAACCGTCTCACCGTCAACGAGCCGTTCCGGGCCTACACCCGCCAGCAGCATCGCGCCTGGCTGATGCGCCGCGAGATTTCCGCACAACAGGGAGACAGGCCATGACGCGCTTCGCATGGGTGATGGTGACGTATTTCTCCGCGGTTGCCACCACGGCTTCCATCTTCATCGATCCGGCCAAGAAACTGATCTGGAACGCATCGGCCAGCGTGCCGGTCGGCCTCTACCGGATCGTTCGCGCCGACCGTCTGGACGTCACCGACCTCGCAGTCGTTATGCCGCCCGACGATCTGGCCGACTTCCTTGACGAGCGCCGTTATCTGCCGCGCGGCCTGCCGCTCCTCAAGCGCGTGCTGGCGCTTTCCGGAACGACCGTCTGCCGCAACGGCGCGGAAATCACCGCCTACGGCATGGCCTATGGACAGGCCCGCGAGCGCGACGGCCAAGGTCGTCCGCTGCCCGTCTGGCAGGGCTGCCGGACGCTCCGCGTCGGCGAAGCCTTCTTCATGAAGTGGGACAGTCCCGACAGCTTCGACAGCCGCTATTTCGGGCCGCTTCCACTCTCAACCGTCGTCGGCAGGGCAATCCCGCTCTGGACCACTGACGATCCCGATCCGGTCGTGGAAACCTTCCGCGAGCCGGTTTCCGACGAGCCGTGAACGGCTCGCTTCTCCAACCGAATGAGGTTTACCGCTATGGCCCAGATAGGCACCTTCACCCGCAACAATGATGGCTTCTTCGGCCGTATCCGCACGCTTACCCTCGACGCCGAAGTGACCATCCTTCCGATCGATGAGACGGATGCCGAGAATGCGCCGAACCATCGCATCTTCGCCGATGGCCTCGAAGTCGGCGCGGCATGGGACCGAACCGGCGAGCGCGCCGGGGCGTATCTCTCCGTCACCATAGATGATCCTTCCTTTGTCGAACCGATCCGCGCACGGATGTTCGAGTCCGACACCAAAAAGGACACATGGAATCTGCACTGGACCCGCAAGACGCGGCGCGACGAACAGGCGTGACCCTCATGCGCTGCCATCCTTCCTATCGCCTGTCAGGCTCACTCCTCTTGATCGATCGAACGCCGATCACTCCCCTCGACCCGATCGCACACCGGGCGGCCGTCGCGCGCAGCGGCGGTCAAGGGCGACGACCTGTTTTCCGGAGGACGGACACGTCTTGCGACGATGCCCGTCCGGAAAATGTTGGCCGGCGGCGAAGCCTTGCCCTTGACCAGAGCGAGCACGATGGCAGGCTGATGGGCAATCGGGACGGCGGACTTTGCGCCGCCTTATCCGCGATCATGGCGCTGCTGATCGCAGGCACTATGACCGTCACGCTGCCATGCGCGGCAATGGCCCAACCGCTGGCAAACGAAACGCAGACGATGCGCACGACCACCGTCGTCGCACCGCCCGATCCGTTAGCTGTTCATATCGCGGAAGCTGCCGAGCGCTTCGCCCTTCCCGAACGCTGGATACGCGCAGTCATGCAGGCCGAGAGCGATCATGATCCGCATGCCATCTCGCCAAAGGGCGCGATGGGCCTGATGCAGATCATGCCCGCCACATGGCAGGAACTGCGCGCCCGGAATGGCCTTGGCGATGATCCCTATGATCCTCGCGACAACATTCTGGCGGGCGCTGCCTATATCGCGGAACTGCACGACCTCTACGGTTCGCCGGGCTTCCTCGCGGCCTACAATGCCGGTCCGGGCCGCTACGAAAAGCACCTTGTCACCGGCGATCCATTGCCCGCCGAAACAGTCGCCTACATGGCGAAGATCGTGCCGCAGATCAACGCGGACGCCGCAGTTGCTTGGCGCACTGCGGATCGTCCGGCGCGCTCCGAATGGTCAGTCGCGCCGCTCTTCATCGCTCGCGCAGCGGTTCCCGCTGGCAGCCACGAGACGGCGGCCGATCATCCTTCCGGTCGCTCATCCAGCGCCAGCACGATCACCGATCTTTCGGCGCTTGCACCGCCGTCCGATGGTCTGTTCGTGCGTCGGTCTCAGGTGCAGGAGACACGTCCATGAATTTCGTGGTGCCGGGTGGTCTAACGAGCGTCATCGTAGCTCATGCGGGATGGCGGGGAGGGGCGGCGGCAACGTCCGATTTAAGGCAAGATAAAAGGCCGCACATTGCGGCTTGGACGGTCGGTTGTTTTGATTGGCTTTTTTCCGGCTTTCTACACATCGCGGACTATGCGTGCGATGTGCGCACCCTGAATTTACTGAATATTTTCATCGAAACCTGCACCTCGCAGCGAGTGACCCCATGAGCCGGGATGACGATTTCCGCGTCCGGCCTGGACGCATCCGCTCCAGCAAGGCCCAGCGGGCAAGGCCGTTTGTCGCTCAGGCGCTCGCCGCCGCCCAGAAGGCCGGCGGGCATGTTTCCCGCTCCGGCAAGATCACGTCCGGCAAGGGCCGTGGCCCGAGCTTCGCTCGTGGCCGCGTGGCGAGTGTTCGCGCCAATCGTCTCATCACCAACCGTACTCGTTTCTGCACGGTGAAGGCGCGCATTGTCCGCAACAAGGGCGACCGTGGCCCGCTTGCCCGTCACCTCAGCTATCTTCGCCGTGATGGCGTCACCCGCGCCGCGAACGAAGTGAGCAATGGGGAGGAACACGAAAAAGCCCGCATGTTCGGTTCCGAAACCGACAATGCCGACGCAAAGGAATTTGCCGATCAGTGCAAGGACGACCGGCACCATTTCCGGTTCATCGTCTCGCCTGAAGACGCCGCCGACATGGAAGACCTGAAGCGCTTCACGCGCGAGCTGATGGCGCAGGCGGAAAAGGATCTCGGCACGAAACTCGAATGGGTGGGCGTCGATCACTGGAACACCGACAATCCCCATGTGCATGTCATCGTGCGGGGCCGCACTGAGGACGGGCAAGACCTCGTGATAGACCGCGACTATATCAAGAGCGGATTGCGCGACCGGGCGCAGGATCTCGTGACGCTGGAATTGGGACCGCGCACCGAATTGGACATACGCCGTTCGCTGGAACGACAGATTGAGGCCGACCGCTGGACACAGCTTGATCGCCAGCTTCTCCGTGACGCCAACGAGCAGGGCATCGTCGACGTTGCTCCGTCTCCGGATAAGCAGCCCGACGAATATTCCATCCAGAAGATCGGCCGGCTTCGTCACCTCGAACATCTCGGCCTGGCTGAAAACGTTGGTCCCGGCCAATGGATCGTATCCGGCGAGGCCGAAGCCACCTTGCGCGAGCTTGGGCTACGCGGCGACATTATCAAGCGGATGCACCGGGCCTTGACGGAGCAGGGCATCGAGCGCGGCGCTGCCGATTACGTGCTGTCCGGCGGGGCGCATGGCGAGCCGGTCATCGGCCGGCTGATTGAGCGCGGCCTGGACGACGAGTTGCGCGGCACGGCCTTCGCCGTGGTCGATGGTGTGGACGGCCACACCCACCATATCCGCCTTCCCGACATTGAAGCCGCCGGGGACAGTGCGCCGGGTTCCATTGTCGAACTGCGCGCTTTCGAGGATGCCCATGGCGAGCGCCGCGTCGCGGTGGCCGTTCGTTCCGATCTCTCCCTTGAGGCGCAGACCACGGCCGACGGCGCCACATGGCTCGACCGCCAGCTTGTCGCCCGCGTTTCCGTCGATCTTGGTGGCGGCTTCGGGCTGGAGGTGAGCCAAGCGATGGAGGCGAGGGCCGAACATCTGATCGAAGAGAGACTGGCACGGCGCGTGGGCGAGCGGGTTATCTTCGCCCGCAATCTTCTTGGCACGCTCCGGCAACGCGAGTTGGACGCGCTAGGCGAAAAGCTCTCGCATGAAATGAACATGCCGTTTCGCGAAGTGGCCGCAGGCGAATATGTCGCTGGCACCTACAGCCGGCGTTTCACCCTGGCATCTGGGCGCTTCGCGATGGTCGAGGATGGTCTCGGCTTCAGCCTCGTGCCGTGGACGCCTTCCGTCGAGAAGCATATCGGCCAGCAAATCTCCGGCGTGGCCCGCGCCGATGGCGGCGTTGACTGGAGTTTCGGCCGCAGGCGCGGGCTTGGCCTTGGCCTATAAGCAGGCTTACCTCTCAATCCGGAACCCTTATCCGTCGCCACTGCATTGTATAGTTGACGGGTGAATGTAGTTAAAATTCGCCAGCCGGAAGTCCACAAAGGACGGTCATCTGCGTTGCCGCTTTGGCCGGTTGAGTATTGCTTCCGAGGTCCGCGCTCACCATATCCTTGCTCGTAATCTATAGTGGTGAGGATATGTCGAGTACAATCAATCTGTCCGGTGAGGGCTCCCATGGGCGTGTGGCGGGTAAATTCCTGGTCAATCACATTACAGTGGCACAAGCGCTCTACGAGCCCGACGCTGACGATCATCACAAAATCATATCATGCAGCAACGTGTGGGCAATTGATGTTGTCAACGCTCAGTATGTCGCAGGCAATTCAGTTCGCACAGGACAGGTTGCAATCCCGACCACGAAGGATACGGGGCTGTATATTGTTCTCGATGATGGATACGATCCTGCTTGCGATCTCTATCCCGTCAACGAGAAGAATATGACGTCAGGGTTGATAATAGTCGTTCTCGATCCGGATAATGTCTGCCCGTCGAGTAAACTTACGAGGATGTTGATCGATGGCGTGGCCTATGTGGATGAGGCCGTCTACAAAGAGATGTTGGCCGCGATCGATAAGTGACCGCCTGCAGGGGCCAAAGTCTAGAATTCCAGATGATAGGAAATCTGTTATTGCTATTCACAATTATACATCATAGCAAATCGCTGGCGGAAAGTGGGGGCGGTACCCTCGGCAGTCACGATCCCAACTGACCGGTCGCCACTTTCCGTTATTTCCAGCCATCAAATCCTTCTTTGGAACTGTGAAAGGTCTTTTGTCGCCACGACCTCGCCGATGCTTTCTTCACCGAAGAAATAAAAGAGGATTCGATCAGCAGCCTGCGACGCCAGAACCTTGAGAGACTACGTAAGCTCTATACGTCTGCCGAGCCGCCATCGCTGTCAGCAGCCACGGCCTTTATCATCTTGATGATGTATTGGCGCACATTTGGGTCCGTAATCTTTACGAATTCACGATTAAGCCTGAACCCTTCGAAGGACGACAGTAATGTTTGAAAGTCGTCTGGCTGTGACGCATGTGGCGAGATGGTAGCCACTATGTCGCTTGGTGGTGCGTCTTCAAAGAAGAACGAGACGGGGACATTCAGAATGTTGGCTATGTTCTGAAGGCGGCTGGCTCCGACTCTGTTGGTGCCGCGTTCGTATTTCTGTATTTGCTGGAAGGTGATGCCGACACTGTCACCGAGCCGTTCCTGGCTCATACCAGTCATGGTCCGGCGCAACCTGATGCGGCTTCCGACATGGATATCAATCGGATTGGGGCGTTTTTTATTGGCTTCTGACATCTGTTCACCTATTCACAAAAATGTAGTGTCGAGCAACGATCTGGATGTCATGTGTCTCAAGACTGGCTTTCGAGTTTATCGAGACCCATGAGAGAAGCTACGCCATTGGTTGAAGGGGATACCTTCAAGCTCGGCTTTAAGCTACCCAGATAGAAATTCACAAGCACTATCATTGACCATTTTGTGGCTGTAAGGGCGATATGTCGAGTAGCGCTTCCTGGGACATGGAGATTTTACAGTATCAGCGCTTGTGCATATCGACTTGTTTTATCTTTTTGCGATTATCATCGCCGATGATCAGGATTCGGATTGCACCGTATCGTCAGATCAAGGCGAACGAAGGCACGAAAGTTACACAACTGGACTACCGTGGCTGACAATTTTACCCGGCCACATACTCCAGGTCGGCATCAAGGAAAGATATGCGGCCTAACACTCGGATCAGTGCGCCCGCGATCCGGTTTTGAACATATTGCCATCGCCGCCACGGCCCCCGCTGCCGCGCACGGCCTCACCGTTCTGACCGCCGACGAGTGCGATTTCGAGCCTCTTGGCATGCCGCTCGCCAATTCTCTGAAGTTGCCGACCATTCGGTAGTGATCTATGCCGGGTCTGGTCAATGCCGCCGCCCGCAAGTATTTTTTCGATGGCTTTCGCCAGACTATGACGTTTGGCGTCAATGGCGTTGAAATCGTCTCGAAATTCCTTTTCCCTAAACATGAAACCATGTTTGGAAGGGAGTTCCCGCCTTGTCGGCTACGCGCGTGCTTTGGGGGCAAATCACCGTTGTTCCGCTGCTCGTGCTCATTGCGGTCTGGAGCGCGACACAGTGGACGGCATGGCGGCTTGGTTTCCAGCCGCAGCTTGGCTCGCCCTGGTTCGAGCTTGCAGGCCAGTCCATCTATCCGCCGCCTGCCCTGTTCTGGTGGTGGTACTTCTATGACGCCTATGCGCCGACCGTCTTTCTCGAAGGCGGAGCAATCGCCGCTTCCGGGGGCCTGATCGCAATCGCGGTCGCCATCTTCATGTCGATCTGGCGGGCGAGGGAGGCGCGAGACGTCCGCACCTTCGGTTCCGCTCGCTGGGCTGAACGTGAGGAAATCGAAGAAGCCGGCCTTCTTGGCAATGACGGTGTGGTGCTTGGTCGCTATGAAACCGAATATCTCCGCCACGATGGAGCAGAGCATGTGCTGGCGTTTGCTCCCACCCGATCCGGCAAAGGCGTCGGCCTCGTCGTGCCGACGCTTCTGACATGGCCGGGATCGGCCATTATCCACGACATCAAAGGCGAGAACTGGGAACTGACGGCTGGTTTCAGGGCAAGGCATGGCCGCGTGCTGCTGTTCGATCCGACCAATTCGGCGTCTTCCGCCTACAATCCTCTGCTGGAGGTGCGAAAGGGGGAGTGGGAAGTTCGGGACGTTCAGAACGTCGCGGATGTGCTTGTTGATCCTGAAGGCTCGCTGGAAAAGCGGAACCATTGGGAGAAAACCAGTCATTCGCTCCTTGTCGGCGCGATCCTGCATGTCCTCTATGCGGAGAAAGACAAGACTCTGGCCGGTGTCGCAGCCTTCCTCTCCGACCCGCGCCGCTCGATCGAGTCTACATTGTCCGCCATGATGACCACGCCGCATCTTGGTGAGAAAGGACCGCACCCAGTGGTCGCTAGTGCGGCCCGCGAACTGCTGAACAAATCCGACAATGAGCGATCCGGCGTCTTGAGTACAGCCATGTCTTTTCTCGGCCTTTATCGAGATCCCGTCGTGGCGAGCGTCACCAGTTGTTGTGAGTGGCGTATTGCCGATCTTGTCAGCGAGGAGCGGCCGACCTCCCTATACCTGGTTGTGCCGCCATCCGACATTTCCAGAACAAAGCCGCTTGTGCGCCTTATCCTCAATCAGATCGGCCGACGCTTAACGGAAGACCTGCACGCGAAGGATCGCCGCCACCGCATGTTGATGATGCTGGACGAGTTTCCGGCGCTCGGCCGGCTTGACGCTTTCGAGAGTTCGCTTGCGTTCATGGCAGGCTACGGGATCAAGGCGTTCCTGATTGCGCAGAGCCTCAACCAGATCGAGAAGGCTTACGGGCCAAACAATTCCATCCTCGATAATTGCCATGTCCGCGTCAGTTTTGCGACCAACGATGAGAGAACCGCCAAGCGTGTGTCGGATTCGCTTGGCACCGCGACCGAAATGCGCGCCATGCAGAACTATGCCGGCCACCGGCTTGCCCCATGGCTATCGCATATAATGGTATCGCGGCAGGAAACTGCCCGTGCGCTAATGACGCCCGGCGAGATCATGCAACTTCCCCCTGACGATCAGATCGTCATGGTGGCGGGCGTCGCACCCATCCGTACGAAGAAGGCCCGGTATTATCAGGATGAACGGTTCAGGGAGCGGTTGCTTCCCGTTCCTCCTGATCCCAAAGCCGGTTTCCTGCCTAAAGCAGATGACTGGTCGGCACTACCGCCAATTCCTGTCCCGTCCGTCAAAGGTAAAAACGCGACCAAGGGTCAGACCGCAAGGGCAAACGCCGCCGCGCAGGATGATGATTCCGCCAATGCCGGCCTGCGCCGCGAACCCGGCCTTGAAGCACACAAGGATATAGCGCCGGAAACCGAAAAAGCCTCTGTCAACGAGTTCGATCTCGATATCGATGAGCCGGAACCAGAGGCCGTGAAAAACCGTATACTGGCGCGCAATATGCGTCAGGTCGCACGGCAGGTTTCGATGGATCCCGGTGATGGAATGGAGTTGTAAGCCATGCCTTCACGCCCCGACAAGAAACAGCGGCTTTCTGTTTACCTCGATCCGGATTTGAAGCGTCGGCTTTCGGATTTTGCCGGGCGGCGAGGGCATTCAGAATCCCTCATTGCCGAAGCCGCAATCGCATCGTTCCTGTCACCCGATGCCGACGAGCGGAAAGAAGCAGCCACCGCCAAGCGTCTCGACAGTATCGACCGGTCTATCCAACGACTTGAGCGGGACGTTGGTATTGCTAACGAAGCATTCGCCTTGTTCATCCGCTTCTGGCTGACCTCGACCGCTTCACTACCGGACGCGGCCCAAACCGCTGCCCGCGCCAAGGGTGGCGAACGTTATGACAAATTCCTTGAAGCTCTTGGGCGGCGACTTGCCAACGGGCCGAGGCTTCGACAAGAAATACCGGAAGATTCACCTTTATGAAACAGTATCTGATTCAATTTTTTATAAAATATGAGAAGATAAAATATCAATTGTATGTGCGTAGACCGGATATCGTAAATATTAAACTGTATCGCAGCAACTAAAGTGACTAATAGACCCCTGCTCCCATCGACTCATGTGACCCATAATCTCGTGCGGCGATTTTGTCTGAGGCGTAAAATTAACCTCGTATTAGCAGTGTCGTCAGGCCGGCGAGATATAGCATCGTTATCGACCGAAACGATGCCTACATCTGCCGTTACCACTGATGATGAAATCCTATTGTACCTGCAAAAGAAAGCGCAGGGAAGGAGCTCACATCGCCGCACGGTATGTCATGCAGGCAAAAGGGGACAATATTGGAATTGCGTCACCTTCATTACATCGTAGTAAGTGCCAGAAACGGCAGTTTCAGCGCCGCTGCCAATGAACTTAATGTCAGACAACCGATCGTCAGTAAACGGATCAGGGAAGTCGAGGATGAACTTGGTATTCCACTGTTCGAGCGTGCGTCGACGGGAGCGCGTTTGACCCCTACTGGCGAAGAATTTATCGTCGGTGCGAAGCGTATCGTGGAGGATGTTCAGCGTCTCAAGGAACGGGCGAGGGCGAGCAAAGCCGGTAAGCTGGGCCATATTGTCGTGGGGTTCTACAAATCGCTTTCCACCGGCCGGCTGCGCACGGCCCTACACCAATTCCGGCAAAGTAATCCTTCGATAGAAGTTGAACCGGTAGAAACCTCCTATAGCGAGCTCAGGGCAGGTGTTATCGCGGGCGCAATTGATGTTGCCGTTATTCTTGGTGATGCAGGAAGGTCCAATCTGCTGAACTCCATCGGACTTTGGCCGGAGCAGCTTGTAGTAGCTTTACCGGAGAACCATCCGCTTGCGGAACAAACCGTCATCTATTGGGCGGAACTGAGAGGAGAACGCTTCCTCATCAGCCATCATGACCCGGGACCTGATATTCGCAATATGCTTCTTCGCCACCTTGCCGCTCCTTCTGATCATCCAGAGATCGTTACCCGGCGTTTAAGCCGTGAGAGTATTCTGAGCGAGGTAGGCAGCGGGCAGGGCATAAGCCTGCAGTGTGAGGGCGTTTCCGGCATGACGGGACTAGGTGTTGTCTACCGACCGGTTCATGACGGTAACGGTGCGACCCGTCTTGGCTATATAGCCTGCTGGAGACCGGACAACACAAACCCGGTTCTTAAGACCTTCCTGGATGCTTTGAAACCGAAATGCTGATTCGGCTGGGTGTGTCAGCCTGACGCTGCGCCATGTGTTTTCCACGCCGAGAGCTGCAAGTATTTTTTCGACCCTCTACGACCGCCTACGAAATCTGAAATAATCTTGTTGCGAAGCCCCGAATTGTGCCTTTCTTGATTGTCCCCGTCGCCATCCGACCGTTTTCGGATGGCCGGAAACGGGGAGCAACGTGGCACATCATCACCAACATGACCGGGACGTTATCTCACGCGGGGCGCGGATGCTGCGCACGGCGCTTGGGCTGAACATTGCGCGCTATCTCGAAGATCCAAACATCGTTGAAGTGATGCTGAACCCGGACGGCCGCTTGTGGGTGGACCGCCTGAAGGAAGGGCTTGCCGATACCGGCGAGAGGCTGTCGCCGGAAGATGGCGAGCGCATCGTGCGGCTGGTCGCCCATCATGTTGGCGCGGAAGTCCATGCGGGCAATCCCCGCGTCTCGGCCGAACTGCCGGAAACCGGCGAGCGGTTCGAAGGGCTGTTGCCGCCTGTCGTCAAGGCCGCGACCTTCGCCATCCGCAAGCCCGCCGTCGCCGTCTTCACCCTGTCGGATTATGTGGCGGGCGGGATCATGACTCAGGTGCAGGCGGATGTGCTGCGTATCGCTGTCGAGAAGCGGAAGAACATTCTTGTCGCTGGCGGCACCAGCACAGGAAAGACCACGCTCACCAATGCCCTTTTATCGGAAGTCGCCAAAACCGCCGACCGCGTGGTGCTCATCGAGGATACCCGCGAACTGCAATGCGCCGCGCCCAATCTGGTTGCCATGCGCACCAAGGACGGCGTGGCCTCTCTTTCTGATCTGGTGAAGTCCTCGTTGCGCCTGCGGCCAGACCGTATCCCGGTCGGCGAGGTGCGCGGCGCGGAAGCGCTCGATCTGCTGAAGGCATGGGGCACCGGCCATCCCGGCGGGATCGGCACGATCCACGCCAATACCGCGATTGGCGTGCTACGCCGGCTCGAACAGCTCGTGCAGGAAGTCGTGATGACGGTTCCGCGTGCACTGATCGCCGATACCATCGATCTCATTGCCGTTCTCTCCGGCCGCGGTTCGGCCCGCCGCCTTTCCGAAATCGCCCTCGTGGACGGGATCGATCCCGTCACCGGCGACTATCGCACCCTCAACGCCCAGCTTCCGTCCGCTCAACTTTCCCCTGACCGCCAACCGCTCCCGAAAGGAGACGACGCATGAATACGCTTGTCCCGGCTATATCTTCCCTTCTTCGCCGTTTTCGCGCCCGCTTTGCACAGGCGACGGCGCTTGTGTCTGTTGTGTCCGTCACGTTGCTGATGGCGGCTCCCGCTCATGCTTCCGGCTCCTCGATGCCGTGGGAAGAACCGCTGCAACAGATTCTCGAAAGCATTGAAGGCCCGGTCGCCAAGATCGTCGCCGTCATCATCATTATCGCCACCGGCCTCGCGCTCGCCTTCGGCGACACAGGCGGCGGCTTCCGCAAGCTGATCCAGATCGTCTTCGGCCTTTCCATCGCGTTCGCCGCGTCGAGCTTTTTCCTGTCCTTCTTCTCGTTTGGCGGCGGGGCGCTGGTCTGATGGGGAGCCAGGCATATGAAGAGAATGAGGTACGCGGCTTCTTCGCGCCGGCTCACCGGGCTTTGACTGAGCAGATACTGCTAGGCGGCGCACCGCGTGCCGTCGCCATCGTCAACGGTACGCTCGCCGGGGCGGTTGGTCTCGGCCTTCGCCTCTGGATCGCCGGTCTGGTCATCTGGGCCATCGGCCATTTTGCCGCCGTCTGGGCCGCACGGCGCGACGCGCAATTCGTGGACGTCGGTCGCCGCCATCTGCGCTATCCCGCGCATATGGGCGTGTGAGGGGAGCACCATGTTGAACCTCTCCGAATACAGAAAGAAGAATGCCGGTCTTGCCGACTTCCTGCCCTGGGCGGCGCTAATCGCTCCGGGCATCGTCTTGAACAAGGACGGCAGTTTCCAGCGCACAGCCCGCTTTCGTGGTCCCGATCTCGACAGCGCCACGCCGTCCGAACTGGTCGGCACCACCGCACGGCTCAACGGCGCGCTTCGCCGTCTCGGTTCCGGATGGGCAATCTTCGTCGAAGCCGTTCGGCTTGCAGCGCAGCATTACCCTGAGGGCATGTTCCCGGATTCCGCTTCCGCACTTCTCGATCTGGAGCGCCGGGAGCAGTTTGAAGATAGCGGGTTGCTCTTTGAGAGCAGCTATTATCTTACCTTCGTCTGGCTGCCGCCTGCCGAAGAAGCCTCGCGCATGGAAGGCTGGCTTTACGAGGGCCGCGAACGCTCCGGCGTCGATCCGTGGGAATTGCTCAAAGGCTTCATCGACCGCACCGACAGGGTGTTGCATCTGGTCGAAGGTTTCGTGCCGGAAGCGGCGTGGCTCGATGATGCCGAGACGCTGACCTATCTGCATTCCACCATATCGACCAGGCGCCACCGCGTCCGGGTTCCCGAAACGCCGATGCACCTCGATGCGCTGCTGGCCGATCAACCCTTGGCAGGTGGCCTCGAACCGCGCCTTGGCGAGTTCCATCTTCGCACGCTGACCGTGATCGGTTTTCCGACCGTCACGTTCCCCGGCATTCTCGACGATCTCAACCGGATCGCCTTTCCCTATCGCTGGTCCACGCGGGCGATCATGCTCGACAAAACCGACGCGACCCGGCTGGTGACGAAGATCAGGCGGCAATGGTTCGCCAAGAGGAAGAGCATCGCCGCCATCCTCAAGGAAGTCCTGACCAACGAGCAATCTGTTCTTCTGGATTCGGATGCCGCCAACAAGGCGGCCGACGCCGATGCGGCCTTGCAGGATCTCGGTTCCGATCAGGTGGGCGAAGCCTATGTGACCGCGACCGTCACCGTATGGGATGCCGATCCGCGCATTGCTGATGAGAAGCTGCGCCTCGCGGAAAAGGTCATCCAGAGCCATGACTTCACCGCCATCGTGGAAACGGTCAACGCGATCGAGGCATGGATGGGCAGCATTCCCGGCCATCTCTATGCCAATGTCCGGCAACCGCCGATCAGCACGCTCAATCTGGCGCACATGATGCCGCTCTCGGCGGTCTGGGCCGGGCCGGAGAAAGACGAACATCTCGACGCACCACCGCTCTTCTATGCCAAGACCGAAGGTGCGACGCCGTTCCGGTTTTCATTGCACGTTGGCGACGTCGGGCACACGATGGTCGTTGGCCCAACCGGCGCGGGCAAGAGCGTGTTGCTCGCCCTCATGGCGCTCCAGTTCCGGCGCTACGAACGATCGCAGGTGTTCGCCTTTGATTTCGGCGGCTCCATCCGTGCGGCGACATTGGCAATGCGTGGCGACTGGCAGGATTTGGGCGGCTCGCTCTCCGACGACACGGCGCTGATGAATACCGTGTCGCTCCAACCGCTCGCAGGCATTCACGATACGCTGGAACGGGCATGGGCGGCTGACTGGCTGGTCGATATTCTCACCCGCGAAGGCGTGGAAATCACGCCCGACGTCAAGGAACATCTCTGGACGGCGCTCACGTCCCTGGCCTCCGCGCCGGTCGTGGAACGGACGATTTCCGGGCTTGCCGCATTACTGCAATCAAATAGCCTCAAGCAGGCGCTTCGACCCTACTGCATCGGCGGTGCATATGGCCGGTTGCTCGACGCGGAGATGGAATGGCTCGGAGACGCCTCGGTGCAAGCCTTCGAGACCGAAGGGCTGATCGGAACTGGGGCGGCTCCGGCCGTGCTGTCATACCTGTTCCATCGCATTGAATCCCGCTTCGATGGAAGGCCAAGCCTTCTCATCATCGATGAAGGCTGGCGAGCGCTGGACGACGGCGGCTTTGCCTCGAAAATCAAGGAATGGCTGAAGACGTTGCGCAAGAAGAACGTCGCCGTCGTCTTTTCCTCGCAGTCACTCGCCGACATCGAAGCCTCTCCGGTCGCGCCGGTCATTGTCGAAAGCTGCCCGACGCGCATCTTCCTCGCCAACGAGCGGGCCATCGAACCGCAGATCGCATCCGTCTATCGTCAGTTCGGACTGAACGACAGACAGATCGAGATTGTCGCCCGCGCCACGCCGAAGCGGGACTATTACTGCCAGTCGCGCAGGGGAAACCGGCTGTTCGAGCTTGGCCTTGGCTATATCGCTCTCGCACTTTGCGCGTCGTCCGACAAGGCGGCCCACGCCCTGATCGACGAACTCATGAAGGACGGCGCGAAACCGCATTTTCTCGGAGCATGGCTGGAGGCCAAGGGCCTTCGCTGGGCCGCCGATCTCATTCCCGACCTCACCAACGTCATCGCTGGCCCGGCCAGTACGACCAGTCCGACCGGCGCGGCCAGTGCGGCTGGTGCGGCCAGTCCGGCCGACCCGTCATCCGATTTCCTATCCCCTGAAGAGGAGTTTCCGCTATGAGGCATATCGCCCGTTCCCCGCGTGCCCGCGCTCTCATCAGCGCCGTCAATGCTTCCGCCATCCTGCTTCCTGTCACCCTGCCGCTTGCCTTGATCCCGTTCACGCCGTCTCCGGCGCTGGCATGGCGCATCGTCTATGACCCGACGAACTACAGTCAGAATCTGCTTTCCGCCGCCCGCGCGCTGGAGCAGATCAACAATCAGGTGACGTCTCTCGCCAACGAGGCGCAGATGCTCATCAATCAGGCCAGGAATCTCACCAGCCTGCCGACGTCCTTGCTGTCGCAGATCGAGGGCAACTTTTCGGAGATGAAGTCGCTTCTCAACGAGGCCGAAGGGCTCGCCTACAATGTCCAGAACATCGAAACGCAGTTCAACGCCACCTATCGCGATTTTGCGTCTGGCGACCGCACCGCCTCGCAACTGGTTTCTTCGGCGCAGCAGCGCTGGCAGCAATCGGTATCGGCCTTCGAGCACTCGCTGAAGGCCGGAGCCGTCGCAGTCGAAAATATCGAAGGGACGCAGGAGCAGACCAGCGAGCTTGTCACCGCCAGCCAGTCGGCCGTTGGCGTGCTTCAGGCCACGCAGGCCGGCAATCAGCTTCTCGCCGTGCAGGCGAAACAGATTTCCGACCTGACCGCCATGTTGGCGGCACAGGGCCGTGCCAACGCGCTCGAACAATCTCGGCAGGCCGCAGCACAGGAGCAGGCTCGCGAGCAGTTTTCCCGTTTCATGACCGGGACTGCCTACAGTTCGTCCAGCGTTCGCATGTTCCACGATTGAGGAGCTTGCAATGATGGACCTGAAGATCGCCGCCCGGATGATCGCCGTCTTCGCCATCGGTGCAGGGCTGACCGCCGCAATCACGGCCCTGCATATCGATGAAGACAGGACCGATGCTGACGCCCCCCGCATCGAGCGTCCGGGCGGCGACCCTTCCTCTTTATCGGCCGCAAAAAGCGATCTTGCCCGTTGCCGCGATCTTGGCCCGGCGGCGCTCGAAGACCCCGCCTGCCGCAAGGCATGGGCGGAGAACCGCCGCCGCTTTTTCCGCATGGACAAGCCGGAGCGGCCGACGCCACCCAAGGCAAGCGGGGAGACCGCGCATGAATAATGTTGGCGTTATCGACCGTTTCCTTGAGACCTTCACCAGCTATATCGACAGCGGTTTCGGTTTGTTGTCCGGCGAGGTCGCTTTCCTCACCTCGACGCTGATCGTCATCGATATTGTGCTCGCCGGTCTGTTATGGGCATGGGGCGCCGACGAGGACATTATCCAGCGCCTCGTGAAGAAGACCCTCTATATCGGCTTCTTCTCCTTCATCATCGGCAATTTCAACAATCTCGCCAAGATCGTTTTCGAGAGCTTTTCCGGGCTTGGACTGAAAGCCGGCGGCTCCAGCCTGTCCGGCTCCGAGCTTCTTCAGCCCGGTCGCGTCGCTCAGGTCGGCCTCGACGCCGGCGAACCGATCCTGACCGCTGTGGGCGAACTGACCGGCTACATCGCCTTCTTCGAGAACTTCATCCAGATATTCGTGCTGATGGTGGCATGGTTGATCGTCCTGATCGCCTTCTTCATCCTTGCCATCCAGATTTTTGTCACCCTGGTTGAGTTCAAATTGACGGCGCTTGCCGGGTTCATACTGATCCCGTTTGCCCTGTTCAACAAGACGTCCTTCCTTGCCGAAAAGGTGCTTGGAAACATCGTCGCTTCCGGCGTCAAGATTCTGGTCCTCGCCGTGATCGTCGGCATAGGCTCCGGCCTGTTCAGCGAGTTCACCGCCGGTTTCTCGGATCAACCGACGATCAGCGAGGCCCTGTCGCTTGTCCTCGGTGCGCTCGCACTCATGGGACTTTCGATCTTCGGTACTGGCATTGCTACCGGTCTTGTCTCTGGTGCGCCGCAGCTTGGCGCGGGTGCGGCGGTCGGGACCGGCCTTGCCGCCGCCGGTATCGGTGCTGCCGGTTTCATGGCCGGAAAGGCCGGTTTGGGTGCCGCTGTAAGCGGGGCCGGCGGAGCCGTGCGTGGTGGCGCTGCCTTGGCCGGCGGCGTCAGGACCGCCTACGGTCTCGGCGATGCTTCCGTGGGATCGACCGGGACCGGAGGCGGAGCGGCCGGCTTCGCGGCTGTCGCCCATGTAGGAGCCGGCCTTGCCATGAACAAGGGCAGGGATGCGGCCTCGCGCGCCGGGGAATCCATGCGCTCCAGCTATCGTTCGGGACAAGCCGCCGCGTGGAAGGCGACGGGCGGCAAGAACGTCGTCAATCCGGGCGGCGCTGGTGGCGCGGCCGTCAATGATCCGGACTATGCGGCGTCGCAGCCCGCCAAGGCCGTTTCCGGTTCCGACATTTCTCCGCAATCCGCATCGGTATCTGCATCCGCACCCGATTGGGCGCAGCGGATGAAGCGCAACAGCACCATTCACCACGGCATCAGTACCGCCGCGCACACGGTTCGTTCCGGCGATCACGGCGGCGGCTCCATGTCCGTTTCTCTCAATCAGGATGATCGCACATGAATATCTTCAAGCGTCCTTCCGTGCGCTATGCCCGCACGCCGGAACCCGAAACGCCCTATCAGCGCGCCGGACAGGCATGGGACGAACGGATCGGCTCCGCTCGCGTGCAGGCGCGCAACTGGCGGCTCACGGCCTTTGGTTCTCTCTTCCTTGCCGGTGGTTTCGCATCCGCCCTTGTCTGGCAATCGACACGCGGGACCGTCGTTCCGTGGGTAGTGCAGATCGACCGTTTCGGCGAGGCGCAGGCTGTGGCTCCCGCCGTGGCCGATTACCGACCGACCGACCCGCAAATCGCATGGCACCTTGCCCGCTTCATCGAGCAGATCCGCTCCATCCCCGTCGATGCGGTCATTGTCCGGCAGAACTGGCTTCGCGCCTACGAGTTCACCACGGATCGCGGCGCGATCGCGCTCAACGATTATGCGCGGGCGAACGACCCGTTCACGAAAGTCGGCAAGACGCAAATCTCGGTGGAGATTTCCAGCGTCATCCGCGCCTCGCCGGACAGTTTTCGTATCGCATGGGTGGAGCGTTCCTATGAGAACGGCCAGCTTTCCGGCACCGAACGATGGACGGCCATCCTGACCGTCGTGATCCAGCAGGCGCGCACCGCCGAAAAACTCCGGGCCAATCCGCTCGGCGTCTATGTCAACGCAATCAACTGGTCGAAGGAGATGGGGCAATGAGAGAGGCAAACAGGAGAGGGGCAGGCAGGAAAAGAGCATTCATGCTGGCGGCTACGTTGGTATCCGCCACGGCGCTGGCCGGTTGCGCGAAGAAATACATCCCGCCGGAAATCGACTATGACGATGCGGCTCCGGCTATACGGACAACCGATCCGGTTGCGCCGGTGAAGGTGGTCGAGGTTCCCAAGACCCTGCCGCTGCCGGGGCAGTTGAAGCCGGTCGATGGCGGCAAGAAGACCGTCGAAGCGGTTGACCCGAAGGCCCGGATCAGTGCGGCCAACGAGGCGGCGCGTATGCAGCCGGTTCGTGACGGTTTCATTAACGCCGTGCAGGTCTATCCGTTCGCGCTCGGCGCGCTCTATCAGGTCTATGCCGCACCAGGACAGGTGACGGACATTGCGCTTCAGCCGGGAGAAACCCTTGTCGGCTCCGGCCCGGTCGCCGCCGGCGACACGGTGCGCTGGATCATCGGTGATACGGAAAGCGGTACGGCAACCACCAAACAGGTTCATATCCTTGTGAAGCCGACGCGGCCGGATCTCCAGACCAACATTGTCATCAACACCAACCTGCGCACCTACCACCTGGAACTGCGCTCGACGGAAAAAACCTACATGGCGTCCGTCTCGTGGCAATATCCCGCCGACCAGCTCATTGTCCTGCGCCGCCAGAATGCGAAGGCGGCGGAAACACAGGCGGTCGCTTCCGGCGTGGACATATCGAAGATCAACTTCCGCTATCACATCGAGGGCGATGCGGCAGCGTGGCGGCCGCTGCGCGCCTTCGACGATGGAAGCAAGGTCTATATCGAGTTTCCCTCCGGCATCGGACAGGGAGAAATGCCGCCGCTCTTCGTCATCGGCGGATCGGGCAATTCCGAACTGGTCAACTACCGCGCCCGCCAGAACTATTATGTCGTGGATCGTCTCTTTGCCGCCGCGGAACTCCGGCTTGGCGACAAGGACACGCAGAAGCGTGTTCGCATCGTCCGCACCGATGGCCGGCCGGCGACGGCGAAGCGCATGGCTCTGTTTTCCTCGGAGAACGACCGATGACAGGCAATCCCGATCTTACGGCGCAATTGCGCCTACGTCCCGAACCGCCTCGCGTCACGCGGCTTTCGCGGAAAGTCCTGATCGGAGCCGGCGGTGTGGCAGGCATCGCCATTGCCGGCGCTCTGCTTTGGGCGCTCGACACCAGCCGTCGCGGCGATCAGTCCGCGACAGAACTCTACAACGTGGACAATAAGACGCCGGCCGATGGACTGGCCGGACTGCCGAAGGATTATACCAATATCCCGAAGCCCAATGTTCCTGTTCTGGGTCCGGCGCTTCCGGGCGATCTTGGCAGGCCGATCCTGCGCGCGCAGGAGCAGGGCAAGCCGGTTGCCGTGCCGAATATCCAGACGCCGCGCGTCGATCCCGAAGAACAACGACGGCTTGCCGAGATCGAGGCGGCACGGCTGGCGAAACTCTTCACCGACAGCCGGGGAGAGCGGACGGCCGGTAATCGGCAGGTCGCATCCACTACCGCGGCGACGGCAACAGGTTCGGGCATCAATCCGGCGACCGGGCTACCGCTTGCGGCCGAAACGCCGCCGCTCGATTCCGGCTCCGCGCAGAACATGCAGGATCGCAAGCTTGCCTTCGTCAACGCCGAGGCCGACCGCCGCACCGTCAGCGCCGACCGCGTGCAGGAGAAGGCATCCCCTTATATCGTGCAGGCCGGAACCGTTATCGCCGCCGCGCTGATGACCGGCATCAAGTCCGATCTTCCCGGCCAGATCACCGCGCAGGTCACGGAACACGTCTATGACAGCCCGACCGGGAGCCATTTGCTGATACCGCAAGGCTCCCGCCTGATCGGCCAGTATGACAGCCAGGTCGCGTTCGGCCAGAGCCGTGTTCTCCTTGTCTGGAACCGGCTCATTATGCCGGACGGCACATCCATCGTGCTCGAACGCCTTCAGGGTGCCGATCCGCAAGGCTATTCCGGACTGGAGGATGGCGTCGATTACCATTGGGGGCAACTGTTCAAGGCTGCCGCTCTCTCGACGCTGCTTGGCATCGGTACGGAAATCGGCTCCAGCAACGACGAGAACGAAATCGCCAATGCGATCCGCGAAAGCGCGCAGGATACCGCATCCGACGTCGGACAGCAGATCGTGCGCCGCCAACTCAACATCCAGCCGACACTCACCACCCGGCCGGGGTTCCCAGTGCGCGTGATTGTCCAGCGAGATCTATTGATGCAGCGTTTTGGCGGAAGGGAAATTAATAGATGACGAAACCATGGTTGAATTACTTTCCACAAAAAAACCACTAAAGATCATCGCAAAACTCTTGAACTGCTCGACATCTTGCCCGGCTTTTTAGTGAGAGATATTATACTGCTTGACAGAGTTTATTTCCTGATCTTGCGACGACTTATAAATACCGATAAAAAAGGATAGTGCGCCTCGAACTAACCCAGAAAAGGCAACTGGGTGGCGGTGAACCTTTTCGTTATTCGCTGCGCTTAACTTCCGGTCTGATCGAGTAAGGTCATCATGTCGTTAGTTAGTACAAGTCTCATAGCTCGTTCAAAACTTTGAAGCTGCACAAGGCTTGTCGCACTGGCTATTGGTGCCGTTACAGCGTCCTTTTTTAGCAACCAAGCTAAGGCAATCTCGGCCAGCTGGGCGCCAGTTTCCTTTGATATCTCGTCCATGGCACGCAAGATTCGAAGACCTCGCTCGTTGACATAGCTGCTGACGCGGTTCGAACGTTCGCTTCCTTTTAGACTAGCTGCGGTTCGGTATTTTCCTGTAAGGAATCCTGCCGCCAGACTGTAGTAGGTGACAACGGCTATATCGTTCAGTGTACAGAACTCTGAGAGCTGTCCCTCAAATTCTGTTCGATCGTAAAGATTATACGCTGGTTGGAGGACGTCAAAGCGGCCCAAGTTGCACCGTGTCGCGGCGTCCATCGATTGTCGTAGTTGCGTGACATTGTAATTCGAGCATCCAATCGCGCGAACCTTTCCTTGCTCCTTCAAACGTCCGAAGGCCTCAAGCGTTTCTTCAATCGCAACGTCAGAATCAGGCTTGTGGGCAAGATAAAGATCAATGTAGTCCGTCTGTAGTCGCTTTAGGGACGCATCGACCGCCTGAACGATCCATCCAGCGCTAAGGCCGGTTTTTTTGCCCCTATTTTCGATGCCGACTTTGGTTATAATTACCGATTGGCTGCGTTTTAGCTTGTTTTGCCTCAACCATTCGCCAATTATCGCTTCAGATTCGCCGCCAACGTTTCCATTTACCCATGCCGAATATACGTCTGCCGTATCGATCGTGTTGAAACCTGCGTCGAAGAATGCGTCGAGCAAACGAAATGATGTGCGTTCGTCGCTCGTCCATCCAAAAACATTTCCACCAAAGATAATCGGTGCGACATGGATTGCAGTTCTGCCGAGCCTACGTTTCTCCATAGTGTCTATACTCCTCACTCTATAGATTTTTGGTAAACATCAGCCGTGCATTTGCTCCTCAAGAGCTAGAATATGCGCAGAGTGACGAGTTGTAATTAACGTAAAAACAAACTGGGCAGATAGGTTGTGAGTGGTGGCCAGAGAGAGATAGCTGCGAGAACAATTAACAGAGGCAGAATCCAAGGTAGAATTGCGCGAGACATTGAATCAAGACTAACGTCTGCCAATTTTGATGTTATAAATAGCACAACGCCTACTGGCGGTGTGATCGTGCCAATCATCAAATTAAGTATAAATATCAATCCAAATTGAATCGGATCAATCCCCATATGGTGAGCTATGGGAACTAGGATTGGAACGAATATCAGCATTGCCGCAATCGACTCTATAAAACAACCGACTACCAACAGGGTGACATTGACAATCAATATGTATAGCAACGGGCTACTGATGGATGCCGAAAATAAATCGATGATTAGTTGGGGTATCCTGGATATGGACAAGCACCAAGCCATTGCTGAAGCTGCCATGACTAACGGCAAAACTACCCCAATAGTTTCCATTGTTTTAATTACTATTTCAGGAATATCCTTTAAAGTTAGCTCTCTGTATACAAAGAGCCCAAGAAACAGCGCATAAGCGCTTGCGACTGCACTCGCCTCGGTCGGAGTCATTATTCCGGCCATCATGCCACCAAAAAGCATTACCGGGGTCATAAGGGCCCAATGCGCTCGCTTGTAGGAGAGCCATATCACACTGATGCCCGCGAATTTTGATTGGGGTAAGCCGCGGCGTTTTGCTATCATCACTACCATTCCACTGAGGGCCAAGGCCATCAACAAGCCAGGAATAATGCCCGCTAGAAAAAGACCTCCGATTGAGACGTCAGCGCTGACGCCATAGATTACCATTGGAAGGGATGGCGGAATGATTGGGCCAATCGTCGCAGAAGCAGCAGTGATTGCAGCTGCCGTCTCGGCATCATAGCCCTCAGCTTTCATTGCGCGAATTTCAAGAGAACCAACACCACCAGCGTCGGCAACTGCAGAGCCGGTCATCCCAGCAAAAATAACACTTGCGACGATATTGGCATGCGCAAGACCACCGCGAACCCAGCCAACGCAAGCCGCAGAAAACCCGAATATTCGATCAGTTACGCCTGCGGCGTTCATAATATTGCCCATGAGGATAAAGAGCGGTGCTGCAATCAATGGAAAAGAATTACCACTCTGAGCAATCTTTTGCGGAATAATATTCATCGGCAAGTCAGCGGCAGCAACAAATAGGATCGCTGAAAGAATCATCGATGCGTAAATAGGCATACCAAGAACAAGCAAGAAAGCCCACGCGGATAGCACAACCATCATTGTTTGAACCATAACGCCCTCCGCGAAGTTGCTTTCGGCCCTCGTGTTAACACAACGACGTCAAGTGCTGCCCGTAGCATTACAATAATTCCCACAAAAATAATCGGGATATATAGCAAAGACGAAGAAATAGGTAATGATACCCATTGAATATCTACGGTTCTCTTTATAAGAGATATACTTTGATAAGATAGGAATCCTCCAATTAAAAATAAAGAAATTCGAATTAATATTTCTATTAATTTAGCTATTCTTTTGTATACGATATTCTGGAAGAATATGATACGGATATGTGAATCCGTATTCGTCGCGATTGTCCAACCAAGAAAAGCGCACCACACCAAAAGATATTGCGAAAGCTCATCGGTCCACGAAAGAGGGAAACGAAACAGCCGTGATAATACCCCCAACAGCACGCAGGAGAGCAAACCCAGCAACAACAAAACCGCGACGACTTTTGTAATTTTATCTAGTAAAGTCAACATAATACCCCCCCCTCGATCTAAAGACCGACGATCGAATCCCAAGTTTTCTCTCCCCAAATCTTCTGGAAGGTGATTGGCAAAGATTGGATTACAGGCTTTCTAAAGCTTTCAATGTCAGGTTCGACAATGATCATTCCTTGATGCTTCAAATCATCCAAGAGAGTTTGTTCTTGTCTCGCAAATTCAAAGTTCTGCCATTCAATACCATTGGAGACCGAGTCTTCGAATATTTCCCAGTCGGACGTAGATATTTTAGAAAAAAAAGTGTCATTTGCTATAATCAATCTCGGGGCAATTATGTGGCCAGTCAGGATTAGGTATTTTTGGACTTCAGCGAGTTTGGCTCCAGCAATTGTAGGGAGCGGGTTTTCTTGTCCATCTATTGCTCCTTGGCTGAGAGCTATATAGAGTTCATTGAAATTAATAGGGGAAGCCCTCGCTCCCCAAGCAGAGGCCATCGCTGTATACACTTCGGCAGGGGGGACCCTCAGCCTAAATCCTCTCATATCGGCAACCGTTTTCAATTCTGTGTTTCCGGTTGTGATGTGTCGTTTCCCGTAATATGAAACATTAATAATACGAACCCCATGTGAGGTCACAAATTGCTTCTTCAGGCTAGCAAATAGGGGTGAGGATGACAGGCGTGCAAGATGTTCAGTATCGCGCCAAATATAGGGAGCCTCCAGAATTGATAGTTGAGGGACTAGTGAACCTAGTGCTGCAGGACCATTGGAGGTAACAGTTACTGCACCTGATAAAACAGACTCTAGGACATCCCTGCCAGAGCCCAACTGCCCATTCGGAAAGCTCTCAATAATCAATCGGCCGCCCGAACGTTCGGCGACGTGTCGACCTATTCTTTCAATCATTTGAGATTGGGTACTAGAACCGGGAAGTTCATCAGCCCACCGTATGACCGTTGGTTGCGCTCGTAAAACAGCAGGCGCTGCTAAATACGAGGCCATTAACGTACCGTATGTCATGAATCTGCGTTTTGTAATCGACATGATTAACCTTTTTGCAAGCCGTCTGAATTCAGAAACTGCTGAAATTGCTGCGGTGGCTATAGCTGCCACATCGGATATCATGCCCTGAAAATACAAGTTTACGAGACGCTTGAACGGTGTCCCTAGTAGGGGCCAATGTCATCTTTTAATCAGCGTTCATTTCCGTTGCATAATTTGTTTAGGTTCTCGCGAATCTGGTCAATGGTCGCTTTGCTTAGCGGAGCTTGCTGAAGGTCGGTTACAACTAAATTCAGCGCTGAATGAACATCACCCTTGCGAACAAGGGTTTGGAATAAGTAGGAATGCCGTCTCCAGATACGGTATTCGTTTACGTCAATGCCGCGCGCTTTGGCAAAAAATGCGTATTTATCTGTAACGAAATCTAACGCTTCTTCTAAAACCTTGCTGTTCGTCTTGGGAACGGAGAGATAATAATAGCTGAGTGCCTCGTGATATCGATGGCCTACTATGCGATAGCCATTGGTTGTCAGCTTCAGAGCTATGTCGAGGTCTTCGTGCCAAGCCAATTCTTCATCAAATCCTCCGCAATGCGCATAATATTCTGCCGGGCCCAGTGTTGTGGTAAGAAAAAACGGACAATTAGTGAAATCTTTTGAATAGATATAATCTAGGTCATAGACAGTTGGAGGGTAGAGGCTCGTATATAGATAGGAAAATTCGGTTGCATCGTTTTCGCTTTTACCGCGCGGAGGAATCTTCTTTATTGGGGACGTAATTATTATTTTATCGTCGCAGAAGACATCGGACGCCTTTGCATAATAGGCAATTTGGCGCTCTAACTTTTCTTTATGCCACAAATCATCTGAGTCTTGCCATGCGATCAAACGATTACCTGCAATGGCGACAGCCGCATTCCGCGCTGCGGACCTTCCGCGATTCTTTTCTCCCAAGTACAGCCGCACTCTAGATTCATCTTTTGATATATTATGCACTATTTCCGCGGTGTTATCGGTTGATCCGTCGTCATAAACGATAAGCTCGAAATCTCTGAAAGACTGCTTCAGAACGTCATCAATTGTGTCTTTTATTGTCTTAGCAGAGTTGAAACATGGAATAGCAACTGCAACGTCCATCCGCATTGTCCTCAGTGGAAACAAGCACTCCGTCGAATCGATAAAATCAATCCGTATAGATTTTTTGGATAGGCGGCCTAGAAGGCACTTTAACCAAACATTGTGGCCCACTCGTGCAATTGTCAACTAAGTGTTGTATAATAATTATAATGGTTAACTTCTGCTACTATACGTAGTTTAAAAACAGACTGTATGTTGTTGTCGCAGTGAATTATAGACGCCGAAAAGGTGTTAGTTTGCGGCCTGTCTTTGGCCGCCCATGATACTGTATTCGCATTGATAACGAGCGTTTATGCGCATCTTCCAAGGAGAAGAGGTGCGTCAGCATAAGTTTCCTACCAATTATTGGAGCTTATATGCGTAAGTTTCTCGACACGTCGGTTAATGCTGAAATCGATCTAGATCAACGTGCTAAACGTGTGCGTATGATTGTTCTGGCAATGATCCGCTATGCAAAAGAGGGACATATTGGTGCGGCCTTGTCGATCGCGGACATTTTGGCAGTTCTTTATTTTTGCGTGCTCCGCGTAGATCCAGAGCGCCCCAACTGGGATGATCGCGACCGTTTCATTCTCAGTAAAGGGCACGGTTGCGGTGCGCTGTATGCGGTATTGGCGGAAAAGGGCTATTTCCCTCACACCGATCTCGCAACATTTCTCGCGTTTCAAACGAAATTCGCTGGACATCCGGATATGCACGCAGTGGAGGGGGTCGATTTCAGTACCGGTTCGCTAGGTAACGGGTTTCCCGTAGCTGTTGGCATGGCGTTGGGTTTGAGAGACCGTGGCAGCCCAGCGCGCGTGTTCGCACTCTTAGGTGACGGAGAACTCAACGAAGGGGTGGTATGGGAAGCACTGGCGTTTGCAGCTCACCGTCGTCTCGACAATCTTTGTATAGTTATTGACCGTAACAATCTACAAATAGCAGGTGTCGCCGAAAAAATCCTAAAGCTTGAGCCTCTCGCAGATAAAATACGCGCGTTTGGTTGGAGTGTCGTTGAGGCCGACGGTCATAGTGTATCGGATCTAAGTGAATCGCTGAGCAAGGTTGGACAAGATCGTAGCCGACCCTACGCTGTTATCGCTCGAACGATAAAAGGAAAAGGGGTTAGCTTCATGGAGAACGATACTGCTTGGCACTACAAGGCGCCCTCCGACAACGAATTTCAGGCTGCTTTTGAGGAACTCGAAGCCCGTAGACAAGGATGAAACGATGGACAGAACCGACATTCGAAATGCTTACGGTGATGCCTTGCTTCAGCTTGCGGCAGAGGAAGAACGACTCGTCGCAATTGTCGCAGATTCGCGATCCTCCTCCAAATTAGACATGTTCGCTGAACGTTTTCCGTCCCGACTCTATGAGGTTGGTGTTGCTGAGCAGAATATGCTGGGCGTTGCTGCAGGTCTCGCTGCAGTGGGATTTATACCTTTTGCGTCCGCCATTGCTAATTTTGCACTTATGAGACCATTCGAACAATTCCGAACAGTTATTGGATATTCAAATGTACCAGTGAAGGTTGCCGGAATGAGCTCTGGACTTGCTTTTCCCTTTTTGGGCGGGTCACATTGTGCGTTAGAAGATTTAGCGATCAGTCGAAGTGTCCCAAATGTAGTAGTGCTCTATCCTGCAGATTATTGGGAAGCCGTAGCTGCTGTTAAAGCTTCGTTTTATTTTAACGGTCCCGTCTACATACGGTTCGGTAGGCAATCACCTTCTAATATTTACGCTGCGGAGCCCCAGTTTCAGATCGGCCGCTCCTCGCTGTTGGCGGAAGGTAGCGATGTCTTCTTTCTTGCAGCCGGGCCCATGGTCTCAGAGGTATTAAGCGCACGCCAATTACTGGAGAGCGAAGGAATATCCAGTGTTGTTGCAAATATATCGTGTATAAAGCCACTTGATAAAGAATTAATCAGTAGCGTATCTCAGCGCGTTCGCTGCATCATAACAGTAGAAGAGCACTCCGTGATTGGCGGGTTGGGCTCAGCTGTTGCAGAATTATTAGCGGAGATACAGGGTCCTCCCCTGCTGCGGCTTGGAGTTCCTGATATGTTTACTGTACCCGGGCCTCGCCAATCCGTATTGAACCATTTTGGTCTTACGGCGGAAAATATAGCCCAACGCGCCCAGACGTTCCTCTTACAATAGGACGGGAAGCAGTCATGTCGCATGTGGTAAAGCGAATAGCCGTCGCAGGCCTCAACCATGGGCACAAACTAGCAAAGCGAGTGATCGCAAATAATCGTGCAAAGCTGGTGGGGATTAATGCTCCTTCACGTCCTGACAACATAGCTTTATCTCGAGAACTAGGCGCTCCACTTTATGATAATATTGAAACTATGCTTGATATGGAGTCCCCTGAGGGGGTGATAGTCGCAACCCCTACACATCTGCTTCATCGCACGGCAATGGCATGTATAAGGCGGGGCATCCATTGTTTAATCGAAAAGCCAATGTCGAATTCTGTGGGTGAGGCGGAAGAAATCCTGCTTTCATCGAGTGCCAACGGAGCGAGGATCTTAGTTGGTTATCACCGGAGGTACTCTAAGCGAGTCGACGCTATTCGCAAGCTGATCAATAGTAACGAATTGGGAAGGTTGATTGCAGTTAATTGCCTCTGGTTAGTATTAAAACCCGAAAATTATTATTCGGACCGGGAGTGGCGGACAAACAAAAATCAAGGAGGTGGCCCTCTTTTTATAAATGCGAGCCATGAAATCGATCTTTTGAGACATCTATGTGGCAACGTAATTAAAGTTGTCGCGATCGCCGGCAGGGGGCGCGAGAACTATCCCAATGTGGTTCCAACATTCGGGGTCCTTCTTAGTTTGGAGAATGAGGCAGTCTGTACATTGCTTTTCTGCGATAAAGCTCCTTCCCCATTCTCATATGAGACAACAGCGAGAGAGAACCCTGCATATCCAAGTTATGATGAGGATTGTTACCAATTCTTCTTTGAAAAGGGGAGTGTGAGCTTCCCAAGTCTACGAGTTTATCAAATGCAACCTGATAGTGTTCAGGGGTGGTTTGATGTGTTGGATGAACGCGTTTCTCCCCAAGAACAGAGCGTTGCCTTTGATCCACTCGACGCCGAAATTGAGCATTTCATCGATGTGTTGGACGGGAGCTCATCGTCGGTTTGCGGTGTGCGAGATGCTCTTCAAACCCTCCAAACACTCTGGGCAATTCAGCGCGCGGTAGAAACGGGCGCTTCCGTGAGCGTCGGGTCGAAAGCAACACGAGTAGGTGTAGCCGACAACAAATGGGAAGCTCAAGATGAAAATATTGAAAGCTGATGTGGACTCCATTTCTGTGGCGGTCCTAGCGGACGATTTCGGTGCTCCAATCGATCAGGGCCAGGTGAAGATCAAAATCACAAGAAGTGCTATCTGTGGAACAGACGCAAAAATTGTAAATAATTTATACCCATGGCGCGTGAAGCCAATGTTTCCAATAATATTGGGACATGAAGGTGTTGGTGTTGTAGTCGATCATGTAGTAAATTCCGGAGATCCGGATCTTGTTGGTAAGCGCGTTGTACCTTTTTCCCTTATACACTGCGGTAGATGTCAGATGTGTACGAGTGGACGTGAAAGCTATTGCTTGGACGCTCACCACTTGGGCATCAGTCTACCGGGAACATTTGCTCCTGAGACAACGGTGCCCGCTGATAGATGTGTCGTGGTTCCGGATGAAATCTCTGACGAAGATGCCTGCATGATAGAGCCCCTTGCTGTGGCTGCCCATACTTTCGAGCATACGCCTAGCCTACAGGGGAAAAACGTTGCCATTATAGGAGCCGGGCCTCTAGGTTTATTGCATTTACTTGCCGCGAACGCTTTGCAAGCGCGATCGGTGACAGTCTTTGGTTCGGATCGCGGAACGAAGAGGCTAGCGCAAGCAAAGAATCTCGGCGCGAACGCTTGTGTGGCAGTGCCAATGAAAAGTAATACTAATACTATTAAGGAAAGATATTCTGATAATTTTGACATCGTTGTCGAATGTGGCCGGTTGGGTAGTGCCGCAGAACTCGCGCTCTCGCTTGCCAAGACAGGTGCGACGGTATGCTTTAAAGGCATCGCACGCGGCAGTCTCCTCGATCCTCTCCCAATCATCAGAAAGGGTCTAACCGTTAGCGGTCAGGCTGGGGCGTCTCCTTATCATTATTTTGAAGCAATAAAATGGTGCCGCGAATTAGGCGTTCGGCCGGGTACAGCTATCACCCGTTGGTATGCGCTAGAGGATGGTGAAGTTGCATTTCGCGCAATGTGTAATGGGTACGAGAACGTAGGTTTCATCCACTAACAAGAAATGCAGTGGGATCGGAATTATGTCTATTCAAAGAAGAATTGCATTGGTCACTGGGGCCGGTCGTGGTATCGGGCGGGCGTCTGCCATTGCTCTAAGTAAGGCGTGCTACGAAGTCGTCATTTGTGCAAGAAATGCAGAGGAACTTCGCATCGTACAAAAAGAAATTGAAAGCAACGGCGGGCGAGCCTATTGCGGTCAACTAGACGTATCCTCTGAGATGGCAGTTAAAGAATTCTGCGAAGATTTGGCCTCTCGCTATGGCACCATTGATGTTCTTGTAAATAACGCAGGAATTTCTCCTATGAAAAACGGTCGTAAAATACCTATAGTTGATATGAGTATTGATGAATGGGATGCAGTTTTGAAAATTAATCTGACCGCACCATTCCTTTTTGCACGAGAACTAGTCCCAAACATGATTAATAAAAAGAGTGGAACGATAATCAATATCGCTTCTGCAGCTGCGCGCATGGGCGGTATCGCAGCTGGCTCTCACTATGTTGCATCGAAAGCGGGACTTATCGGACTCACAAAAGTAATGGCGCGGGAGTTTGGTGAATATGGAATTCGGGTCAATGCTATATGTCCGGGCCGCATAGCGACGCCAATGTTAAATGAAGTCGATATAGACCCAACCTGGGCTGATCGGGAAGTGCCGTTAAAGAGGCTGGGCACCCCATTTGATATCGCGGCCGCAGTGACGTTCTTAGCTTCAGACGCATCGAATTATATGACCGGTGCAACGATCGATATCAACGGCGGATGGGTAATGTATTGATTTCGCTCGGAGGGATTTCTGCGATGGCTAGATTTGCGTTGAATGCCGGTACGATTCAAACCGTGGATGTGGAAACCCAGTTGGAAGCAACTAAAGCGGCTGGCTTCTCGGGCTTTGGTTTGTGGTATAACCATATTGCAAACGAGAGCGGAGAGGTTCGGAAGGCAATATATAAAAAAATGCTTAGGTCTGGGCTGGTGGTGGTTGAGGTCGATTTTCTGCGCGACTGGGCCTCTATAAATTCGGCGGGCAAAGCGGATTTAGTCTCCCGAACCCGAACACTGGCGGAGGCCGCTAGGAGCGTTGATAGCGATCTTATTTGTGCTGCTACCCTAGGGGAAGCGGCATCCGTCAAATCTACCGTTAATAATTTCAGCCTGATATGTCGAACGGCCGCAGAGTATAATGTCCGAGTAGGCCTCGAATTCCTTCCTTGGTCTCACGTGCCGACGCTTGAAAGCGCACAAGAAATTATTCAACTCACGGCTGAGAAGAATGCAGGGATTATAATTGACACATTTCATTTTTTCTTCGGCGGATCAAAATTATCTACTCTCAGTAAAATGTCTCCCAGTGAAATCTTTCTGGTTCATATTAGTGATATGATCAAACGACCTCTCCCGGAGCTACAGTCAAACGAAATCATAGCCTTGACTCGCACTTCGCGCGTATTTCCGGGTGATGGCTGGTTTCCGCTTGGAGACCTCATAGAGACCCTAGAGAAAATCGGGTACGAAGGATTTTATTCACTTGAAGTGCTCAACAGCTCGCATGCCTTGGCCGATCCTTTCAGCCTTGCAAAGCAAGGGTTTTCAGCAATGGAGCGGCTTTTTATGGCCGTAAAAGCTAACCTCGGATCGGGGGGGCAAATAGTATGAAAACACCACTAGACTCTGCTGCGATAGTAACTGGAGGTGCTGGCGCTATCGGGACAGCGATCGCTATGAGACTCGCCAAAAATAGGTGCTTTATACACCTAGTCGATAAAGATTCGCTAAAACTTGGTAAGGCCGTTAAGTTGTTAGAGGCGGAAGACTTAGGTGTCGAAGGGCATTTATGCGATATTACTAAGGAAAAGGATGTAATTTCTCTAGCGGCCAAAATAAATAGCAATCAGTATCCTCTTCGCATTTTAGTAAATAATGCGGGCGTTTCCCCGAAACTGCAGGGGGGGAAGATCCCTTTTAAAGAATTAGATGCGGAAGAATGGAACGCCGTTATCGAAACCAACCTCACCGGTGCGTTTCTTTGTTGCAAACACTTTTTGACCCAATTGATTAGTGTGGGCGATGGACGCATTATAAATATCACTTCGGTCATGGCGAAACTCGGATCGGCAGGGCGTCCAGAGTCTCCCTTTGGCCCTTTCAGTCCTAGTGGCGCTCACTACAGTGCATCGAAAGCGGCGCTATCCAATCTAACTTTTTCCATTGCAAGAGAATTTGCCCCTGCTGGTATCACCTGCAATGCTGTTGCTCCTGGTGCTGTTTTTGCTGGATTGGGTCAATCTCTTGATCAGGGCAGCACTACACAACAAATCCCCATTGGCAGATTAGCAACTACACATGACATCGCCGCCGCTGTTGCATTTCTAGCATCAGAAGATGCTTCTTATATCACAGGAGAGATCCTGGATGTGAATGGCGGGTGGGTAATGGACTAGGGAACTGATGAAGATGTTCAGTAGATTTTCACGCTTCATATCCGCCAACTCTAAATCATTAATATTGCCATCCATCACTTTTATATCGGGACTGCAGACGGCGATTCTGTCATTCTGTATGCCAATTATTGCTAGAAGTGCAATGGAGCTTAGCACTACGCAATTTTCTACTTTCTTTTTTTTGATGCATAGCAGTGGTTTCTTGGTTACCCTTGTTCTTCCATATCTAACTGATCTCTGGCCTTCCGGACGTCGACTTGCAATTATCGTCACACTCCTTTTTCAGTGCATTGGCTTCGGACTTTTGTCGTTTGGGGTTGGCTTTTTAACTTCTGTCGTAGCAGCTGTTTTTTTCTTAGGACCTGGGTTGTGCGTTCCGGGCCTCGTGTTTGCTATTGCTCGAGATCTTGATACCAGCGGCAGCACTATTGTCCGATTACGGGGCCTGTTTGCGGCGGCTTGGGTTATCGGCCCGATTATTGGATCCTTTTCCTTGGGCCCTGGTAACGCTGGGACACTATTATTGGCCGCTGTCGCGTTGAACGTTTTAGGCGTGGCGCTTGTCGCCTCTTTTCGCGCTCCCCCACCCATTTCGGCTCCCACATTGTCTACTTCAGGTAATAATTTAGTTATTCCAATAGTTGTTCTTACTATTGCATTTTGCATGCTCCAAGGCGCAAACATTGCTATGGTAATTATCACACCAATAATCCTGACTGAAAATGTCGGCGTTACGGTGACGTTGGTTGGATACGTTTTTTCATTATGCGCAATTCTAGAATTTTTGATGATGTACATGCTATCAAAATATATGAGAAATATAAACCAGTGGAAAATAGTTTATTTTGGGTGCTTTTGTGGTGTTGTTTATAGCTTTATCGTTATTTTTGGCGATGCTTATTGGGTTTTTTTAGTGTCTCAAATTTTTAACGCTGCTTTTATTGCCTGTTTTCTTGGGGTTGGGATGTCTTTGTTCCAAGGAATGCTTCCAGGTCATGCGGGGCTTTTGACCGGTATATTCGTCAACACAAGTAGGATAGGCGCCATAATTGCTACGCCACTCATTGCTTTTGCAGTGAACATGACGGGAGAATTCCAAACTGCGGCTATCGTATCCTTAGCTTTAACTGCTACCGGCTTTCTATTGCTGCATTTCAGTCGCATTAGAATGGCAGAAGAGCCTCTGCAGCCAAGCTCGATGTAATCGGTAGGTGAGACGAGCGTAGCGACTAAAACGAAAATAGGAGCTAGAAAATGAGGCTCTCCGACAGGGAAGATGCGACGTTTGACAAACTAACCGTTTACGTTGACGAGAAATGGAAAGTTAAGCATTGCGATGATGTGCCTGTGCCAGGCTATCTTATACTGCAGCCAGTGGGATATTACCGCTCAATCTCATTATTTAGCCCAGAGTTGAAGGAGAGTTTGGGCGACATGCTTTCGAATTGCGTTGACGCGGTGGAGCAAGCCGTTAGACCAGAGCGGGTTTACACAGCATGTTTCAACGAATCCAATGGTGGAATACATTTCCACGTATTCCCACGAATGCGAGAAATGAATGTCTTTGGTGTGCGTGACGGACAATTGGTCGTAGATGGTCCTTTGTTGTTTTCTCAAGTCCGTAACACGTTCCGGAGGTCCGATCCATTTCCGGACGCTGGTGAACAAATAGCGGATGCTGTGCATGCCATTAGAACGCTGTTGGTAAAGTCACAACATATGCGATGACCCCAGTGACGACATCATAGTCGTGGATAAGATAGGTCTCTTCTAGGGCTGTCATCTGCCTGTACATGCAAATCCGTCTAGGCAGTGAGTGAAAGCGAAGGCTCGCTCCAGCGGCCGCGGTGGTCCTTGCTACGAAACCAGCCGATGAGGCGTTCTGGCTGGAGATCTCGTCGGTCAGGATGACGGCGAAGGCGCCTTTGTGAGGTTGACGGCGACTACCGTCGCACTGGTCATCAGCACGATTAGCCCCAGTTCGGCGCCTGTCATTTCGAGATAGGCGTGAACCTGGCCCCGGTAATGGTCGACTGTCTTTGGATCCGGGCTCACATCGCTCTTCCAGTCGATCACCACGACCGGACGACCCTCGTGGTCAACCGTCAGCGCATCGGCGATCCCTGCCGTCGCGACTATTTCATCGTCTTCAGCACGGAGAGCATAAACGGGAAATTCTGCAAGCAGACTTGACCGCAGGGGCGCGATTTCCGGCAGCACCAGCGTCCGGCTGACGCAGCCAGCCAGCTCCTCGGGGACGAGCCCGGCGGCCGAATCGGTGACCGGAACCTCGCCGAGCCCCCGGATGAGTTCCGCGGCGCGGGTAGCGAGTGCTGCGGGCGCGTCGCCGATTTCCCCGGTCAAGACCTCTTCCATCAGCTTATGCAGGATAAGACCGCGCTCGCGGCCACCCTGCACGGAGGCGGGTGTTTCGAGCTCGGTCGGCGCACCATGGTCTGATCCGGTCCAGATTTCCGGTTCATCGTCTTGCAGTATAGCCCCGGCTGCATTCTCGTCGCGGCTTGGAGCAAGCCAACTCAGCCGCGTCTGCCGATCGGCGATCGCGCCGGCCTCGGCGGCGAAAGCCTCGCGCGTCTGACCATTGCTCCGGCCGCCAGCAGTTACGACGGGATATGGCGGCAAATGCGACGCGTCCAGCGTGGCAAGCGCTGCGAGCGACAAATCGACGATACTGATCCACGCCGACTTCGAAGGCGCCACGTCGAGTCGCGGAAGAACGAGCAACTCCCGGGCACGCGTCGCGGCGACATACCAGAGACGGACACGTTCGCGGTCGAGTTCGTCCTTTTCCACCTGCCGCACGATGTCATAGCCGGACGGCGGGACCCCGAGAATTGGGCAGTAGAAAGTGTCGTTTTGCCGGTCGATCAAGGCGCTGTCCGGCCCCATCACACCGGTCATTGTGTTAATGGGAATGACGATCGGCCATTCGAGACCCTTGGCCGCGTGCATGGTGAAGAGCGCGACGGCTTCTTCCTGAGCATCAGGCCGACCTTCGACGGCGCGCGCCTCGTCGGTCCAAGCCGCCGTCATCGCCTCGGAGAATGCCCGCAAACCGCGGACGGCATAGTTCGTCGAGAGGCTGAGATAGAGATCGACATTGGCGAGCGCGCGTTCCGCCTGACCGCGGTGTCGTTCGAGCAGGATCGGACGCACCCGCAATACATCTATGGCCTGCGAGAGAAGCGCGTGCGGTGTTGTGCTGTTGCTGCGCCGATGAAGCGCCTGCAGCTTTTGAATAACGTCGCGAGCGAAAAGATGACCGATCGCCGCCGGATCGACGCCAAGATCGAGACGGGGAACGCGGTCGGGTTCGTCCTTCGTGCGCGGCAACGTCCAGCTGATGTCCAGTAGCTCTTCTTCACTCAGCCCGACAAGTGGGCCGCGCAGCAGCGCACCGAGTGCCAGAGTGTCGCGGCGATCGGCCAGCACGCGGGTCAGTGCAATCAGATCCTGAATCTCCTGCCGGCGGAAAAGGCCCTTGCCAGCCTGTGTCGCCACCGGAATGCCCCGCCGCTCCAATGCTTCTTCATAGCGCCACAGGTCCGCGCCGGTCGGGGCAAGGAGAGCGATATCGCCAGGCTGGCACGGCCGGTCCTCACCATTTTTTCGGTCGAGGATGCGGTGGCTGCCGATCAACCGGGCGCAGAGCTCGGCCACGGCGTCGGCTTCCGCGTCACGTTGCTGTTCGGCGCTGGCCTTGCCGTCTGCGTCCGCGACGGCGATGTCGAGGGCGGCGACGCACAGGCCTTCGCCGCGATCATTGTGGAACGGATCGAGCGCCGTGAAGCCGGGCTGTCCATTCGCTGACAGAATCGCCTCGAAGCGCTCGTTGACGAATGTGAGGATCGAGGCGCGAGAGCGGAAATTGGTCGAGATAGACACCAGGCCGTCCGCATCCTGTGCCGCGAAGGCCGCACGTGCCTGCACATAAGCACCGACGTCCGCGCCGCGAAAACGATAAATGGCCTGCTTCGGATCGCCGACAAGGAAGAGCGCGCCGGGGCGAATCCGGAAACTGGTCCAATCGTGCGGGTCGTCGACGGGATCGCCGCACAAGCGCCAGAAGATTTCCGCCTGGAGGGGATCTGTGTCCTGAAACTCGTCGACGAGGACGCGGCCGTAACGCTGTCCAAGCGCCTGCTGTACCGCCTGGTGATCCCGTAGCAGATTGCGTGCGGCGTAGATCAGGTCGTCGAAATCAAGCTGGGCGCTGGCGCGCTTGTGCTCTCGATAGCGTTCCAAGATTGGCCGCGCCTCACCGATCAGCGCCGTGAGCACCTGGCCGGATGCAGCCTCAAGAAGGGCGGTCCATGCTGCGCAGCAGGCATCAAAGAGGCCCTCTGCGGCATCATTCAGCTGGTCGCCGTCGGCCTTGGAAAGTCCCGCCTGCTTTGCGGCCGCGGCCCATTTGCCTTTCTTGCGATAGGATGAAAAGCCGCCAGCCTTGGTGCACAGATCGGGATGAGGACGTGAGACCAACAGTCCGACGAGACCTGCAGGGGTTGATGCGTGTGCTGCAGTTGGCAGGCGGGTAGCCATTTCGGAAAAGCGGGCCGCGTAGACCTCGGTCTCCGGCTCGCAGACGCCGGCAGCCCGCATGAAGGCAGACAGGTCATCGGCCGCCTGGCGAAATACCTGCAAATGGTCGGCCAGCGGTGTTACCGCTGGAGCGAGGAGGCTTCTGCGCCGGCGCAGCGCTTCGGCGATCTTGTGCATGAGCGCAACCGTCTCGCCAGGACTGTGCAACACCATCTCGGCGAGTATCCCACCCTGATCGCCCGACAAGCGTTCTCGGAGCCAGTCATCGACAATTTCGAGAAAGTTGAGGTCGGCCTGGTTGCGGTCCATGACGGTGGCGCCGGGATCGATATCCGCTTCAGCCGGGTAGGGCTTGATCAAACGCTGACAGAAGCCGTGGATGGTCGAGCAGGTGATCTCGTCGATGGCCGCGCTCGCTATGATGAGATTATCGCGTTGCGCTTGCGATAGACCGTTCGGCAGCCCGACGCGGAGTTCGGGCGCAATACGACCTGCGGCGAGATCGGTGACGAAGTCCCGGACGCGGGAAAGGAGTTCGCTCGCGGCGAGTTCGGTGAATGTGACTGCGGCAATGGCGCGCGGTGCAACACCTTCGGCCAGCATGACGGCGATACGCCCCGCCATGACCGCAGTCTTGCCGGAACCGGCACCCGCCTCAACTAGGATCGAACGGTCGTGTCCGCTGATGGCATTACGCCGGGCGCCATCATCCTTCAGGATTCTTTGCATGGTATTCATTATTCCGCCTCCCAGACCTGAGCGACTTCGCCAAGCCGCTCGGTCGCGGCGGATTGCTTGCGTTTGCAGTATGTGGCGCTGGCATTGGCCGGCAGGGCGAACGCAAGATCGTCATAATCGCTGCCGGTATCAGGACCTGGCAAAGCGGCGCCGCTCGCGAACGCACTTCGCGCCGCCCGGAGATACCCGATGATCTCTGCCAGCGTGGCTTCTGGATCATCGAGCTGAAGGTCAAGCGCTTCGCGCGGATAAAGCAGTGATGCGCTGATCGCGACATGGTCGCCCAAGAGCGCTTTCACGGCAAAAGCATAGAGGCAGCGCTGGAGTTCGCGTCCACCATTCAGCCGAATTTCGCCTTTGGGAGGCTTTCCAGTCTTATAGTCGCGAACGAGCGCACGGCTTCCGTCGCCGGCAACATCGAGCCGATCGATGTAGCCGGCGATGCGAAACCCGGTGTCCGGAATTGTCACGGGCAAGCTCGCATCCCAGGGTAGCTCTGCCGTCGACTTGGGTTCTGACCCACCGAAGGGCACTTCGCCATAGGAACGGCTGCCCGCCAGATGCGCGTCGCCATAGGCAAGCGCCTGAACAGCCAGAACGCGCACGTCAGCGAGCGTTCGGCCCCATATGACATTGGGAGGTACGGGGCGTTCGCTTTCCCAGTCGACCGCGACCGCGTCCACAGCCTCGGCCACGGCTCTCTCGATGGCGAATGCACTGGCGGAAGCCAGCCCGCCGGCCGTTTCGAGAGCTCGCAATGCGCGATCAAGCACCAGGTGAATGAGATTGCCCGCCGCAAGCGCATCAAGCACGAGAGGCTCGGCGCTGCTTTGCGGCGCCTTCCAGCCGAAGGCGTAGCGCCAGAGAAAGCCGAGCGGGCTGCGCAGCAGGGTTTTCAGCGAACTGGCCGACTGGGTCCGCGCGAGGATAGCGAGAATGAGCGGATGATCAGGCCGGATGATGCCATCATGAGGCGTGATGTCGCCCGTGCGCCAGTCCTGCCAGCAGCTGCGGGCGCCGATCGCCTGAGGATCAGCGGCAAACTCCTGCGGCCGAGCCATCAGTCGGTCGGTTTCGCTGAAGGCATGCTCAGGGATTGCGTTGCGGCGCAGATAGGTTTCATCGCCGTAGGCGGCAAACAACGGGCTGCGGCCGAGCAGACGTCCGTTGCCGTCACGACGGGCGCGGGAGAGGACGACCTCACTGGAGGTGGTCGCAACGATTGTTTCGAAATCCCTGCGATCGGCGAGGCTGACGGGAAGAGGATCAAGCTCTGCAGTCGGGATAACGTGATCTGGTATCAGCCTGTCTTCAGCGATCCCTCGCGGCCAACGAGAGGAATTGAGCCCGATCAGCCGAACGAAGCGTCGAGGGGATGCGGCAAGCGCGCTTGCCGGCATCCACCCGACCGACACGCAGGCCTCCAGCCCGTCGTCTTGCTTCAATGCATCGAGCGTGATGTCTACGGACGCGGCAGGCCCGGCAAGCAGCGCCTTGCGCCAGATGGACAGCGCCCGGCCTTTGAGGAATGCCTCGCCGATCTCCTGCGCGGCGTCCGGTCCCTTTGCCAACATTTCAACAGCCGCCCGCAACGCCGGTACGTGATCCGTGCCATCGGGCCAGTCCTCCGGCCTGAGACGCGCGAGCAGACGTTTCCACGCAGCAGATGTCGACAACGGCGCATCGCTCGGCAGGACTCGCGGCCACCCGTCTGGAAGCCCAGACAGCGGCGCCGATTCTCGACACAGCGCAGCAAGGCGGCGCAGACGTGATTGCGACAGCCCGCGCACGACGATGTCGGCAAGTGCCGCGGCCGCCTGTCCCTCGTGCGTCGAGACTGCCCGCAGGCCATGGACGAAATGCAGGTCGATATTGGCGTCGCCGCGCAGCGCCAGGAAATGGTCGTCATAGTCGGCGGGAGACGCCGTCGCGATGGCGATCTGGGAGGGGGGGATGCCCGAGGCGAGCAAGGCACGCGCCCAGCGGATGGCCTCGATGGCTTCGTGGTAGGCGGTCGCGCAACTAATGGAATGGACGCCCGGCCCTTCGGTCCTGCCCTGGACGACCGTGACGCCGCAATCGCCCAGCCAGGCTGGGATTGAGCGGGGGCCGGCCGTCCATCGCACCGGGATGCGATCGGCAAGCTGCTTGACCAGCGGACGCCAGCACGGAGACAGTTCCGTCAGCCCGACGATCTCGATGTCGCCGAAAATCGCCGGTGCGTGAGCAACACGGCTGCTGGCAACGGCGACAATGTCGACTGGGCGCATCATTCCTTCCGGAAATTGAGCAAGGACCGCGGCCTCCAGTCCAGCGATGGCGGCGAGACGCGGGTGGTCACCTGCCCGAGCTGCGAGATCGATGCCTGCCCGCCATGCCTTGTAAAGCGTGTCTGCGGCAGCGCCAATCATACCTGGCAGCATCTTGATGCTTTCGAGCTCGCCCATCGGCGTTGCTAGCAAAACCGCCTGAATCGCCGCACGCAGACTTTCCTCGTCAATCGGCCGGGCGAAACCGCCGGCAAGCCGCACAGCCGCTTGCTCAAAAGACATGATCTGGAGGCCGTGACGACTGTCACGCGCCGCCGCAAGCCGGGCTTCCCGCATAGCGAGGCGGCCATGGACGACAAGTGTTGACCGACTTGCGGTGGTCATGGTGTTTCCTTTCCTGGCCGAATCCCGTCGCGGTTTGTTCCCGGTTGGATTTGCTGTACTGTCGGACCGCGCGGACCTCCCGCCTTTTCAGGCTCGCGCGGTCTTACTTATGAGGTATAAGCGACCGATTGAAAGTACACTTTGACGCGATATGCTTGCGTCGCGATGTAACTCACAGGTTTATTGTTTAGGTCCGATTACCCATGCCGAGATCCGTTGCCAGATGCTGCGTTGGTGCTTCGCTGGAGCGGGATTGGCAGGAGGCTCGACCTTTGGTGGCTGCTCATAGAAGCGAGCCTTGGCGGCGCGATCTCGACGCCGTTCGGCTGCGATCTGCTCTTCACTCCACGGGCCTGCTTCGATCACCTTGCTTCGGTCGATCACATAGTGTGACCGGCACTTCAGTGTCCAATTGCCGATCGACGGACGAAGCGAGATGGTTTCGCCATCGAATGTCATCTTCCAGTCCGTCGGCGTGAAGGGGACGATCACCTCCTCGCCGCAGCCGCAGCAACAACTGTGGGCCGACGTCGCATAGTCCATCGAAACGTAAAGGACACCGGCCTGCAGGCGTTCGGGAATATTCTACCGGAGTGAATCAGTTGCTCCAATTCTTAATAGCTTCATTGCAGGACCAATGCCCACCGAATTCGCTTGCCTCACGAAATCGACTGCATTTTCCGGGGGATGATTAGTCCAGGAGAGGACCTATGACAACAATTCGGGTCGAGTATGACCTCCTAGCCTCATCGATGCTGTGGTCTAAAAACAATCCACTGGGTGCCAGTTCGAAGTTCGCGGCTATCCCGTCTTTGCTGCGGGCGGTGGAATGTGTTGTTCGACTAGCCGCAGGAATCGGTGGTTGCGAGCCCCCGCAACCAAATCTCAAAACCCCGTCGCACTAGCGACGGGGTTTTGCTGTTTAAAGGCCTAGGAAAGCAGGATACACCGTCAAACACGCATGGCCGGCCAAATCTTCCAACTCTTAACGCTTGAGATCGCGGAAAAGCGGGATTTGCGCACCAACAGGTCGCTTCGGGTTAAAAACTAAGATCAGGAAGAAAAGCCCTGATGTGATCCCCAAGCGCTATGGCTGCCGTAGAAGTCTGCGGATCGGCGAACTCAATCGCAATGCCGATCGTTGGTAGGGGCGGCAATCCGCTTTCGATAATATGAAGGTCTGGTGGAACTGCGGTTCGCGTCAGAACGCTGATGGCAAGGCCGGAGCGCGCGATTGCGATGAGGCCGGAAAGGCTGTTGCTGGCGAAGGCGATGCGGTAGCGGCGATTTGCGCTTTGCATGGCGTCGCAGGCTGCGCGATGATCGAGCGTCACGGGCGCGGAGAGTGCCAGCGGCAGCACATCCTTGGTGATGAGATCCGGCTCCGGCCTGTCCGCCACCCAGACGAAGCTTTCCCTGCGGAGCACGTCGCGGTGATCCGGATCGGATTGCGAAACCAGCGCCATGTCGATCTGGCGGCGCTGCAGGAGGGGACGCAATTCCGTCGTGGGCGCGCAGACCATGCGCAGATCGACTTTCGGGTAGGTGCCGAAGAAGCCTCTCAGCAGTTCCGGCAGGAAGGCGATGGAATAATCTTCAGGGCAACCAAGGCTCACGGTTCCCTGCAGCGTCGCCTCGCCCATATCGGCAAGGATTTCATCATGCCGGGCAAGCAGGGCGCTGGCGTGGGCAAGCAGCTTCTCGCCCGCCGCGGTTACGCGCACTCCGGAACCCGTTCGCTGCAGCAGGGTATGGCCGACCAGCTCTTCCAGCCGCTGCATCTGGGTGCTGAGCGCGGATTGGGTGCGCCCGATCTGCGCGGCGGCGACGCTGATGGAGCCAGCGCGAGCGACAATGATAAAGTTCTTCAGCAGGGTAAGGTCGAGCATGGCGATATCAAAATTATCGATATCTGAGTAAAATACTATCGATTGGACTGAGGTGGCAATGGGTTGTTATGTTTCGGTAAGATAAATTTTTGGGGAACGTGCCATGGACAAGCTTGCGCAGAATTTCGCCTCTCTCAATGACGAACCGGCTTTCTGGGAGGCTGCCAATAAACATCTGACCCGCTACGGACCGGCCTTCGAGGAGATCATCGTCGAACGGGCCGAGGGAAGTTTCGTCTATGATGCGGATGGGCGCGCCATTCTCGATTTCACCTCCGGCCAGATGAGCGCTTTGCTCGGGCATACCCATCCGGATATCGTCGCCACCGTCAACCGGCAGATGGCATCGGTCGCGCATCTCTTTTCCGGCATGTTGTCCCGCCCGGTCGTTGACTTGGCGGCGCGGCTGGCGGCGCTCGCGCCGGGTCTCGATCGCGTGCAATTGCTGACCACAGGGGCTGAATCCAACGAGGCGGCGATCCGCATGGCGAAGCTCGTGACCGGCGGGCATGAGATCGTCGCTTTTGCGCAGAGCTGGCACGGCATGACCGGCGCTGCGGCCTCCGCCACCTATAGCGCCGGCCGCAGGGGTTATGGCCCGGCCACGGCCGGCTCACTCGTTATTCCCGCGCCGAATGCCTATCGTCCGCGCTTCAAGAACCCCGATGGATCGAATGACTGGCAGGCGGAACTCGACGATGCCTTCGAACTGATCGATCGCCAGTCGACCGGCAATCTCGCCGCCTTCATTGCCGAGCCGATCCTGTCGAGCGGCGGTATCCTCGAACTGCCGGTCGGTTATCTCGCTGCGCTAAAGAAAAAGTGCGAGGAGCGCGGCATGCTGCTCATCCTCGATGAAGCCCAGACCGGCGTCGGCCGGACCGGGCATATGTTCGCCTTCCAGCGCGATGGGGTGACGCCCGATATCATGACGCTGTCGAAGACGCTCGGCGCCGGCCTGCCGCTTGCGGCGGTAATGACGAGCGCCGAGATCGAGCAAAAGGCCTTCGAGAGGGGCTTCCTGTTCTATACGACCCATGTTTCCGATCCCCTGCCGGCGGCTGTCGGCGTAACGGTTCTCGATGTGGTGGCGCGTGATGGGCTGGTGGAACAGGCGATTGCCCGCGGAAACCGTTTGAAGGAGGGGCTGCTCTCGCTGCAGCAGCGGTTCGAATGCGTTGGAGATGTGCGCGGGCGCGGGCTTCTGCTCGGACTTGAAGTCGTCGCTGACCGGCATACGAAAGCTCCGGGTTTCGAACTCGGTGCGCGCATCATGCAGGAGGCGATGTTGCGCGGCCTCAGCATGAACATCGTCAAGCTGCCCGGCATGGGCGGCGTCTTCCGCATTGCGCCGGCGCTGACGGTATCGGATTCGGAAATCGACCTTGGGCTGGAGATACTGGCGGATTCGATCGAATCCGCGCAGCTTGCCCGCTAGGTGTGGCCGGCATTTGCCGGAAACGTCAGTTCAACCCTTGCGCCTTCGCCGGGTCTGGAACTGATATGCGCTTCGCCGCCGCTCTGGCGCACGAACCCGTAGACCATGGCGAGGCCGAGACCCGCACCGCCATGGTCACCCCGCGTGGTGAAATAGGGCTCGAAGGCCTTGTCCACGGCCTCCGGCGTCATGCCGACGCCCTCGTCGGTGACGGCGATCACCAGCGTATCTTTGCCCGAAGCGGCCTCGATTGAAATCAGGCCGCCATCGGGCATGGCGGCTGCGGCGTTCAGGCAGAGATTGAGGATGGATTGTTCGAAAAGGGCCGGGTCCAGCGGTATCGAGGGAAGATCGTCATCGATATCGAGCGCGATCCGGCATTTGGGGCCGACGGCGATTTCGAGAATATCGGCCATGCCGCGCAGCAGGCTTGCGACATTGATGACGCTTGGATGAATCGGCTGCTGGCTGCCGATGGTGAGCATGCTGCTGGCCAGAGAGCGGCCGCGATCCGCCGCCTTGCGGATGCGGGCGATATGCCGCTTCTGGCGATCGTTGAAACCGGCTTCCCGTTCCAGAAGACCGAGACTGCCGGTGATGATGCCGATCATGTTGCCCACCTCATGGCTGACCTGATGGGTCATGCGCATGATGCCATCAAGCCTCTGGGCTTTGACGGCTTCCGCTTCCTGACGATCGAGAGCGGTCACATCGCGGGCGAGCAGCACGATGCCGCCATCCGGCTGGCGTGACATCGATACTTCGATCACCCGCTGATCGTCGGTGCGATGGCGCAGGACCGCGCGGTCGAGCAATTCCCCCGGCTCAGCATCGAAGGGCAGCAGAGCCGGGTCGATTTCCGGGATCGGTTCGACAAACCTCCGAAGCGGCAGTTTTCGCGACGAGCCGGAGCGTCCGACGAGTTCGATGATGCGGCGGTTCATGGTGATGGGCCGGCCGGCCGGATCGAAGAGCGCAATTCCCTCATTCATGGTGCGGAAGGTCGAGCGGATGGTGCGGGCTGCCGCTTCGGCCGTGCGCCTGAGGCGCGAGACGCGGTCGACGCTGTCATGGAAGGCGCGAAACGCATCGAGCAGCCGGATCAACTCCGTCTCGGGACCGGTATAGGAGGGCGGGCCGACATCCTTATCGCCCTTGGCGAGGGCATTCATGCCGTTGGAGAGCGTCACGATCCCGCGCGAGACACGCATCACCGAGCGGATCGAGAAGATCGCCACGATGAGAACCAGAAGCGAGGCGACGGCGACAATGATCAGCAGCCGGTTGAGAGCATCAGAGGTCGAAATCAGGTCTTCGTTCAGGCTGCGCGCAACCGCATCGCCCTGGGTCTCGGTCACATGGGAAAGATCGCGCGAGACGGTGTGAAGGCGGGAGACCGAGGCGCGGATCGCGAACATTTCCAGAAGGTAACGGCTCTGGGCTTCGAAGACCCGCTCATAGGGCTGTAGTTCGGCCGCGGGCAGGCGCTCGCCGGGATAGCCCTGCTGGCGCGCCGTTGTTTCCGCCACGTAGCGGCGGCGCAGTTCGCCAAGCTGAAAGAGGCTGTCGGATGCGGATGCGGCCTGTACGATGCCGTTCATTCGCCGGCGCAGTTCCGGATCGAGGATGCCCTGACCTGTGGCGATTTCGCCGAGCGCCGCTGCCGCTTCCGCCTTGTGGCCCTGTGCCGCATCGGCATCCTTCGCAAGATCGAGCGTCTGTTCCCGGATGATCTGGAGGAGTTCGACGATGCGTTCGCTGGCAAAGCCACGGGTGATCCGCTCGCCGCTGTCCGGTCCTGTCATTTCGAGCAAGATATCGACCTGCTGGACCACCGAGCGGCTTTCGCTGGAAACGCGATAGGGCGAGGCGGCATTCATCAGGAACGGTGCGCTGGAGACGAGATCGGAGACCTGCCGCGAGACCAGCGACGCCTTGGCGAGACTGGAAAAGGCCTGCAACCCATAGGCCGCCATTTCATCGCGGGCCCGCTGCAGGCCGTAAATGGCGATGGCGGAAAGGCTGAAGACGAGGAGGCAGGTAAAGACGATCGCAAAGGGCAGGCGAAAGGCGATGGAGGAAAGGAAGGAGCGGCTGATCACGGGGAAAGCTCGCCCTCATCGGTGTGCAGAACATAACCCTTGCCGCGCCGCGTCTTGATATGGCGCGGCAGATCAGGATTGATCTCGATCTTGCGTCTGAGCCGCAGCACCAGCACATCGACATTTCTGTCGATGTAGCGGTCGCTCTCCGAACCCAGCCTGTCGAGAATCTGGGAGCGGCTGACGGGCTGGTTGGGTGTTTCCGCCAGTATTTCCAGAAGCGCGAATTCGGCGGTGGTCAGCGTACGGCTGCGGTCCGCGAGGCAGACGGCGCGGCGGGCATCGAGATCGATTGCCCAATCGCCGAGGCGAAGCGCCCCGCGCCCATGATCGCTGTCCTTTTCCTGTTTCAGCGAAGGGATCGTCCGGCGCAGTACGGCTTTGATCCGGGCCGTGAGTTCGATGGGTTCGAAGGGCTTGACCACATAATCGTCGGCTGCGGTCTCAAGCCCGAGAACCCGGTCGGCGGCGCTGCCGGCGGCGGTGACCATGACAATGCCGATGTCGATCTGGCTGCGCAGCCGCTGGGCGAAGGTGCGTCCGGACGTTCCCGGCAGATTGTGATCGACGAGCACAAGCTGCATCCTGTCCCTTGCCAATATCTCGTCCGCCTCCTCGGCGGAGCGCGCGCAGGTGGGCAGCCAGCCCTCCGCCTCGATGAGGTCCGAGATGAGCTCGGCCATATCCGGATCGTCCTCGACGATCAGAATGCGAACCTTCTGATTTAGCACTGCACTTCCTCCCGCCATCATCATAGGCGCGGCGGCGACGATCTTCAAAGGCTCGCTGGTTATCTCCCCTGTCATAATTGTAATATCTGTAATCTTCTTCGGCGGTGCGGTGAAAGATTGGTAACCATTCTTCGATTGCGGTGCGGACAGGATGTGACATGCTGTAGGTGGAGACTGGAACGGGGAGGTTCCGGGCAGGGAGGCTTAATTGAAAGCATTGACCGCACTTGCGGCGAGCATGGCCCTATGGCTGTGCGGCGCAGGGCATGGCATGGCCGAGCCGAAGTTGAACGTCCTTTGCGGCGTCGACGAGGCTTGGTGCTTGACCATGCAGCGGGCGTTTGAAGCCAGGGCCGGTCTCGAGATTTCGATGGTGCGCAAGAGCACCGGCGAAATCCTCGACCAGATTCGTGCCGAACGATCCCATCCCACTGTCGATGTCTGGTGGGGCGGTACTGGCGATACCCATTTGCAGGCGGGTTCTGAAGGGTTGCTGGATGAATACCGGCCCGCCCACCAGCAGGATTTGCTGCCCTGGGCGCAGAATTTCTCGGTGATGTCGGGATCGCGGTCTGCGGGAATTTATGCCGGCGCGCTGGGCTTCGCCTATAATTCGGAACTGCTCGCGAAGAACAATCTGCCGGCGCCGATCTGCTGGAAGGATCTGGCGAAGGATGTCTATCGCGGCCATATCCTGACCGGCAATCCTAACTATTCAGGCACGGCCTTCACCATGCTGGCCACCCTCGTCCAGCTTTTTGGCGAAGAGGAAGCTTTCGGGTTCATGGCGAAGCTCAACCAGAACGTCGTGAGCTATACCAAGGTTGGTGCTGCACCGGTGAAGGCGGCGGCGCGGGGCGAGATCATGATCGGTATTTCCTTCATGCACGATGCCGTGACCCAGAAGATCGAAGGTTTTCCGCTGGTGATCGTCGCGCCGTGCGAGGGCACCGGTTATGAAATCGGGGCTGTCAGCATCGTCAAGGGCAATCGCAACGCGGCCCTTGCGCAGGATTTCGTGGAATTTGCGCTGAGCCCGGAAGGGCAGGCAACAGGGGCCGCGGCCGGCCAGAATCAGGTGCCTTCCAACGCCCGGGCGACATTGCCGCTGACGGCGCCTGACATATCGATGATCAAGATGGTGGATTATGACTTCGCCACCTTCGGACAGCCGGAAGAGCGAAGTCGGTTATTGAGCCGCTTCGACAGCGAAATCCACCCGACCCAGACCCAGTAGGGCCAAAACCAACATCCCGAAAAAGACAGCGCGCGCGCCGCAAAGTGCCGCGACCGGCAGCGCCATGTCTGCGCGCGGCCCAAGAATTCAGACGCAAGCTACAGGAGGATAACCATGCGACTGACGATACTTTCCACCCTGCTTTTTGCCGGCACGGCACTCAGCGCCGTTTCCGCGCAGGCGGCGGGCGAACTGAACCTCATCTGCTCGGCCGATGTCGTCATCTGCGAACAGATGAAGGGCGATTTTGAAAAGTCGCACGACATCAAGGTCAATATGGTGCGCCTGTCTTCGGGCGAGACCTATGCCAAGGTGCGCGCGGAAGCCCGCAACCCGAAGACCGATATCTGGTGGGCCGGCACCGGCGATCCGCATATGCAGGCGGCCTCGGAAAACCTGACGCTGGAATACAAGTCGCCGATGCTCGACCAGTTGCAGGACTGGGCCGTGAAGCAGGCCGAAAGCACGGGTTACAGGACTGTCGGCGTTTATGCCGGTGCGCTGGGCTGGGGCTACAACACGGAAATCTTCAAGTCGAAGGGTTACAAGGAGCCGAAGTGCTGGGCCGACCTGCTGGCGCCGGAACTGAAGGGCGAAATCCAGATCGCCAATCCGAATTCGTCCGGCACCGCCTATACGGCGCTCGCGTCACTGGTGCAGATCATGGGCGAGGATCAGGCGATTGATTATCTGAAGAAGCTCAACGCCAATATCTCGCAATATACCAAGTCCGGCTCGGCACCGGTCAAGGCGGCGGCGCGCGGCGAAACGGCGCTCGGTATCGTCTTCATGCATGATGCGGTGGCGCAGACGGCGGAAGGCTTCCCGGTCAAGTCCATCGCGCCCTGCGAAGGTACAGGTTATGAAATCGGCTCCATGTCGATCATCAAGGGCGCACGCAACCTCGACAATGCGAAGACCTGGTACGACTGGGCGCTGAAGCCGGAAGTGCAGTCGCGCATGAAGGACGCCAAGTCCTTCCAGCTTCCCTCCAACAAGACAGCGGAAGTGCCGAAGGAAGCACCGAAGTTCGAGGACATCAAGCTCATCGACTACGACTTCAAGACCTATGGCGACCCGGCCAAGCGCAAGGCGCTGCTGGAACGCTGGGACCGCGAGGTCGGTGCTGTCGCGAACTGATCTGAACCACTGATCTTAACTCCGGCGACAGGCATCCCGGCTTTTTAAGCCGGGGTGTCCGCCACTCTTTCATCGGCATGAAACAAGCGAGGTCGGCCATGACACGTGGCAATCGCAGGCTGGACATCGTCCTGGCGCTCGGGGCTTTTGCCCTCATTCTTCTCCCCTGGTATCGCATCGAAGGCGGCTTTTTCAGCTTCCGCTGGCTGTCCGGCTTTTTCTCTTCCGCCAGCAATGCGCCCGGTGTGCTGCAAATATTGTCCTATGGAAAACCATGGCTGGTCGGCGTCGTTGTCTTTTTCCTCGCCGCATGCCTTGTCCGGTCCATCCGTGATCCGATGCGGCGCGGCGGGCTGCTTGCCGTCATCGGCGCTGCCGGGCTCGTTTTCCTCGCCTTGCAGGGGCTGGCCATCGGCTTTACCGGCTGGAGCTGGACGGTGAGCGAAAACCTCCTCGGCATGCTTGCCGATGGCCAGCCCTCCATGGGGGCAGGGGCCGTCGTCATGTCGTTCGTCTTCGTGCTGCTTTTCGCCTTCGGCCTTGCCGAGCGCGGCGTCATGAAAGGCGACGCCTTCGTCGTCGGCGCCATTTCCGTTCTGGTTTTCCTCGTCACGGTTTTTGTCTTTTATCCGATCGGTAGCATGCTGGTCGCCTCCGTTCAGGATTTCGACGGCTCCTTCAATGCCGATGGCTTCATCCGCAATATTCAGGATCCCGGCATCTGGAGCCTTGGCTGCGTGGCCGGCGAAGAGCGTTGCGGCGTTGCCTGGCGGACGCTGTTTCTGGCGCTGATGACGGCCTTTGGTTCGACCGTGCTCGGTCTTGGCTTTGCGCTGATCGCCACCCGCACGCGCTTTCCCTTCAAGAAGGGCCTGCGGCTTCTGACGGTTCTGCCGATCATCACACCGCCTTTCGTCATCGGCCTTGCCCTGACGCTGCTTTTCGGTCGCGCCGGTGTCGTCACTGAGTGGCTTTCCTATCTCTTCGGCATCGAGCCGGGCCGCTGGCTTTATGGCATGACCGGCATCTGGATCGCGCAGGTCCTTTCCTTCACGCCCATTTCGTTTCTGGTGCTGATCGGCGTGGTCGAAGGTGTCAGCCCGTCGATGGAAGAAGCCTCGCAGACGCTGCGCGCCGACCGCTGGCGCACCTTCTGGCGGGTATCGCTGCCACTGATGAAACCCGGTCTCGCCAATGCCTTCCTCATCGGCTTTATCGAGAGCATGGCGGATTTCGGCAATCCGCTGGTGCTTGGCGGCACGCATGGCGTGCTGTCGACGGAAATCTTCTTCGCCGTGGTCGGTTCGCAGAACGATCCGTCGCGCGCCGCAGTTCTGGCGATCATCCTGCTGTGCTTCACGCTTTCGGCCTTCCTTGCCCAGCGTTTCTGGCTGGCAGGCAAGAATTTTGCGACGGTGACGGGCAAGGGCGACAGCGGCGCGCATATCGCCCTGCCGCGCGGCCTTTCCATCGGCGTTCACGCCGTCGTGGTGCCGTGGATGGTCTTCACCATCGTCGTTTATGGCATGATCCTTGTGGGCGGTTTCGTGAAGACATGGGGTCTCGACAATTCCCTGACCCTAGACCACTACGTCCGCGCCTTTTCCATTAGCTTCTCCAATGGCTCGATTGCCTGGACCGGCGTGGCCTGGAACTCGTTCTGGACGACCATGAAGATCGCACTGGTTTCGGCACCGCTGACCGCCGCCGTCGGTCTTTTGACCGCCTATATCATCGTGCGGCAGAAATTTGCCGGACGAAACCTCTTCGAATTCGCGCTGATGATGAGCTTTGCCATTCCCGGCACGGTCATCGGCGTCAGCTATATCATGGCCTTCAACCTGCCGCCGGTGGAAATGACAGGCTCGGCGCTGATCCTGATCGCCTGCTTCGTGTTCCGCAACATGCCGGTCGGCGTGCGCGGCGGCATTGCGGCGATGAGCCAGCTGGACAAGAGCCTCGACGAGGCCTCGCTGACGCTGAGGGCCAATAGTTTCCGCACCATCCGCAAGGTCATCCTGCCGCTCTTGAGGCCCGCGATCACTGCCGCGCTGGTCTATTCCTTCGTGCGCGCCATCACCTCCATCAGCGCCGTCATCTTCCTCGTCAGCGCCGAATACAACATGGCGACCTCCTATATCGTAGGCCTTGTCGAGAACGGCGAATATGGGGTGGCGATTGCTTATTCCTCCATGCTGATCGTGGTCATGATCACCGTCATCACAGGCTTCCAGCTCATTGTCGGCGAGCGACGCCTACGGCGCGAAAACCGCGTCGCCGGCCTGCCCTCCGCTTCCTCCGTTCCTCTCGCTCAGGAGAAAACCGCATGATTTCCGTAAAGCCCGGCTCCGTCACCTTTCAGAATGTCCGCAAGACCTTCGGCGCCTTCACCGCCATTCCCGACCTGTCGCTCACCATCGAGCCCGGCACGCTGGTAACCCTGCTCGGTCCCTCCGGCTGCGGCAAGACGACGACGCTGCGCATGCTGGCGGGTCTTGAACATCCGACCTCCGGCCGCATCCTCATCGGCGACAAGGATGTGACCATGCTGCCCGCCAATGAGCGCGATGTCTCGATGGTCTTCCAGTCCTATGCGCTTTTCCCGCACATGACGGCGCTCGACAATGTCGCCTATGGCCTGCAATCCTCCGGGCTGCGTAAGGCGGATGCGCGGGAGAAAGCGGAAGAGGGGCTGAAGCTCGTCGGTCTTGCCGGCATGGGGCATCGCCTGCCTGCCGAACTTTCCGGCGGCCAGCAGCAGCGCGTCGCGGTCGCGCGCGCTCTGGTGCTCGAGCCCCAGGTGCTGCTGCTGGACGAGCCGCTTTCCAATCTCGATGCCCGCCTTCGCCGCCGGGTCCGCACCGAAATCCGCGAATTGCAGCAGCGACTGGGTTTCACCGCGGTTTACGTGACGCATGATCAGGATGAGGCGCTCGCTGTTTCCGACCGGATCATCGTGATGAAGGACGGCGAAATCGCCCAGTCGGGTGCGCCACGCGACCTTTACGAGGCCCCGGCCTCCGCCTTCATCGCCGATTTCATGGGCGAGGCGAATGTCGTCGGTTGCGAGGTCATTGGCGTTGAGGGCGCCGATGCGCTGATCCGCGTCGGGGGAATCGATCATCGGGTCGCGGCCCGCAACGCCCGGCCGGGTCCCGCAGAGCTTGCGGTCCGCCCCGGCTCGATTTCCATCGGACAACCGGGCGGGCCGGGGCTTGCCGGACGGGTGCTGCACAGTGCCTATCTCGGCGGTCACGTCGAATATGAGGTGGAAACCGATATCGGTACGCTTTTCATCGTCGACCATGCCGTGGAGACCAGCCTGCCGGCGGCGAGCGATGTGACGCTGGGGTTCAAGAACCGGGGCATTGCCTTGATTCAGGCTTGAGGCCGCTGCCGATCCCGCATTCCTGTCGCGACGGAGGCGGATTTGTTCTGCCTCTGTCGGGAACGCCGGTCTCAAATATCCTTTGCCGGACGAAGCGCATCGTAGATCGCCGCATGGGTATTACGTGCGGCGACCGCATCGCCGATCCGTCGGTGAGAAGCCGCAGCAGCGTGAGCTTGACCGGTTTTATGCGAGACACGGGTACAGGAAACGCACGCAATGCCGTCGGATTATGTGCTGTAAGGTGGTAGAAGACGAATTGTCTGCCCGCCCTCCTGCAATGTAGCTGCAACATTTTTCGACCAGTGGTGGGGATGGCAAGAATCCATCTCTGGGGGAAGTCATTGCGAATCTTGCTTCTTGAGGATGAACCCGAAATGGCGCGCGCGCTTCTTGAAGCCCTGCGCCGGCGCGATGTGCTTGCCGATCATGTCAGCACCATCAGCGATGCTGACGCCCTTGCGCGGGACGGGTCTTACGATGTTCTGGTCCTCGATCGCCGTCTTCCCGATGGCGAGGGGCTGAACCTGGTGGCTTCGCTTCGCCGGAGCAGGCATTCCGTGCCGATCCTTGTTCTGACGGCGCTTGGAAGTGTCGATCACCGCGTCGACGGGCTGGATGCCGGAGCGGATGATTATCTTGCCAAGCCCTTTGCAATCGAGGAGCTGCTCGCCCGCCTCAGGGCTCTCCATAGACGCGGCCCTTCTCTTTCCGACAAATATGCGCATTTCGGAAATCTGAGCATCGATCCGCGCAGCAATGAGGTCAGCATTGCCGGCTCAATCATCGAGTTGCGGCGTCGGGAATATCTGGTGCTGGAGGCGCTGATGCGGCGTCCGAACCGCATCGTTACGCGGTCGAACCTGATCGAGGCGGTCTATACGCTCGATGACGAGATCGAGTCCAACGCTCTCGATGCGCATATTTCCCGTATCAGGAAGAAGCTGGCCCAGGCTGAAGCCACGGTGGAAATAAGAGCCGTGCGCAATATCGGTTATCTCATCCGGTTGAAGACATGAGACAGGAGCGCAATCGATCCCTGCGATGGGGGCTGATGAAGCGCCTTTTCGCATTGCAGGCGTTCCTGCTCGTCCTTTTTGTCATCCTTCTCATCGGCTGGATATGGATCATCGATCCGCGGCTCGAAGGTGCGAATGAAGAGGCTGCCCGCATCGTCGCGGAGAGCGTGACGAAGGACGAACAGGGCAGGCCGCAACTCTCGGCGACGCCGGAGCTGGCGGAGCTGAAACGGCGCTATCCGAATCTCTGGTTTGTGGTGCGCGATGCCGATGCCCCCGTCTTTCAATATGGCGCGGTCCCGCCGCCCGCCCTGTCGGCGGTGTTTCCCCGGAGTTTTGACCGTGCGCGTCTGGAGGCGGCCGGAACGCTCCGCGCGACCGTTGAAAACCGCGATACAGCCGCCGGGCGGCTTCAGTTCATTGCCGGGACGGAGGAAGGAATTCCCAATGACGGGCTGAGTATCTGGGTCAATGTTCAGCTGGATCTGGAAAAGGATGCCGAGGGCTCCATCCGCTGGCTGACCGTGCTACCGGCGCTGGGCTTCATCATTCTCATCGCCGTCGTGCCCATGCTGATCCTGACAGGTATCGCGACACTGCTCGTGACCCCGCGGGCGGTCGGCCGCTCTTTGAGCGGGCTGATGGAAACCGTCAAACAGGCGCAGTCCATCGATTTCGAGAACCGGTCCGAGCGTATCGACCGTTCGAAAGTTCCCCTTGAAATCATCCCGCTGGTGGATGCCTTCAACGTCGCGCTGTCGAGGCTCGATGACGGATATAATCGTCGCAACCGCTTTCTTGCCGATGCGGCGCATGAGCTGAGGACGCCGATCGCAATCGTACGCACCAGAGCCGACCTCTTGCCCGATGACGCGCTGAGCCGTCAGATCAGGGCCGATATCGACCGCTTGACGCGCGTTGCCCATCAGCTGCTGGAGATGCAGGCGGTGGGTGCGGTGAAACTGCCGGCGGAGCCGCGCGATCTCAACAAGCTTGTCGAGCGTATCGCGACCGACCTCGCCCCGATTGCGATGGATGCCGGATATGAATTCGATTTCGAGCCAGGCGAGGGCGAAGTCGTCTTCACGGTGCAGACGTCGATTATCGAGATGGCGGTCGTCAATCTTGTGCGCAACGCGATAGACCATGCCGGCGGCAAGGGCGCAATTGCGATCCGGGTCGATCCGGCGGGGGCCATCGAGGTCTGCGATGAAGGGCCGGGCATAGCTGTCCCGGAGCGCGCGCAAGTATTCGAGCCGTTTCACCGCATCAACACGAACTCGCCCGGAGCAGGCCTTGGGTTAAATCTGGTCCAGAAGGCGGCGGAGCTTCATTGCGGCCGTGTTTTGTTCGTCGATCTCAATCCCGGCTTTTGTGTCCGGCTCGAAATTCGATCGATAGGTTCGAAAGGCACTACGACCGCGTTGTGATAATGAAATTTCTTACGATTTGGTTAAGGAAATTTACCTAACTTATTTATTTAAATAAATAATTTCGAATAAAATTCGTTCCATGCAATGCAGGCGTAATTCTCGCGGGGAAAATCCCCTTATCTGCTGAACGCATCCGCACGTCATGTCGGTCGGCGCAGCAGACAAACGGGAGCCGGTTTCCGGTTCTTCAACGCGAACTGAAACTTGGCTGCGCCAGAAGATGGCGCATCGGTTTCGTCTGGAGTCATTCATGTCGATCGTCAAGAAATCGCTTGTCGCCGTGACCATCGCCGTCGCGGTTGCAGGCAATGCCCATTCCGCCGATCTCACCAACTACAATACGCAGCAATCCTTCGATTATGGCAGTCCGCCGGCCTTCTCCTGGGGCGGGGCCTATGTGGGTGTGCATGGTGGCGTCGCTTCCCCGAAATTCAACCCGTTGGCCAGCGGCCGCGGCCTGACGGGGGGTGTTCAGGCCGGTTATAACTTCCAGTTCGGTTCCGGCGTGGTCGGTGCGGAACTCGAAGGGTCCTATCTCGGGAATGAGGCGCGTGTGCCGAACGGTCGTTTGCGGGAGCGTTTCCGGGGCGCGGCCAAGATGAAGGCCGGCGTGGCGCTCGACCAGACGCTGGTTTACGGCACCGCCGGCCTGACCACGACAAAGTTCAAGGACGGAAACGGCGTGACAGGTCCCGATGGCTGGAAACAGGGCTATCTGGTCGGGGCAGGCGTCGAACAGAGTTTCGGCGGCGGCCTGTCGGCGAAGTTCGAATATAATTATGTGAGCACCGGAAATGTGGCCACGACGACCGCCAGCGGCAAATCGAAAACCGATGTCAGCGATCATGTCATCAAGGCCGGCCTGAATTATCGCTTCTGATCGGCCCTTCCCATGACAGATTCCAGGGAGAATTCTCAAAAGAACGCCGCCGCTTTCGGCTTGGAAGCGGCGGTGAAAAGGGGCGGGGCGCAAAACATGCGGAACCGGACCGAAATTTGAAACCCGGATCGGTCATTCGCATTCGAGCGAAGGTTGCCGGAAGCTCGTAACATACCATTCGGCCCCGGAATTGCGGGTGTAGAAGGTGTAGAAGCAGTCGATGCGCTCGATATAAGCCGGCGTTTCGGACACTTCGTAACGTTCGCCACGCCGTGTTGTCCGCACCTCGCCACTCGACGATCCGGCGACAGCCTGCGTCTTGTTTTTCCGCCATTGATAGGCCTGCTGGCCGGGACCCAGACTGTAGATATTGTCCGGCGGCCCATAGTCCAGCATCACGCTGGTGATGGGTGCGCCGATATAGCTTTTCATGACAGTCGAGGCGCAGGCCGTGAGCAGTATCGATGCGCCGGCGATAAGGAAGATTGCTGCCGGGACTGCAAGGGACGATCTGTTGGACATGGAAATTCCTTTCTGCGGTGACGTTCGCAGGGATAGGAACCGGTTATTGCAAGTACATTGCACGGAAGATTGTCGGGCGGGCGGTGATTCCGGTCGGTTACAGCTCGAGAGCTAGTTTGCCGGCTATCGGCGTCAGAGGCCGGCAATGTTGCGGCCGATGTGGCGCAGGATGCTTTTGAAGAGCTTCACTTCAGCCGGATCGAGGCCCTCGATCGCGGTTTTTTCGAACATGGCGGCGATGGGCATGAGTTCATCGGCCAGTTCCTCGCCCTTCGGGGTGAGGGTGATGCGCACGATGCGCGCATTGTCGAGCGGCCGTTCGCGGCTGACGAGGTTACGCCGGACCATCAGCCCCACGAGGCGGGACAGCGTGGAAATCTCCACCGACACCATGTCCGAAAGCTCGGTCAGCGTCTTGCTCTCCTGCTGCCGCAGCGTCGCCAGCACGCGATACATCGGCAGGGTGATGTCATAGGAGGCCAGTCTTACGGAAAAGCGCTCGCCAAGCCGAACGCCCACCCAGTTGAGCAGGTAGGGTACCGAATCGGTGAATTGATAGGACACGAGCAAATCCCCGTTTGAGAACCATCTGCGCAGATGCTGATGTGCGCCTATCGGCTGTACCGGCACAATCCATCCGTTTCAATAGCTTCGCCCCATAAGACGGGGGAATGCGGCGTTCTCCCCTTCACAAAAAATGACGAAAAACATTTGCATTGACAAACATTGCAAATGCAAATAAATAAGAATGCAGGATTTGGGAGGATCTCATGACATCAGCATTGTTTGGCCTGAGCAGCCTTGCGCCTGAAGGCGTCGGTCAGAATTTCCGTTCGACGATGCGCCGTTTCCCGGCGACTGTGACGGTTATCACGGCCCGTGCTTCCGGTGATCAGCGCGATCACGGCATGACGGTAACGGCCGTCACCTCGGTTTCGATGGAGCCGCCGTCCCTGCTGGTTTGCCTGAACAATCGCACCCTGCTGCATGAACTGCTGCTGTGCCGGCCAGATTTCATCGTCAATGTGCTGACGCAGGATCAGATTGCCCTGTCGGATGCCTTTAGCGGCAAGGTGTCGCCGGAAGAGCGTTTCCGAGATGGTCAATGGCAGCGCCACGACAATGGCGTTCTCTATCTGCCCACGGCCCATGCCGCCATCGCCTGCCGCCGGGTTGCGGCCATGCCTTACGGAACCCACACCGTCTTCATTGGGCAGGTTGTTTCGGCCGATGTCAGCGAGACGACACGGCCGCTGCTTTACGAAAACGCCCAATATTGCGCCGCAAGCCCCGCGAGCCTGCCCGCCTGATCATTGCCGCCCAGATAATCCCGGCGGGATAACCTCCGGCCAGCAACATCCGGCCAGTAAAGTCCGGAAGGAGACAATCATGAACGATATGAGCCATGCGCCGCTGCCGGCGCAAACGAACCCGCGTGCCCGCCTCGCAAGCCGCGTTACCGGCATAGCCGATCTTTTCCGGGCGAGCGCCAAACAGACGGAAGAGGCCCGGCGCGTTCCGGCCAGCCACATCGAGGCGCTGCGCGGCATCGGTTATTTCGATATCGTCAAACCCCGCGCCTTCGGCGGCAAGGGCGGAGATTTCGCCGAGCTGGTCGAGGCCAATATCGAGCTTTCGGCCGCCTGTGCGTCGACCGGCTGGGTCGCCGGCCTGCTGTCGGCCCATCAATGGCTGCTGGCGATGTTTCCGGAAGAGGCGCAGGCCGATGTCTGGGGTGAAAACCCCGATGCGCTGCTGTGCGGTTCCTATGCGCCGGTGAAGATGGCGGAGCTCGCCGATGGCGGTTATCGCCTGAGCGGCAAATGGGCCTTCGCCTCGGGCTGCGAAAACGCGCAATGGTCCCTCTGCGCCGCCATTTTGCCGCCGCAGGGCGAGGGCAAGCCGGTTCCGGCCTTCCTGCTCGTTCCCGCCGGGCAATATGTGATTGAAGACACCTGGCACGTGGTGGGACTGGCCGGCACGGGGTCCAAGACGCTCGTTCTCGACGATGTCGTCGTTCCCGAACACCGGGTTCTGACCTTTCCGGACGCGACCAGCGGAAAGACGCCCGGCGGGCATTATTATGCGGAGGAAGGCCTGTTCAACATGCCGCTTCTGACCGGCATTCCTTCCTGTCTCGCGGCGGCAGGCGTCGGTGCGGCCAGAGGCGCGCTTGCCGCTTATGTCGATCACGTCGGCGGCCGGGTGACGCGCGGTGCGGTGGCGGGCGGCAATAATCGCATGGCCGAATTTCCGACCATCCAGCTGCGCGTTGCGGAAGCAGCGGCGAGCGTGGATGCGGCTTGCGAAATATTGCTGCGCGATGTTGCCCGGGCACAGGCGCTCTCGCAGGCAAGGATCGAAGGCCGAGCGGAGTTTACGGTGGATGACCGCCTTCTCAGTCGTCGCGGCCAGTCCTTTGCGGTGTCTCTCGCCCTGCGCGCCGTGCAGGCGCTCAACGATTCCACCGGCGGCGTCGGGCTCGACCTTTCCAACCCGGTGCAGCGGGCGTGGCGGGATGCGAATGCGGTCGGCCGTCATATCAGCATGAACTGGGACGCCGTGGGCACCATGATCGGCCAGAGCATGCTCGGGCTGGAACCCAAGGGCCAATATTGATCGCCTCTCAGACGGCAAATCAAAGAGTGAATTCGGAGGAAATAACATGCAAGGCAAGGTCGCTCTCGAGGAGCATTTCGCAATCCCTGAAACGCTTCAGGATTCGGCCGGGTTCGTACCCGGCGACTACTGGAAGGAACTGCAGCACCGCCTGCTCGACATTCAGGATACGCGCCTGAAGCTGATGGATGCGCATGGCATCGAAACCATGATCCTGTCGCTGAATGCGCCGGCGGTGCAGGCCATTCCCGACAGGAAGAAGGCGATCGAGATCGCGCGCCGCGCCAATGACGTTCTCGCCGAAGAATGCGCCCGGCGGCCGGATCGTTTCCTCGCCTTCGCAGCCCTGCCATTGCAGGACCCTGACGCGGCGACTGAGGAGCTTCAGCGCTGCGTCAACGATCTCGGTTTCGTCGGCGCGCTCGTCAACGGTTTCAGCCAGGAGGGTGATGGCCAGACGCCGCTTTATTACGACCTGCCGCAATATCGCCCCTTCTGGGGCGAGGTGGAAAAGCTCGACGTGCCCTTCTACCTGCATCCGCGCAACCCGCTGCCGCAGGATTCGCGCATCTATGACGGCCATCCCTGGCTGCTCGGCCCCACCTGGGCTTTTGCGCAGGAAACGGCTGTGCACGCATTGCGTCTGATGGCGTCCGGCCTGTTCGATGAGCATCCGCGTCTCAACATCATTCTCGGCCATATGGGCGAAGGCCTGCCCTACATGATGTGGCGTATCGACCACCGCAATGCCTGGGTGAAGCTGCCGCCGCGTTATCCGGCCAAGCGCCGTTTCGTGGATTATTTCAACGAGAATTTCCACATCACCACCTCGGGCAATTTCCGCACCCAGACGCTGATCGACGCCATTCTGGAAATCGGTGCGGATCGCATCCTGTTTTCCACGGACTGGCCCTTCGAGAATATCGACCATGCCTCCGACTGGTTCAACGCGACGACCATCGCCGAGGCGGACCGGGTAAAGATCGGCCGCACCAATGCGCGCCGCCTGTTCAAGCTCGACGGGCGCTGAACCATGCAGCCCTTCGTCTATATGGCCGCTCCCGCCCGCATCGTCTTCGGCGCGGGCAGCTCGGCGGGCGTGGCGGAGGAAATCCGCCGCCTCGGCCTGTCGCGGGCGCTGGTGCTTTCCACGCCGCAGCAGAAGGGCGACGCGGAGGCGCTTGCCGGCCGGCTCGGCCGGCTTGCCGTGGGTGTCTTCTGCGATGCGGCCATGCATACGCCGGTCGAGGTGACGAAAAACGCGGTCGAAGCCTATCGCGCCGCCAGTGCGGATTGCGTTGTGGCGCTCGGCGGCGGCTCCACCACCGGTCTCGGCAAGGCCATTGCGCTGCGTACCGATGCGGCGCAGATCGTCATTCCGACCACCTATGCCGGCTCCGAGGTGACGTCCATTCTCGGCCAGACGGAAAACGGGGTGAAGACCACCATGCGCGGGCCGGAAATCCTGCCGGAAGTGGTGATTTACGATGCGGAACTGACGCTTGGGTTGCCGGTCGCCATAAGCATGACGAGCGGGCTGAACGCCATGGCGCATGCGGCGGAGGCGCTTTACGCGCAGGACCGTAATCCCATCGCCAGCCTGATGGCGATTGAGGGGCTGCGGGCGATGATCGAGGCGCTTCCCGGCGTGAAGGCTGGGCCGCAGGATGTAAAGGCACGCGAGACCGCGCTTTATGGTGCGTGGTTGTGCGGCACGGTGCTTGGCGCCGTCGGCATGTCGCTGCATCACAAGCTTTGCCATACGCTGGGCGGCAGTCTCGATCTGCCGCACGCGGAAACCCATGCGGTGCTTCTGCCGCACACCATCGCCTATGTGGAACAGGCGGTGCCGGATCTGCTTGCGCCGCTTGCCGCTCTTGTAGGCGGCAGGGCCGGGGCAGGGCTCTACGATTTTGCCGCCCGGCTTGGCGCGCCGTCGAGCCTTTCGGCTCTCGGGGTCCGGGCGGGCGATCTCGACCGCATGGCGGAGCTTGCAACGGCCAATCCTTACTGGTGCCCGCGGCCAATTGAAAAAACTGCGATCCGCGACCTTTTGCAACGCGCCTTCGAGGGCGCGCGGCCGGAGTGATGGGAGGAGGAGACGATGGATATGAAGATAAGCAATGATGACGGCTACTTCGTTGAGGAGCGTTCGGCTGAAACCGTGATCGCGCGGATGCGCGACTGTGACGATCCGCGTCTGAAGGAAATCATGGCGGTGGTGACGCGCAAGCTGCACGAGGCGGTGAAGGAAATCGAACCGACCGAGGAGGAGTGGATGAAGGCCATTCATTTTCTCACCGAGGTCGGCCAGATCTGCAATGAATGGCGGCAGGAATGGATCCTGTTTTCCGATATTCTCGGCGTCTCCATGCTGGTCGACGCCATCAACCATCGCAAGCCGAGCGGCGCGTCGGAATCGACCGTTCTCGGCCCCTTCCATGTCGCGGATGCACCGGAAATGCCGATGGGTGCGAATATCTGCCTCGATGGCAAGGGTGAGGATATGGTGGTCACCGGCCGTATTCTCGATACAGACGGCGCGCCGGTCGCCGGCGCGCGTATCGATGTCTGGCAGGCCAATGACGAAGGCTTTTATGACGTGCAGCAGAAGGGCATCCAGCCCGATTTCAACCTGCGGGGCGTCTTCATCACCGGCGAGGACGGGCGCTACTGGTTCCGGGCCGCCAAGCCGAAATATTATCCGATCCCGGATGACGGTCCGGTCGGGCAGCTGCTGCGCGCCATGGGGCGTCATCCCTACCGGCCGGCGCATCTGCACTATATCGTTTCGGCCGAAGGCTTCACTACGCTCGTTACTCATATCTTCGATCCCGACGATCCCTATATCCGTTCGGATGCGGTCTTCGGGGTAAAAGAAAGTCTGCTCGCCGATTTCCAGCGGGTGGAAGATGCGCAGAAGGCGCGGGACCTGGGTTTCATCGGCGACTGGTTCTGGTCGGTGAACCACGATTTCGTGCTCGCCCGATGAGCGGCGGGAGCGACCGAACCCGGCTTTACGTGCGTTTCGCCGAAAGCGATCCTGCCGCGGCCGCGCAACGGGCGGCGCAGATAGAGGCTCACAAGGCCCATCTGCGCAATGGCGAGGCGATGGCCGAAGGGTTCAGGATTCTTGTCTCCGGCCCGATGAGCGCGATTGCCGAAGGCCCATCCGCCGCCCTCATTATTGCGCAGGCGCGCTCCATCGAAGACGTCATCGCCTTCAGCGATGCCGATCCATTCGTCATTCACGGTGTTTATAACCGCATTCATATTTTGAGCTGGACGCCGACGCTGTCGACGATTTCCGGGCTGGGGCCTGGCTAAAATTTCGTCGGCGCGGTGCGCCTGGCATTTGTTAATATTTCATTTGCAATTTTTGCAAATGCAACATTTAATCGAAGGCGGGTGATGCTGGCGATATGTGCTTGACAGGAGCAGGGCACATATCAGTGTGGAGCACGCCGGGCACTCACGGAGGATATCGCAGGAACGGGAGACGCTTATCCATACCGGATGGCGCGTTCATGCGTGAAAGGGAGGAACATGTCCACGAATTATCTGAGCGCCGCGTCAGCGCGGACGAAGAACCCGGCCGGCGTTATCGCGACATGCGGCCTGATGATCATGTTTGACGGTTACGATCTGGTCGTTTACGGCGCCGTCGCACCGGCACTCTTGAAAGAAAGCGCATGGGCGCTCAACCCGGCCATGGTTGGGCGTGCCGCCGCGCTGACGCTGGTGGGCATGTTGCTGGGGGCGCTTTTTGCCGGCACCATGGCCGACCGCATCGGCCGCCGGAAGGTGGTTCTTCTCAGCCTCGCCGGCTTTTCGGCGATGATGATCGCCTCGGCCATGACGCCGAACTTTCTCGCCTTCGAAATCACGCGCTTCTTCGCCGGTCTCGGGCTTGGCGCACTGTTGCCGACGGTCACCGCGCTGGTGCTGGAATTTTCGCCGCCGCATCGCAGGGCGCAGGCCAACTCCCTGTCGTTCCTCGGTTATCTTATCGGCGGCATCATTTCCGGCGTCATGGGCATCCTTCTTCTGGAGACCTATGGCTGGCGGCCCTTGATGCTGATCGGCGGCCTGCCGCTTATTCTTCTGCCGATCTTCATGCGGTTCCTGCCGGAATCGCCGGAATGGCTGGCAAGCAAGGGCCGGCAGGCGGAGGCTGACGGCATTTGCGACAGCTACGGTCTGCAACGCATCGTGCCGCATGCGAAAATTCAAAAGGGCGGCGTCGGCGCGCTGTTCTCGGAAGGCCGGCTGCTCTCGACGCTGAATGCCTGGGGCATCCACTTCTGCTCGCTGCTTCTCACCTTCGGCATGGTCAACTGGCTGCCCACCATCATGAACAAGATGGGTTATGACATCAGTTCAGCGCTCAGCTTTTCCGTCATGCTCAATGTCGGGGCTGCGATCGGCATTCTCATCGGCGGGCGGTTTGCGGACAAGGGCAACGTCAAGGTGGTCGTGGCGATCCTGTTTGCCATCGGCGCCGCCTCGATCTTCGCCCTGACGGTGAACAAGGGTCCGCTTCTTTATGCCTTCGTCGCCCTTGCGGGTGCGGGCACCATCGGCACGCAGATTCTCGCCAATGTTCTGGTGGGACGGCTCTACCCCGTTCATATTCGCGGCACGGGTCTCGGCTTCTCGCTGGCGGTCGGGCGGCTCGGCGGCATTGCCGGCCCGATGATTGGCGGCCTCGTGCTGCAGCGGGGTCTGGCGCCCGAGTGGAATTTCTACATTTTCGGCTCGGTCGCACTTGTGGGGCTGATGCTGACGGTATTGACGCTGCTTTACCGCACCTCCGGTGACGCGCGGGTTTGATGAATGAAACGGCCGGCCGCGGAGGACTGAAATCCGCGGCCGGAGCATTTCCGGTAAAGCTGCCGAGCGGTTTTACGCCCGGAAAATGACTTTAACGCATCATGCCTTGCGGGAAACCGGCGCGATTGTCGCCATCTGCTGCAACGTCCGTTCGTTGACGCGCTTGGCCCGTGCCAGCGCATCGTCGCGATCTTCCGGCAGCGTATAGGTCATATAGGACAGCGAGGTTTCGAGGTCGTTGTTGTTATGTCCGAGAATGGCGGCGAAGTAGCTGTTCTTGGTCACATGCGGCGGCGCGAAATTGTGAAAGGCCACCTCGGCATAGAGGTGCCGCAGGCCATAGGGCTTGGGAAGCTCTTCCTTCGGCCAGAGATCCTCGAACAGGTTAAAAACCGTGTCCCGGAGCAGCAGGCGGGTTTCCGACGAAAAATCGTCGATCGACATGCCATGCCACAATTTTCCCTGTCCGCTTTCGCGCAGGCGCCTATAGGCGGCCAGAATGGTTTCCGAGCGGGCAAGCACCGGGATTTCATAGGTAATCCCGAATTTCGTTCCTTCGCCCTGTTTCGTCTTGGCCTGGCCGTTGAACAGGAGGCTCCATTTGGAAACACCCTTGCCATAGGGGGCAGGTGAAAATTCCGCCTGGGTGAAGACCTCGTAGGGACGGCGCCCGGTCATGCCGATCAGACCGATGCCGATCATCAGGGGATCGGCGGACAAAAGACAGTCCGCGCAAATCTTCAGAACCTGCCGGTAATTTTCGAAGGTGATCAGCGCGCCGTGCTTTCTGGCGATCTTCTCCATCTTCACCCGGCGCGCATCGTCATACATCGCGGCATCGCCGGTGGCGATCTTCAGCATCGGATGGTCGTCGCCGAAGGCCTCGCGGATGGCGTTGCGATATTTGGTGATGTAGGAGATGATCGTGGTCTGGGCTCTGCCCTTCATGGTGCTGATTTCAGCATTCCACAGGGTCTGCATCTCTTCTTTCGTTCCCATGCCGTTCATCGCCGAAATGAAATCCGCGATGCGCAGCAGAACAGTCGGCTTGCGACCGGCGGTATTGAACTCCGCCCGCTCGATTTTTTCGACGATGGATGTCGCCACGCCGGTTTTCGTATAGTCGGCGCGCGCAATATAGGTGTTCAGCCGCTCGCGCAGCTTCTTCATGTTGCAGATGGCAAGCGGCGTGCTCTTGACGCCGAACTCGTCCTTCAGCGCATTGCGATATTTCATGATGTAGAGTTCGAGCGTCTTTTCGGTGCGGCCATTGTCGAAATGGTAGCGGACCTCGGCATCCCACAGATCGCGGATTTTTCTGTTGCGCAGCGTGTCATCGCTCTTCATCGCCTCTTTGACCTGGCCGACGAAATGATCGATGCGTTCCACGAGGACTGGTGTTTTCGTCTTTCGCTTTGAAGCGGGCATGCGGCGGCTCCCTGAACCCGTCCGGAAATATAAAATCCATGGTTGGCGATCAACAGCAGCACGGTTGCGGAAATGTGATGAACATCCACTGCAGGCCGGTTTCTTTTGAATAATAGTTTAAGCGATTCCGCAAGCACGGCCGCGACGCGAAGAAGCATCGGCGATGCATTCGCCGTCAAAGATTATCCGAGATGCGGAATATCGGCCTGTGGTGATGCAGGCTATTTCGGCAGCCGGGTCTTCAGCGAGGTCACGATACGCTTGGCCAGCCCCTCATAGTCCTCATCAAAATGGTGGCCGCCCTCGATGCCGACCGCTTCCACGCCCTTGGCTTTCAGGCCGGGGCAGGGGTCTTCATCTTCTTCTTCCGTGCCATAGATGCATTGCACCAGCTTTGGATCGATCTTGGCGATGTCATCCACCGTCTTGCCGCCCTTGCCTTCACCGGCAACGCCAAGCCAGCCTTCGACGGAAATCTCGAAATCCACCTCGGTCGAAAGTCCCATCAGGGTCAGTTGCACGACATGGGACTTGTCGCGGTCCGGCAGCAGATTATAGGTGGCGGGAAGAATATCGGCACCGAAGGAATAGCCGATCAACACCACATTGCGGACTTTCCATTCCTTGCGATAGGTGTCGATGATGCGGCCGAGATCTGTGGCGACCTCCTGCGGTTTCTTTTCCTTCCAGAAATAGCGGAGCGAATCGACGCCGATGACGGGTATGCCTTCCTTCTGGAAGGCGCCGCCCACTTCCTCGTCGAGATCGCGCCAGCCGCCGTCGCCGGAATAGATCACCGCCATGGTGTCCATCACCGGGCTGGTTTCCAGAACCTTGATCGGCAGGCCGAGCGGGCTGTCCGTGTCGCCTGCGGCGTCGATCTGGTCGGACAGGGTCTGGGTCAGAACCTCGTCCGCCTTGTCATCCACATCCGTCACGTCGATATCGGGATGCAGCTTGACGAGCGCATTGACGTGGTCGCGGCCCTTCTGATCCGCGGCAGGCGTGAACAGCACGCTGACGGGGGCGGGTAGTGGGCCGTCGGTCAGGCCATAGACCGTTTCGCCATCCGCCTTGTCCTTGGTGGCGGGGGTGCAGAGGATTTTCTCGAGCGGCAGGCCGGCCTTGGGGTCGACGGCGATGGCTTCCCGGACGGTGGAGACGGGGCTCTGCGCAATCATCGCCAGCGCCAGCGTTCCGCCCTTGCCGATGCCGGTGAGGATGGGCTGACGATAGCTGCTCGTGCCGGCGGTGCGCTGAATCTGCTGCGAGAGCGACTCGATGTCCGAGATCATATAGATGCACTCGTCGTCATCGGCCTCGAGCGCCTTCAGATATTCCCTGAAGTCGATGCCGACCACGGCTGCGCCCTTTTCCACCAGCGCCCTGGCGCGGGTTTCATCGGCGGCCGTCCATCCGTCCGCATCGGAAATCAGGAAGACGCTGGCGAGGATATCGCCATCCGGCACCATGATGTGTCCGGCGGGGATCATGCCGGTCTCGTAAGCGGGCTTGTCCTGCGCAAAAACGGCGCCAGAAACAAACAAGGGGGAGGCGAACAGGGCGGAGGCGGCAAGAACCGCTTTCAGCATGCTGGATTTTCTCATTTTCCGATCACTCCTCTGACGCCGCCGCTGATGAGAACCGTCGCATCCATCAGCGCCAGAGCGGCGTCTGCGCCGTTCTGCACGGCAAGGTAACGCGGTTCCCATTTCGGGTGGAACTTCGCCTTGAAGGCGCGAAGTCCCTTGAAGTTGTAGAACCGTTCGCCGTGTTCGAACAGCGTGCTGCCGATGCGGTCCCAGACGGGGGCGGCGTCGCGCTTCGACATGCCGGACATGGGGGCCATGCCGAGATTGAAGCTCTCATAGCCCGCCTCGCGCAGATATTGCATGATGCTGACGAAGAGAAAATCCATCGAGCCGCGCGGGGCATCCGGCGAAAACCGCATGAGGTCGACGGTGGCTTCCTTTTTCGTGTCCGTCACCATCAGATTGGCGAAGGCGGTGATCTTTCCATCCTTGCGCAGCACGGCGACGGGTTGCGACAGGATGTAATCCGGCTCGAAAGCGCCAAGAGAGAAGCGCTTTTCCCGGGTGTTGTGGTGGGCGAGCCAGCCGTCGGAGACCTGTTTCAGCTCATCCAGAATATCCGCCACCTGCGCTTGCTCGACCACCTCGAAGGTCAGTCCGTCGCGCGCGCCGCGGCTCAGCGACTGGCGAAGATTGGCGAGCTTGCCGCCCTTCAGTTCGAATGCGGTGAGATCGACCAATGCCAGTTCGCCGAGCTTGAAGGCACGCAGGCCGGCATCGGCGCAATGGGAGAGGAGGAAAGGCGAAATCTGATAAAAGGCGGCGCGCGCGCCGGCGGCGCGGGCGGCTTCCACGAATTGCCAGACGAGATCCGGAAAATCATCCTCATCGCCGACCGGATCGGCGAAGGCGATCCATGAGCGGCCCTGAATCCCATACATGATGAAGGCGTTGCCGCTTTCGGAGAACATCACATGCTTGTCGCCCATGCGCACCAGATTGGCGTCGGCCGCATCCTGTGTCATGACGATGCCGGTCGCACTCGTGACGTCGTCGGCCTTGATGGCGTCCGGCCTGAAGGCCACCGGCCGCATCAGGCTGAAGATGGCGATGGTGGAGGAGGCGAGCACGAGGCCGAGAAGGGCGCGCAATCCGCGCGGCGCTTCCTCGGAGAATTCGAACTGCCACCATAATGTCTGGCTGTAATCCGTATCGCGATAGACGAAGAGCAGGATTGTCGCCGCGCCCGCAATGATGACGGCCATGGCGGCGAGCCAGCTTGGGCCCAGCGCCTGCTTCACCAGCGAGGCATGGCGGTTGAAGCTGCGCATATTGACGGAAAGGGCCGCGATGAAGACGCCGAGAATGGCGGCTTCGAACACGGCAATGGCCTTGAGGAGCGAGAGGACCAGCGCCAGCGAGGCGGCGACCAGCGCAATCCACCAGGCGCCGTCCAGCCGCTGCCCGAGGCCGCGCGAGGCGACGACAAGCACGAGGCCGAGAATGCTCGTCAGAAAATGCGCCGCCTCGACTATGGGAAGCGGCACGAAATTGGAGAGGAAATCCAGATTGCTGTCCGGTGTCGGTGTCACACTCGAGAAGATCAGCATGGTGCCAAGGATCATCGCGAAGGTCGATAGCAGCGGCGGCGCGAGCCGCACGGCAAGCTGGCTGATATCGGAAACAACAGGCTTTGCCGCGAACTGCTTCATCTCCGAGACGAGCATCACCAGAATGGCCACCACCAGCGGCAGCACGTGATAGATCACGCGGTAGAGAACGAGGCTTCCGAGAAGCTGGTCGACGCTGATGGCGTTGCCAAGCCCCGCAACCATGACGGTTTCGAAGACGCCGAGACCGGCGGGCACATGGCTGAGGACGCCGAGGCCGACGGCGGTGGCGTAGATGGCGAAAAATGTCGGCCAGCCGAGATGCGTGTCGGGCAGCAGGACATAAAGCACCGAAGCGGAGGCGGCGATATCGAAGGCGGAGACGAGGAACTGGCGTGACGATGTCCGGCTGTCCGGGAGACGAAGACGCCATGCGCCGAGCCGGATGGCGCGCCCGTTGCGCCCGACATAGGCCGCCACCACGAGAACCGCGATTATGGCAAGCGCTGCACCCCTGAGAATAGCGGCATCGACGCCGATGATGGCGGCGATGCGCGGTGCGACGATGAAGGTGGAGATGGCGCTGACCGAAAGCAGCCCAAGCCCGAAGGACAGCGTGACGAAGGCGATGACGCGGGCGATTTCGCCGGGTGACAGACCCAGCCGGGAATAGGCGCGAAAGCGGATGGCGCCACCGCTCAAGGGGCCGAAACCGGCAGTATTGCCAATGGCATAGGCCGCAAACGCAGTTGCCGCCATGGGCGGAAAGGGCAGCTTGCGGCCGATATATTCGATGGCATTGGCGTCGTAGAATATCAGCGCCAGAAAGCTGAGCGCGGTAAATACGATGGCGAGCAGCACCGCCGAGGCCGAGGTCTGCGTCAGCGCATCGATGACGTCGTCATAGCGGACTTCTGAGGTCAGGTGATAGATGGCGAAAGTCATCATCACGAAGACCAGCGTAATGGCGATCGCGGTCAGGTAGGGGCGGTTTCTGGCAAAAAAGCTTTCAACCGCAGATTCCGTAACATCGGTTTGTGTAATTTCGCTCTTGTCTGCCATTTACTTTGCCCAGCGCCAGTTCCTGTTGGCCAACCACAGGATTGTGTCGCTAATTCGTTTCGGTTGAGGAAATGTGATTAGCAGAAAAGCATGAAGTGTCGATGTGAAGTTTATGTCCGATCATGCGTGAATTTCACCGGATTTTGGGTCGAAAATGCAACTATGGAATGCATGATTGACGGGATTGTTCCGAATGACGCCAAATTGACCGTTGTGGTTGCTTGGTGGTGTCGTTTGATGCGATTACACGCTCCTTTCGATTGAAGGAGATGCCAATGAACACGCCCACAAGAATAGTCGTTTCGCTCGTCGTCGCCCTCGTGGCGGGCGGCGGATACATGGCGGTGGATAAGATGCGCGGCGCCGAATGGGTCGTTTCGCCGCAACAGATCGCGGAGGCCAAGGCGAAAGGGCAGATGGGTTATGAATCCCGTCCGGGCACCGTGACCGTATTGCCGATCCGCAGCGAGACGGCGGATGTGCTGCCGATGAAATGGGCGATGATCGGTGTCGTAGCCGGGCTTCTGGCTTTCCGGGCGACCGGCAGGAAAAAAGCGGCAAAGGCTTAAGGGCCTGCCGCTCACATCTCCGGCGCTTTGCGCCGGAGATAAATTGCAATATGCCTCACGCGCCCCAGGTTTTTTCCAGCACACGGATCCAGTTGCCGTGGCAGATTTTGGCAAGCGCCTCGTCGTCATAACCACCCTTGCGCAGGGCTTCGACCAGCAATTGCAGATCGGCTGCGTCCTTCATGGCGGCGGGAATGGTGGTGCCGTCGAAATCCGAACCGAGTGCGACGTGATCGATGCCGATGCGGTTGACGATATAGTCCACGTGGCGGACGAGTTCGCCCAGATCAGTATCCGGGTTCTTCACGCCATCCTGACGCAGGAACAGAACGCCGAAATTGATGCCTGCGAGGCCGCCCGTGTCGCGGATGGCGTCAAGCTGCCGGTCCGTCAGGTTGCGGCTGTGATTGCACAGCGCATAGGCGTTGGAATGCGAAGCCACCAGCGGCGCGTCGGAAATCCCGGCAATGTCCCAGAAACCTTGCTCGTTCATGTGCGACAGGTCGACCATGATCTTCAGTTCGTTGCAGGTCTTTATCAGCCGCTTGCCGGCATCCGTGAGGCCGGGGCCGATATCCGGCGCCGAGGGGAAACGGAAGGGAACGCCATAAGCGAAGATGTTCGGGCGGCTCCAGACCGGCCCGAGCGTGCGAAGGCCCGCTTCGTGGAGCACGTGCAGCGCATCCAGATCAGCGCCGATCGCTTCCGCGCCCTCGATATGGAAGACCGAGGCAAAAGCGCCCTCTGCCATGGCGCTGCGGATATCGGCGGCGGTGCGGCAAACCTTCAGTGCGCCGGCGGATTGTTTCTCGGCGCGGAACAGCAGGCCGGCCATGGAGAGCGTCGCCTTCAGCGCGTCGGCTTCTGCCGGTGTCGAAAAATCGCCGTTGGCGTCCTTCTCCATGCTTGGCGACGGCACGTAGATGGCGCAGAGGCCGCCGGCCAGCCCACCCTTCCTGGCGCGTGGCAGGTCGATGTGGCCAACCGTGTCACCTTCGATGAGCAGGGTCTCGGGAGAGGCATTGCCCGACCGCCATAACCGCAGAAGCACGTCGTTGTGGCCGTCGAAGACGGGTACGGTTTTTTCATCGGTCATGGTCATTCACCTTCGGATAGGGGGAGGGCGCGGATGCGCGCCTATTCAGACTTTTGAGAATTGGTAGAGGAAAGGTCAAGGCGGGAGCAAATGCAATCCGTGCATAGGCTCTGCCAAATTTGGAATTGGTCGGGCCTCGTTTGCTCGTGTTAATCGCGGGAAAACATAAAAAAAATGACTGGATTGGGGCAAACCCACCGTTTTCCGAAAAATAAGGTCCGAAAGGGGATTTTCGATGATTTCAAGACGCAACCTGTTGATTGCCGGCGCTGCCGTTCCGTTCCTGTCCTATGCGCGCATTCCGGCATTTGCCGCGACACCGAAGGACATTCTTGTCGTCGCGCAGCAGCTGGACAATATGACGAGCCTTGACCCGCATGAAGGTTTCGAGGCCGTCGGCGGTGAAATCATCTCCAACATGTATCAGAAGCTGGTGCGCGCCAACCGCGAGGATTCCACCAAGGTTGATCCGGTTATCGCGAAATCCTGGGAAGCCGATGCGGACAGCAAGGTCTTCACCTTCGTGATCGGTGACGAAGCGACCTTCGCGAGCGGTGAGAAAGTGACCGCGGAAGACGTCGCCTTCTCGCTGCAGCGCGCCATCAAGATGAACAAGAGCCCGGCCTTCATCATCAGTCAGTTCGGCTTCACGCCTGAGAATGCCGAGACGACCATCGTTGCCGCCGACGACAAGACGGTGAAGCTGACGACGGCAAAGCCGACCGCCATCTCCTTCCTGCTTTATTGCCTCTCCGCCAATATCGGCGCGATCGTTGAAAAGAAGGCGGTTCTTGCCAATACGTCGGGCGAAGACCTCGGCAATGGCTGGCTGCAGAAGAACAGCGCCGGTTCCGGCGATTTCATGCTGCAGGCCTGGAAGCCGAGCGAAAGCGTCGCACTCACCGTCAACCCGAACGGTCCTTACAAGGGCAATATCAAGCGTATCGTGCTGCGCCACGTCACCGATCCGTCTTCCCAGCTGCTGATGCTGCAGAAGGGCGATATCGACATCGCCCGCGACCTGACCTCGGAGCAGCTGCGTACCGTCAAGGACGACGCCAATATCGAGCTGGAGCGCAAGTCCATCGCCTCGCTGGTGCTGATCTCTCTCAACCAGGGCAATGAGAACCTTGCCAAGCCGCAGGTCTGGCAGGCGATCAAGTGGGCGCTGGACTATAAGGGCATGCAGGAAAACCTGGTGTCGCTGACGCACAAGGTTCACCAGAGCTTCGAGCCGGAAGGTTTCCCGGGTGCGGTCAACGACACGCCCTACCAGCGCGATGTCGAAAAGGCCAAGGCTTTGATGGCCGAAGCCGGCCTTGCCGACGGTTTCGAGATCAGCATGGACCACTATTCCGCCCAGCCTTACCCGGATCTGGCGCAGGCCATTCAGGCCAACCTTGCCGATATCGGCATCAAGGTGCGTCTGCAATCGGCTGAAAACCGTCAGGTTCTGACCAAGATGCGCGCCCGCGAACACCAGATGGCGCTTTCCGCATGGGGCACGGATTATTTCGATCCGCATTCCAACGCCGATGTCTTCAACATCAACAAGGACAATGGCGACGACGCCAAGTCGAAGCCCTTCCTGTGGCGTTCGCGCTTCAGGAACGACGACTTCGCCGCCAAGGCGGAAGCCGCCCGTGACGAGAAGGACCCGGCCAAGCGCGTGGAGCTTTATGAAGCCCTGCAGCGCGAGCACATGGAAAACAGCCCGTTCGTGTTCATGTTCCAGACCACGAAGACGGCAGCCTTCCGCAAGGGCGTTTCCGGCTTCGAACTCGGCGTTCTCTCCGAGGGCAATTCCTACCACGATGCGAAGAAAGCGTGACATTGAACAAGCGCGTTAAAAGCATATCGTCGATGCTGAGCAGCGTCCTCCTGACGCTGTTCGGTTTGATGGTCATCACCTTCATGATCGGGCGCGTCATGCCCGTCGATCCCGTCATCGCGGCGGTCGGCGACAACGCGCCCGAAGACGTCATCGTGCGGGTGCGGGCCGAAATGGGCCTCGACCAGCCGCTGGTCGTGCAGTTCTTCCACTATGTCACGCAAGTCCTGCATGGCGATTTCGGCAACTCGATCCTGACCCGCAATCCGGTCTGGATCGATATCAAGCGCGTTTTCCCCGCCACGTTCGAACTTGCCACCGCAGCTCTCATCCTTGCTGCGCTGATCGGCATTCCGCTTGGCGTCTGGGCCGCCGTGAAGCAGGGCAAGCTGACGGATCAGGTGATCCGCGTCGTCTGCCTTGCCGGTCACTCCGTGCCGGTCTTCATGCTGGCGCTGATTTCGCTGCTCGTCTTTTACGCCACGCTTGGCGTCGCACCGGGACCGGGCCGTCAGGACATCATCTATGACGGCATGATCACGCAGGTCACTGGCCTGATGACGGTCGACACGCTGCTTGCCGGCGACTGGGACGCTTTTTACGACGCCATCGCCCATATGGTGCAGCCCGTCTGCATCCTCGCCTATTTCAGCATGGCCTATATCACCCGCATGACGCGCGCCTTCATGATCGACGCGCTGAAGGGTGAATATGTCATCACCGCCCGCGCCAAGGGGCTTTCGGCCATGACCGTGATCTGGGGCCACGCCTTCCCGACGGTCGCCGTGCAGCTCGTCACGGTTCTGGCGCTCACCTATGCCGGCCTTCTCGAAGGCGCCGTGGTGACGGAAACCGTCTTCAGCTGGCCGGGCCTTGGTCAATACCTCACCGTCTCGCTCATGAACGCGGACATGAACCCGGTCGTCGGAGCAACCCTGTTGATCGGCTTCATCTATGTCGCCCTCAACCTGCTTGCAGACGTGCTTTACAGAGTTATGGATCCTCGCGTTCGATGATGTTAGCTAATTTCAGAAACTGGGCTCTGGATGAGACGCCGCATTCCCGCACACAGGCTGCCTGGGGAAACCGGTATCGCATCTGGCTCAACCTCAAGTCCAATCCGCTGGCGGTGATCGGTCTGACCATCATCGTCCTGTTCATCGCCCTGTCGCTTCTGGCGCCGCTGCTCGCGCCCTATGATCCGGCAACGCAGAATCTCGGCAACCGCCTGGCATTCCCCAGCGCCGAACACTGGTTCGGCACGGATGAGCTGGGCCGTGACATTCTCTCGCGTATTCTTTACGGCGGCCGCGTCACGCTCGGCATGGTCATTGCCGTCGTCGTTCTCGTGGCACCCATCGGCCTCGCCATCGGCTGCATCGCCGGTTATTTCGGCGGCATTGTCGATACGGTGCTGATGCGGGTGACGGATGTGTTCCTGGCCTTTCCGCGCCTCATCCTCGCGCTCGCCTTTGTCGCGGCACTGAAGCCCGGCGTTGAAAGTGCCATTCTCGCCATCGCGCTCACCGCATGGCCGCCCTATGCGCGCCTTGCCCGCGCCGAGACCATGACGGTGCGCGGCAGCGACTTCGTCGCGGCTTATAGGCTGACCGGCGCTTCTGCCTGGCGCATCATTGCGCGTCACATCGCGCCGCTCTGCGTGCCAAGCCTTATCGTGCGCATCACGCTCGACATGAGCTCGATCATCATCACCGCCGCCAGCCTCGGCTTCCTCGGCATGGGCGCACAGCCGCCTTCGCCGGAATGGGGCGCGATGATTGCGACGGCCAAGCGCTTCATCTTCGAACAATGGTGGGTCGCCACCATTCCCGGCATCGCCATCTTCCTTGTTTCGCTCGCCTTCAACTTCCTTGGCGATGGCTTGCGCGACGTTCTCGACCCGAAGGGACATTGAGTCATGCTGGTCGAAATCGAAAATCTGAAGATCGCTTTCCAGACCCGCACCAGCCGTTTCGAGGCGGTGCGCGGTGTCTCCATGAAGCTCGGCACTGAAAAGCTCGGCATTGTCGGCGAATCCGGTTCGGGCAAGAGCCTGACGGCGCGGGCGCTGATGAAGCTTCTGCCCTCCAATGCGGATATCCGCGCCGACAAGCTTGCCTTCGACGGCATCGACGTGCTGTCCGCCAGCGAAAGGCAGATGCGCCAGATCCGTGGCAAGCGGGCGGGTTTCATTCTGCAGGATCCGAAATATTCGCTGAACCCGGTGAAGACCATGGGTGCGCAGATCGCCGAAGCCTGGCGTGCCCATAAGGGCGGCAGCAAGCGGGCCGCCATGGAAGCGGCCATCGGCCTGCTTGATCAGGTGAAGATCCGCAATCCGCGTCAGGTCGCCTCGTCCTATGCGCATGAGGTTTCCGGTGGCATGGGCCAGCGCGTCATGATCGCCATGATGCTGGCGCCCGATCCGGAACTCCTGATCGCCGACGAACCGACCAGCGCGCTCGACGCCACGGTGCAGGCGGAAATCCTGCGGCTTATCGAGGAGCTGGTGTCGGAACGCGGCATGGGCCTCATCCTCATCAGCCACGATCTGCCGCTCGTTTCGCATTTCTGCGACCGCGTCGCCGTCATGTATTCCGGCCGGGTGATGGAGGAGCTGAAGGCGTCCGAACTCCTGAAAGCCGAACATCCCTATACAAAGGGACTTTTGAACTGCATTCCCTCGCTGACGCATCCGCGCGAGCGTCTTCCCGTTCTCAACCGTGATGCAGCGTGGTCCAGCCAATGATCGACGTCGATAATCTCCGTATCAAGTTCGGTGACCGCGAAGTGGTGAAGGGCGTGTCCTTTTCGGTGGAAAAGGGTGGCAGCTTTGGCATCGTCGGTGAAAGCGGCTCGGGCAAGTCCACCATCCTGCGCGCCATGGCCGGCCTTAATGAAAGCTGGGAAGGGCGCATCGCCTTTGCCGGCAAGGACGCACCGCTGAAGCGCACGCCGGAATTCTTCCGGCAGGTGCAGATGGTGTTTCAGGACCCCTATGGCTCGCTGCATCCGCGCCAGACCATCGACCGTATTCTCAGCGAATTGCCGCTGGTGCACGGCATGGACAACATCGAAAAACGCATCCAGCAGGCCTTGTCCGACGTGGCGCTGCCGCAGGCGGTGCGTTTCCGTTTTCCGCACCAGCTCTCCGGCGGCCAGCGCCAGCGCGTGGCGATTGCCCGTGCGCTGATCGCCGATCCGCAGGTGCTGCTGCTCGATGAGCCGACTTCGGCGCTCGATGTGTCGGTGCAGGCGGAAATTCTGAACCTGTTGCAGGACCTGCGCGCGGCGCGCAACCTCACCTATATTCTCGTCAGCCACAATCTTGCGGTCATTGCGCATCTGTGCCCGCAGGTTGGCGTGATGCTGAATGGCGACATGGTGGAGCAGCTGAGTGCCGGCGATCTGCGCGAGGGCCGGACCAAACATCCGCATACGGAAGAGTTGCGTAGCCTGAGTATCCGGCTGGAAGAACCGGCCTGAGTCTACGTTGCCAATAAATCGAGCGGGTGCCACGAGTTTCTTCTCCCCGAGGGGGAGAAGTCCGCGGCAGCGGGATGAGGGGGCAGGCTTCCCGTAAATCTCTACCGTTGCCCCCTCATCCGACCCTTCGGGCCACCTTCTCCCCCTCGGGGAGAAGAAACAAGCGGCGATGCCGAGGCTTTCTGTAGAGACGAGACGACAAGACACGAGACCGAGCCATGCCAAAAGAATTCGACTGGAACGCCGCTTCAACCCTTTCGCAAAGCTTCGTCTCACAATGGGCGGACAATGAGCCGGGCGGGGCGGTCATCGGTTTTGATCTCGATGGCATCCGTTTCGCCCATGCCGGCGGTGTCGAGAGCCTCTCGACCTTTGCACCCTTCACGCCGCAGAGCGTGGTCCGGTACGCCTCGGTCACCAAACATGCCTTCTGTGCCATGGTGCTCGCGCATTCCGATCTGATCGGCCTTGACGATCCACTCGGTAAACATCTGCCGGAGTTGCAGCCGCCGCTCCGCGACGTCACGGTGGGGCAGGCGCTGGATATGAGCGGTGGCCTGCCGGATACGCGTGAATGCCTCTCGCTGCTTGGCCTTTCGGTCTATACCGAAACGAAGGCCGGACCGCTTCTCGACTATCTGTCGCGGCTCAACCGGCTGAATTTCCCGGCCGGCAGCGAGGTGTCCTATTCCAATACCGGTTACCGGCTGGTGGAGGCGGCGCTGGAGCGTCGCGGTTTCCGTTTCGATGATTTTGTGCAGACACAGATTGCCGATCCCTTTGGCGTGTTTCTGAAGGCGCCGGATGTCTGGAACGATCCAGTCGACGGGCTGGTGCCGGGTTACTGGAAGGCCGAAGACAACTGGCAGCTTTCGGCTGCCGGCCTGCATATCTCCGCTTCCGGCAGTCTTGCCGGCAGTGCCGAAGCACTTACCCGCTGGTTGCAGGGTCTGATGCGCGGCGAGGGAAGCTTCTCGGGTGTTCTCGACGCGCTTTCGGCTGAGCGGCCGCTCGCCGATGGACGGATGAGCGAATATGGTCTCGGCCTGCGCTGGTCGCATCTCGGTGACAGGCGTTTTGTCGGTCACGGCGGTTCGCATCCCGGCTACAAGACGTACTTTCTGCTTGATCCGGAAAACGGCACTGGCTTCGTTGTGGTGTCGAACCGCGAGGATACCAATGGTTTCAAGATCGCGCTGGAATGCATGGCGGCCTTGACCGGCCTGCCTTTGCCCAAACCCGCCGCCAGCCTGCCGGAAGGCCTCTATGTCACCGAAAGTGGGCCGTGGTGGCTGGAGATCAAGGGCAGCACATCCACCTTTATCGATGGTGACGACACGCTTTATGAAGATGTCGATGGCTGGGTCTCCTCCCGTTCCGCATCCTCTCCGATGCGTCTCAGGCTGGACGGTGCCGCCATTGTCGGTGAGGCCGGCCGCGCCGCCCGCCGCTTCCTGCCAGTCGGCCAGCATGTCGTGCCGGACGATCTTTCGGGCTTGTGGCGCTCGGATGAGGGTGCGGAATTTATCATCAGCGGTTCCTCACTCACGATGGGCATCGGCCCTACACGCCGCAGCATGCCCTTGAAGGCGCTCGGCAATGGCCGTTTCCTTTTCACGCTCATCGATGGGCCTTGGACGAAGCGCGTCTGCCTCAACCGGCTGGGTGACGACCGGATCGAGCTGGTGTCCAGCCGGGCGCGGATGATCGAATATTCCCGCGCGCGGTAAAGGGGATTTCAAAGACGCCTGAATGCTCCTAATAAAGACCCGTGTTCCCGGCAGGCCGGGACAACATCTTTGTGGGAGAACAGGCCCTTGGAAGTCAAATGGCTTGAGGATTTCCTGGCGCTGGCCGGAACGCTCAATTTCTCGAAGGCGGCGGATGAGCGGCATGTGACGCAATCCGCCTTCAGCCGACGTATCAAGCAGCTGGAAGCCTGGGTGGGGGCGACGCTGGTCGACCGCGCTTCCTATCCGTCGCGGCTCACCGAGGCCGGGGTGAAATTCGTGCCGGTGGCGCAGGAGACGCTGAAACAGCTCTATCATGCACGGCGCACCCTGCTGCAGGAAGAGGGAGCCGATGCAAGAACCGTTCGGTTGACGGCGCTGCATACCCTGTCCTTCACCTTCTTTCCCGACTGGCTGAAACGGGTGAACGAGAAGGCCGGGCCGCTGTTTTCGGTTCTGCGACCGGATTCCGGCAGCATGGAGGAAAACCTCAATTCGCTGGTGGACGGGCAGAGCGATTTTCTGCTGACCTATGCCCATCCCGAAGTGCCGATGCTGCTCGATGCGCAGACCTTCGAATTCCGTGTGCTTGGTGCGGAAAACATCATTCCGGTTTCCGCGCCGGCGAAAGATGGTTCACCGCTGCATGCGCTGGTGGAAAATGCGCGAAAACCCTTTGCCTATCTGGATTATGAAAAGGCCTCGTTCTTCGGTCCGTTGCTGCGCGATCTCCTGAGCGCGCGGTTGCCGCAATTCGAGCGGGTGCATGAAGGCAGCATGTCGGTCGGGCTGAAAGCCATGGCGATGGCCGGCTGGGGTGTCGCCTGGGTGCCGGAAAGCCTGATGCGGCACGAGCTGGATAGCGGCGCTCTGGTGCGCGCCGCTGATTCAAGTTTCGATATTGCCGTCGATATCAGGCTTTATCGTTCCAAGGAGAACCGCCGGCCCGTGGTTGAGCGCATCTGGGCGGTTCTCGAAGGTTAGAGCATTTCCGGGAAAGGTGGCCCCCAGTTTTCCATCCGGAAATGCGACAAACAAAACGCTTTCGATCAGATGGCCGTGCGGCGGGCGTTTTCGAGGTAGAGCGCGCGCAGGCGGCTCACCATCGGGCCGGGCTTGCCGTTACCGACCGGCTTGCCGTCGATCTTCGTGACCGAAACCACGAAGTTAGAGGCGCTGGTCAGGCAGGCCTCGTCGGCATTCAGCGCCTCTTCCAGCGTGAAGGGGCGTTCTTCCAGTGTAAAGCCGGCTTCCTTGGCCAGCTGCAGGGCGGCAAGACGGGTGCAGCCGGGCAGGGTCTTGTTGCTGTTGCCGCGGGTGATGATCTTCTTGTCGGCGGTGACGATATAGGCAGTCGAGGACGCGCCTTCGGTGACGAAACCATCCTCGATCATCCACGCCTCGTCGCAGCCTTCGGCCTTGGCGATGCGTTTGGCCATGACCTGCGGCAAAAGGCAGACGGTCTTGATATCGCGGCGCTCCCAGCGCTGGTCGGGAACGGATTTGACGGCGATGCCGGCTTCTTCGACCGGGGTGCCGATCAGCTTCTTGGCCTGGGTGAACATGACCAGCGTCGGCTTCAGATCGGCGGAGAACAGGAAATTGCGGTCTTCGGCACCACGCGTCAGCTGCAGGTAGATCATGCCTTCGACGAGGTTGTTGTCGGCAATCAGCCGGCGTTCTGCCTCGACGATCTCTTTCGTGGTGACCGGCAGCGGCACGTCGATTTCGCGGGCGCTGCGCTCCAGCCGGGCCATGTGCAGGTCGCTGTCGATCAGCTTGCCTTCCAGAACGGAGGTAACTTCATAAATGCCGTCGCCAAACAGGAAACCGCGGTCGAAGATGGAGAGGCGGGCGTCCGCTTCGGGCAGGAATTCGCCGTTGACGTAAACGATGCGACCGGATGGGCTAGTCATGAAAACTCCGTCTGGAAAAGTCAGGCTGAAAGAAGGGTTTTAAGGGCGTCGATGGAAATGGCCTCGACCGTGGAGGCCATGCCGGTGCCGGCATTGAAGCCCGTCGTCGTTGTTGCCGCACAGAGCGAATTGAGGATCGCTTCCTCCGTCGCCTCAATCGCGGCTTCGAAGAGCGGCGAAATCGCATCGTTGGAAAGTTCCGGATAGTCTGCGACGGCCTTGCGGCGCGCGGGCGTGCGGCGCAGCCGCTCATCGGTGGAAAAGGCCAGCGCATAGTCACCGGAGCCATTGCTGAGCGCTGCACCCGTGCGCGCCAGCCCGCCGAAGCTTCTGGCCGCCAGACGCTTCAGGTTGCGGGAGGAGAGCGGCGCGTCGGTGGCGACAATGATGACGATCGAGCCGTCCTTATCCTTATGGGCAGGGCTGACATAGGGCTTGCCGCAGACCAGCAGATGGCCGCCGTAATTGGACTGCACGAGAATGCCGAGCGTATAGGTCGTTCCGGCGATGTTGACGATGCGGGATGCGGTGCCGATGCCGCCTTTCATGCCGAAAGCGACCGTACCGGTTCCGGCACCCACGCCGCCCTCGGCCACGGGGCCTGTGGCCGCGGTTTGCAGTGCGGCCGAGATTTCCTCGACCGTCGGGCGGCCGGCGCGAATGTCGTTCAGGCGGGAATCGTTGGTTTCGCCGACGACGGCGTTGATCGAGACGACTTTCTCATTGCCCGGCTGTGCCAGCGTATGGTGGTTGATCGCCTCAATGGCTCGACCGGTTGCCAGCGTGTTGGTGAGGATGATTGGTGTTTCGAGTTCGCCGAGTTCCTCGATCTGGGTGGAGCCGGCAAATTTGCCGAAGCCGTTATAGACGGCGAAGGCGGCGGGCACCTTGTCCTGAAACAGATTGCCGCCATGCGGAAGGATCGCGGTTGCGCCGGTGCGGATCGTGTCGCCTTCGATGACGGTCGAATGGCCGATGGTCACGCCTTCGACATCGGTGATGGCGTTGAGCGGGCCGGTCTCGAAATGGCCGGGCCGGAAACCGATATCGCGCAGTCTCGGGCGGGTCGTCTGATGCATCGGGCGATCACTTTTGCGGAATACGGGCTCAAGGTGGAACAGGCGCGGCTTGCGAAAAGCTTTGCTCTGACTTGACGTTAGACTACTTCGCCGGGAAACGGCATCGCAAAAATGGAATAGTTTTATGCGGGCAATGGATGCGCTCAGGAGGCGCGCAGCGCGGCTGCGCCTTCACGCTCCAGCCATTGCCGCATCGCCTCTTCCGTCTCTTCGCGCGTCGGTGCGCCGATGCGGCCGCCGAAGACGGTGCATTTCAGCGCGGCGGCAACGGAGGAGAGGCGGATGGCCGCGCGGCTTTGCATGTCTTCAGCCATCGCCAGTGCAAATGTGCCGTGGAAGATATCGCCCGCCGCCAGCGTATCCACTGCCTGAACCCGCATCGTTGATTGGAAATGCACCGTGGGATCACCGGCCTCCGTCCACCAGCAACCTTGCGGGCCGGCGGTGACGGCGATGAAGGTCTGCGGGTAGCGGGAATGCAGTACCGGCAGCATGTCCTTCACCGTTTCAAGTCCGGTCAGCCGGGCGGCGGCGGGTTCGGAAAAGACGATATGGGTTGCGGCGGGCGCAAGCTTCTCCAACGTTTCCACCGGCGCCACATCGCCATCCAGAATGGCGGGTTTGCCAAGCGCGCGCGCCACGGTGAGCACATCGAGTGCCAGTTCCGGCCAGCGCACATCCACCAGAACGGCATCGAACGGGGCAATATCTGCCGGCGTACAGGAGCGTTTTTTCTCATGCAGGCGATGGTCGTAAAAAGGCACGATCAGCCGTTCTCCCCGGTCATCGATGATGATCGTCGACAGGGCCGAGCGCGCGCCGGCGGCGATTGTCATGCCCGCAACATCGATGCCGCTTTCGGCGAGATCGCGCAGGATGCGGGTGCCGGTTTCGTCATCGCCCACCGCGCCCCAGAGGCTGGCGCGGCCGCCCATGCGATGCACGGCATAGGCGGCGCTCGAGGCCATGCCTTCGGCGATCTGCAGCATCTCATAGGGCAGGACCTTGCCTTCGCCCTTCGGCATGTCATGCACACGGAACAGGGTGTCCAGCACGGCGGCACCCACGCAGAGCACATGCTTGCCGCCCGCTTCCTTTACCATTCTCTTCGCTCCTGCGCTGTTCAGATGCGCTTGCCGCTGTCCTTGTCGAACAGATGCACGGTTGCCGGATCGATGGCAATGTGGATCGTATCGCCGAAGCGGACATTGAGGCGCTCGCGGAACAGGCAGGCGATCTCGTCGCCCTTGCAATTGAGCTTGGCGTAGATTTCCGAGCCGGTACCTTCGACCAGTTCGACCCGGCCTTCAATGCCGGTCTCGGCGGCACGGATGTGTTCCGGCCGCACGCCGTAGACGAGGTCGCGGCCGCCCAGTTTGCCGATATCGGCATTGGCGGGCAGCGGCAGGCTGAGACCCTTTGCGGTGCGGAAGACGCCTTCCTCCACCCGGCCGCGAATGAAGTTCATGGCCGGCGAACCGATGAAACCGGCAACGAAGAGATTGGCGGGATTGTCGTAAAGCTCAAGCGGCGCGCCGATTTGCTCGATGACGCCATCATGCAGCACCACGATCTTGTCGGCCATGGTCATGGCTTCCACCTGGTCGTGGGTGACATAGATGGTGGTCGTGCCGATGCGCTGGTGCATGGCCTTGATCTCGCCGCGCATCTGCACGCGCAGCTTGGCATCGAGGTTGGAAAGCGGCTCGTCAAACAGGAAAACCTGCGGATCGCGCACCAGCGCGCGGCCCATGGCGACACGCTGGCGCTGGCCGCCGGAAAGCTGGCGCGGATAACGGTCCAGAAGCTTTTCCAGTCCCAGAATGGCGGCGGCCCTGTCGACCTTGGCCCTGGTTTCGTCGGCGCTGACCTTCTTCAGCTTCAGCGCGAAGCCCATATTGTCCTTGACCGTCATATGCGGATAAAGCGCGTAGTTCTGGAAGACCATGGCGATATCGCGGTCACGGGCGGGCAGGTGGCTCACCTCGCGCGCGCCGATGTGGATTTCGCCGTCGCTCAGTTCCTCCAGCCCGGCGATCATGCGTAGCAGGGTGGACTTACCGCAGCCGGAAGGGCCGACGAGGACGACGAATTCTCCGTCCTTGATGTCGATATCGATACCGTGGATGACGTTGACCGAGCCGAAGCGCTTCTGGACGTTTTGAATATTGACCGGTGCCATGTTTTTGGTTCCCGTTATAATTTGAATTCAGCCGCCCTTGACGGCGCCGGCGGTGAGACCCGCCACGATCTGTTTCTGTGCGAACATGGTGAGCAGCAGCACCGGCAGCGTGACGATGAGCGCGGCTGCGGCCAGCGGCCCCCAGCTGACCTGTTCGAAGGACAGCATATTGTAGACCGCGACCGGCAGGGTGCGCGTTTCACGGCTGGCCAGCACGATGCCGAAGACGAAGTTGTTCCACGAGAAGATGACCGCGAGGATGAAGGAGACGACGATGCCGGGCTTGGCAATCGGCAGCGCCACCAGCCGGAACACCTGCCAGGAGGATGCGCCATCGATGCTTGCCGCCTCTTCCAGTTCCTTCGGTGTGGTTTCGAAATAACCGATCATGATCCAGACGACGATCGGCACCGTCACGACAAGATGGATGATGATCTGCGGCCAGAGTGTGCCCAACAGGTTCAGCCATTGGAACAGCAGGAACAGCGGAATGAGGAATGAGAGGCCCGGCGTCATGCGGGCGATCATGATGACGACGGCGGATTTTTCCGCCTTCAGCCGGGCGATGCCGTAACCGGCGGGTACGCCGATGACGAGCGCCAGAATGGTTGCCGCACCGGTGACGAGCACCGAGTTCCAGAAATAGAGGAAGAAATTATTCTCCTCGAACACCTTCACATAGTTCGACCAGGCGAAACGTTCGGGAATGAGGATCGGCGGATAGGCGCCGTTGTCGATCTCATATTTCAGCGAGAGTGAGATCATCCAGATGAAGAACAGGATGACCGGCGAGATCATCACCAGTGCCACGAAGAAAAGGCCGATGCGGTCGAGATTTTTGCGTTTCAGGATTTTTCCAGACATCAGCGATCCTCCATCTCGTTCCACTGCGAGCGCTGGCGCACCATCAAAAGCACGAAGGACAGCGCCACGATGATGATGAAAAAGACGACGGCCATGGCCGAGCCGTAACCGATGTCGTAATAGGAAAACGCCGTATTATAGAGATAGATGTTGATGGTTTCAGACGCCGTGCCGGGCCCGCCTTGAGTCATCGCATAGATGATGTCGAAGCTTTTGACGGCATCGATGGAGCGGATGATGACGGCGATCATCAGAAACGGCGCAATCATCGGCATGGTCAGGTAACGGAATTTCTGCCAGGCGTTGGCGCCGTCGATTTCAGCGCTCTCATAGGGTTCGCGCGGCACTGCGGCCAGCCCGCCGAGCACGATCAGCATGACGAGCGGCGTCCACTGCCAGGTTTCCACCAGCACCAGCGAGGGAATGACGGTCGACTGGTTGTATATCCATTCCAGCGGTCCGATGCCGATGAGCGACAGGAGATAGTTCAGAACGCCGAGCTGGGGGTGGAACATCATGGTCCAGACGAGCGCGATGGCGACCGGGGTCGCCATCATCGGCATGACGAAGACGCCACGCAGAAAACCGCGCAGCGGAAATTGCGCATCGAAAACCAGCGCCGCCAATGTTCCGAGGAACAGTGGGGCGACGACCGACAGCACGGTATAGATCAGCGTGTGCCAGAGCGATTCCCAGAACCTGATATCGCCGGCGAGCCGGATGTAGTTCTCGAAACCGATAAAGCTCTGCTCCTGTCCGAGCGTCCAGCGATGCGCGCTCATCCACAGGGTAAAGACCCATGGAAAAACGATAACCGCCGAAATGACGATAAGTGCCGGTATGACGAAGGGCCAGTAGTTGGGAGCAAGCCTTGCCGGCCTGCTCCCTTGTCTACGACTGACGCCTGTCTTGGTGTTTTCGATGCTCACGGAGGCCATTATCCCTCGCTACGTGCCAGAACGGGTGCGAACTGTTCCGTCGCCTTTTTCAGTTCAGCCGCCGGGTCCGCGCCGCCGATCATGTTGGTGAGGCCGACGCCGTAGATGTCGCGGAACTCCGTCACCGGAATGATGACGGGAAGCGCAAGCTGCGAGACCTTGCCCGAACCGACAACGGCATCCAGCCAGGCGGCCGGCATCTTCACGCCTTCGCGGACCTTCTGGTCTTCGAGGATGGATTGGCGGAATGGAACGCCGGCACCGGCCTGCAACAGGCGCGCGCCCATTTCATGCGAGATCGCCCATTGGCAGAAGAGATAAGCGGCTTCCTTCTTGCTGCTGGCTTCGACGACGCCGAGACCGTCGCCAAACGTGCCGGCGGCCTGAACTGCCGGGCCTTTCGGCATGACGCCGTAACCGACCTTGCCGACGACACGGGATTTTTCCGGGTTCTCGATCGGCGGCGCAAAACCGACGCCATCGAACCACATGCCGATCTTGCCCTGCAGGAAGGCCGATTGCGCTTCCGCCCAGTTGAAGCCGGAGACGCCGGGAGGTGCTGCCTTGGTCATCAGGCGTTGGTAAAGCGCTGCCGCTTCCACCGCTTCCTTGGATTCGGTGTCGATCTTTCCATCCGCACCGATGGGCTTTGCGCCATAACCCAGCATCAGCGAGGTCCAGACCGGGGTATTGGCGTTCTTCAGGCCGCGGGCGACGAAACCATAGGTGTTGGTTGCGGGATCGGTGATCTTCTCCGCCGCCGTTACCAGCTCCTCGAAGGTTTCAGGGTATTTCAGGCCCTTGGCCTCGAAGAGTTCCTTGTTCCAGTAAACGATCCAGTAATCCACCGAGAAGGGCAGCGAGCGCAGCACGCCATCGCTATCCTTGGCAAACAACATGCCGGCTTCAGCGAAATCCTTTTCGACGAGCGACGGATCGGTGAGCGACGGATCCTTGAGGAAGCCGCTGATATCGGCCAGCCACTTGCCCTTTTCGAACTGGCGCTTCTGGACGTGATAGCTCAGATGCACGACGTCGAAGCTCGGCTTGCCGGAGGAAAGCTCGATGACGACCTTCTGGCGCTGCTGCTGTTCAGGCGTTGCCTCGGCATTGACCTTGATGCCGGTCAGTTCTTCGAATTCGCCGAGATATTTGATCAGCGTTTCGCTGCGCGGGCTTTTGACGAGATTGACCTCAAGCGTGGTGCCGGCGTGTTTTTTCCAGTTCACCGCCGCCGATGCCGGGCGAATGCCGAGCATCGCGCTGCCGCCAATCGCGGCCGTGCCTGCCAGAAAGGCGCGACGCGTGGGGTTGAGCAATGAATGCGTCATGTCAGTTCTCCTCCAGATTAGCCGGAAATTCTCCTCACCCCGGCTTGTTGCTTATTTTCCTGCAATCCCGGCGCAGGACCCTCTTCAGTCCCTGCCGGAATTGCCCTAAACCGCCAGCGCCCTGTCCCTTGCGTTGCGGATATGGGCGGTCAGCCGCTCCACGGCGTCTTCGACGGATCGCCTCTCGATTGCTTCGAGAATGGCGAGATGTTCCTTCATCACCGATTTCACGTGACCGGCGATGCGGAAGCGCTCCTGATTGATGAGGCGCATCTTGATGGAATTGACCCGATAGGCGTTTGAGATGATCGAATTGCCGAGCGCATCGATGAAGGCGTCGTGCATGCCCCAGTCCACCTGCTGCGCATGCTCGTCCAGTTCCGGGGATTCCCCGCCATTTTCAGCCGCTTCGGCAATATCGCGATGCTGTTTTAAGAGCTTGGCGATGGCCTCGTCGGAAGCCGAGCGGGTAAAGAGCGCCACGGCCTCCTTTTCGAGAAAGATGCGGAACTGGAACGCCTCGCGGATAAGGTTGAGGTCGATATGGGCGACCTGCAACCCCCGCTGCGGCACGGTCTTGATCAGACCTTCCGCCTCCAGCCGTGGAATAGCCTCCCGGATCGCCCCCAGCGGCAGACCCGTCAATTCCACGAGGCGGCGTTGCGAGATGAACTGCCCCGGGCGAACGTCGCGCGAGAGAAGGTGATGCGTAAAGCTTTCATACGCCCGTTCCCGCAATGTCTGTTCGCCGGTATCTTCCATGCTCAACCTTTCAAGGTCTGTTCAGGCGGCCTGTTTGCGAAACAGCGCGTCGAATGCGCCTTCGATCCGCCGCCGGTCTTCAGCCGAAATGGCGACGAGCGGCGCGCGTACATCCGCCCAGATATTTTCTCCTGTCGTGTGTGATACCAGCACCTTGACCGCTGGCGTAACCGGGAATTTCAGAAGTTCCACAACAAGATCTTCGACGCGCTTGTCGTCCTTGCCGTCAACGGCCATGGCGCGGACTTCCTGTGTCAGGAAATTGGCGACGCCGGAGATCGCGCCCTGACCGCCGAGGCGAACACCCTTCGCCAGATCGCGTTCATCGCCAATCAGGATGGCGAGATCGCCATGTTCTTTCAGCAGGCGCTCGGTATGGCTCCAGTTGCCGGATGAATCCTTGACGCCGGTGACGATGCCGGGGAATGCCTTTTTCAGCCGTCCAACCAGCTCGACCGACAATGTCACCATGGTCACGGAAGGAATGTTGTAGACGAGAATATCGCGAGCGCCCTTGCCGATCTTTTCGAACACCGCCGAGAACCAGGCAAACAGGCCGTCATCGCCGACATTCTTGAAATAGGAGGGCGGAGCAAGCAGAATGTTGCGGGCGCCGGCCTTCAGGGCCTCGGCCGACTGGTCGGCCGCGTCCTCGATGGAATCCACCAGAACGCCGGTGACCAGACGGGAAGGCGCAACGCCCGCCTCGATGAAGCGGGAGAGAATGACCTGCCGTTCACGGCTGCCGACGGAGCATCCTTCGCCCGTGGTGCCGAAGAGTGTCACGCTGTCGCAGCCATTTGCGAGGCAGCGTCGGGCATGGGCGATCATGGCGTCGATATCGACCGTTCCGTCCTTTTTAAAAGGGGTGGTCAGGGCTGCCGAAAGGCCAAATTTCTGGGTCAAGTAAGATGCTCCTCGAAGGTGATTGCACATTGATAACGCTCTGACATGTTAGCTGTAAAGAGGTAATTGCATCTTGACTGTTCGGAAGACGGGAATCGGGGAATTCGCTTCGTCGTGTGTTGAGCGGCAATGCTGCAAGGCGTTGGGATGGAAGGGTTGTACAGGGGCAGGGGGGCTGCTTTACCGTGGCGACAGCGGGCTTATGCTCTTTGCAGGGCGAGCGGATAAATGCGAAAATAAAATTTGACTGTTGGAGTAAAGATTTTTATCAGCAATCTGAATATTAGGGATAAAGGGACCATCATCATGACCATTGCGGAGCCGTCAGCGCCTGTAGCAGACATTGAGCAGAGCCGCGTCAAGCGCCTGAAAGCTGCGACGCGCGGCGCGCATGGCGATCTCGATGCCTTCATCATGGCATCGAAGCCGTTCGAGAGCCGGGACAACTTCGGCAAATTCGTGGAAACGCAATATCTTTTCCATCGTGACCTCGATGTCTTCTTTTCCAATTCGACGCTCGATGGCCTGCTTCCCGATCTCAAGGGACGCCGCCGTCTCTCCATGATCGAGCAGGACCTTGCCGATCTCGGCCTTTCCATTCCCGAAACGGCCGAGCCGCGCTTTACCGGTGAAACGCCGTTCGATCTGCCGGAGGCCATGGGTTGGCTTTATGTGGTCGAAGGCTCCAATCTCGGCGCTGCTTTCCTGCTGAAAGATGCTGCCAAGCTTGGTCTGAATGAAGAATTCGGCGCACGCCATCTGGCCGGTGCTCCGGAAGGACGCGGCCTGCACTGGCGCACCTTTACCGCCGCGCTCGATGAAATTTCGCTGACGGTCGAAGAAGAAGAGCGGGTCATCGCCGGTGCGGAAGCCGCTTTCCGGGCTGTGCATGCCTATGCGCAGCAGCGCCTCGTCTGAGATTTCAGCATAGCTTTGCGATTGTTGTTCTCATCGCGCAGACGTGCCCCGTTGCACGTGTGTGTTCGATTGAGTCGTAAAATCCCTGCGCCGTCACCCCGGACTTGATCCGGGGTCCAGTGCGATCAAGTCCTTGATCGCGAAAGGCTCCTCTCACGGCGCGGACGCGCCGTGGCTGGATGCCGGCTCGAGGCCGGCATGACGGAAGAGAGGTCTTCGAATGCCGTTCAGTGCTCCAAGACCGATGTAAGAGCCACCCATTCCCCACAGATTGCGTTCGATATTTGCCGAATAAACAGGCAAATAATTTTATCGAATGATAAAATTTTTATCTTTTGGTAAAAATAATTCGCCTCCAAAATTTTATCCATTTGATAAAATTATTTTATTTGGTCTGGCACAGAACCTGCTACTCTTTTGCCAAGTCAGGAGACACCTGATGCAAAAAAGGGAACAGCAAGATGGAAGTTGGTGTTTTTATCCCGATCGGGAACAATGGTTGGCTGCTGTCAGAAAACGCGCCGCAATACAAACCGAGCTTCGACCTGAACAAGGCCATCACCTTGAAGGCGGAGCAATATGGTTTCGACTTCGCGCTGTCGATGATCAAGCTGCGCGGCTTTGGCGGCAAGACCGAGTTCTGGGACTATAATCTGGAATCCTTCACGCTGATGGCGGGCCTTGCCGCCGTCACCTCCAAGATCAAGCTGTTCGGCACGGCCGCCACGCTGGTCATGCCACCGGCCATCGTCGCTCGCATGGCGACGACCATCGATTCCATTTCCGGCGGCCGTTTCGGCATCAATCTTATTACCGGCTGGCAGCGTCCGGAATATAGCCAGATGGGCCTTTGGCCGGGCGACGATTATTTCGGCGACCGCTACGAATATCTCGGCGAATATACGACAGTCCTCAAGGAATTGCTGACCGAGGGCCAGTCGGACTACAAGGGCAAGTTCTTCCAGATGGACGATTGCCGCATGAAGCCGGTGCCGCAGGGCGACGTCAAACTCATCTGCGCCGGCTCCTCCAATTCCGGCATGGCGTTTTCGGCCAAGTTCGCCGATTACAGCTTCTGCTTCGGCGTCGGCGTCAATACGCCGAAAGCTTTCGCCCCCACCAATGAGCGGCTGCTGGCGGCAACGGAAAAGACCGGCCGCGAGGTTAAATCCGTCGTGCTGACGATGGTGCTTGCCGAGGAAAAATCCGAGGATGCCTGGGCGAAATGGGAGCACTACAAGGCCGGTGCGGATGAGGATGCGATCAAGTGGCTCGGCCTGCAAAGCGCTGTCGATACCAAATCCGGCTCCGACACCAATGTCCGGCACATGTCCAATCCCGTCTCGGCGGTCAACATCAACATGGGAACGCTGATCGGCTCCTATGAGGAAGTGGCGGCCATGCTGGACGAGATGAGCGAAGTGCCGGGAACGGGCGGCGTGATGCTGACCTTCGACGACTTCCTCGAAGGCGTCGAGAAATTCGGCAAATATGTGCAGCCGCTGATGAAGAGCCGCGCGCATGTTCAGGCTGCACTGGAGGCTGCGGAATGAGTGAAGCCGTCGTGGCGGGTTACAAGGGGCCGGAAAGCCGTTCGGAAAGCGTGACGCTTCCCGCCCGGCCGGAGCCGATCACCCTGAAACCCAGCGAGACCGCCGTTGTCGTGGTCGACATGCAGAACGCCTATTCGACCGAGGGCGGTTATGTCGATCTCGCCGGTTTCGATATTTCCGGGGCCAAGGGCACCATCGCCAACATCAAGAAGACGCTGGATGCCGCACGGGCGGCGGGCGTTCAGGTCATTTATTTCCAGAATGGCTGGGACAAGGACTATGTCGAGGCGGGCGGCCCGGGTTCGCCCAACTGGCACAAGTCCAACGCCCTGAAGACCATGCGCAAAAGGCCGGAGTTGCAGGGCCAGCTTCTGGCAAAGGGCACGTGGGATTATGCCATTGTCGATGAGCTGCAGCCGCAGCCCGGCGATATTCTGGTGCCGAAGACGCGTTACAGCGGTTTCTTCAATACCAATATGGACAGCGTTCTGCGCGCCCGCGGCATCCGCAATCTGGTCTTTGTCGGCATCGCCACCAATGTCTGCGTGGAAAGCTCGCTGCGCGATGCCTTCCATCTCGAATATTTCGGGGTGATGCTGGAGGATGCCACGCATCATCTGGGCCCGGACTATATCCAGCAGGCGACGGTCTACAATGTCGAGAAATTTTTCGGCTGGGTCGCCACCGTCAATGATTTCTGCGGCGTCATCTCGCAGGCCGCACCCGTCAGCGCTTGATATCCAACCACAAGAGGAGAACGAAATGCCGAAGAAGATCGTTGTGCCCGCCGGCACCAGCAAACCCATCGCTCCCTTTTCGCCGGGAACCCTTGCCGATGGCGTGGTTTATGTTTCCGGTACGCTGCCTTTCGACAAGGACAATAATGTCGTGCATGTGGGCGATGCCAGCGCGCAGACCCGTCATGTTCTGGAAACCATCAAGTCCGTCATCGAAACCGCCGGCGGCACGATGGAGGACGTGACGATGAACCATATCTTCATCACCGACTGGGCGAATTATCAGGCCGTTAACACGGTCTATGCCGAATATTTCCCCGGCGACAAGCCGGCGCGTTATTGTATCCAGTGCGGCCTCGTAAAGCCTGACGCGCTGGTGGAAATCGCCACCGTCGCCCATATCGGCAAATAGGGCGAAACGGCAGATGATGCATTTCGAGGTTCATGGCCGGACTGATCCTGAGGCGCCCACAATCCTGCTGTCATCGGGATTGGGCGGATCGGGCGCCTATTGGGCGCCGCAGATCGAAGCTCTTTCCGATCATTTCCGGATCGTCACTTACGACCATCGCGGAACCGGCAGGACCGGCGGCGAGGTGCCGCTGGAGGGCGGCATATCGGCGATGGCGGATGATGTGCTGGAAATCGCTTCGGCGCTGAACCTCGAGAAATTCCACTTCATGGGTCATGCGCTTGGCGGTCTGATCGGACTCGATATCGCGCTGCGCCAACCCGGTCTCATCGACAGGCTCGTTCTCATCAATGCATGGAGCAAGGCCGATCCGCATTCCGGGCGCTGCTTCGATGTGCGGATCGAGCTTCTGGAGAAATCCGGCGTCGAGGCTTTCGTGAAAGCCCAGCCGCTGTTTCTTTATCCGGCCGCGTGGATGTCGGAACATCAGGAGCGGCTGGCGCGGGACGATGCCCATGGCGTCGCGCATTTTCAGGGCAGGGCGAATGTGCTTCGGCGCATCGCGGCGCTGAGGGCCTTTGACGTCGATAGTCGCCTCGGCGAGATCGGCAATCCGGTTCTGGTGGTGGGCACGAAAGACGATCTTCTGGTGCCCTACACCCGCTCCATACGTCTCGTTGAGGGTTTGCCGCAGGGCGAACTCTGCCTTCTCGATTTCGGGGCGCATGCGGTCAATATTACCGAAGCTGACCTTTTCAACGCTCGGCTTTTGCAGTTTCTGCTACCGGCAACACGAACATTCTGACGGGATTTTTAGGACAATGACGACAGCACTCGACGACAAGGCACTTGCAGCACTTTTCACCGCGGCCCGCACCCATAATGGCTGGGCTGACAAGCCGGTCGGCGACGAGACGCTGAGAGAGCTTTACGATCTGACGAAGATGGGTCCGACCTCGGCCAATTGCTCGCCGGGGCGTTTCGTGTTCGTGCGCAGCCAGGAAGCGAAAGAAAAACTGCGGCCGGCGCTTTCGTCGGGCAATCTTGAAAAGACCATGGCGGCACCCGTCACCGTGATCGCCGCCATTGATCGCGAATTTTACGAGAAACTGCCGATGCTGTTTCCGCATGCCGATGCCCGTTCGTGGTTCACCTCCAGCCCGGCCGTGGCCGAGGAGACGGCCTTTCGCAACGCCACGCTGCAGGCGGGTTATCTCATCCTAGCAGCCCGCTCGCTGGGACTGGATACCGGGGCAATGTCCGGTTTCGACAAGGGCAAGGTGGATACGGCGTTTTTCGCAGGCACGACGTGGAAGTCCAATTTCCTGATCAATCTGGGCTATGGCGATCCGTCGAAGCTTTTCGGACGGTTGCCCCGCCTTGGCTTCGAAGACGCCTGTGTGCTGGCTTGATGGCCTGTTAAGGAAGGATGGGTTAGATGCAGATGATGTCTCTTGAAAAGGAAGCGGAAATGGAGACGAAGACTGCACAGCAACGCAGCCTCGATTATAGAAACGCCATGGCGCGGCTCGGTGCGGCGGTCAATATCGTCACCACGGACGGGGCGGCAGGCCGTGCGGGCTTTGCCGCGACGGCGGTTTGCAGCGTTTCCGACAATCCGCCCACGCTTCTTATCTGCCTCAACCGCAATTCTTCCGCCTACAGGGTGGTGAAGGCCAATGGCGTCGTCTGCGTCAACACGCTGGCCGCCCATCACGAGGTGCTGAGCACGCTTTTCGGCGGCAAGACGCCGGCGGAGGAACGTTTCGCCGCCGGGAGCTGGGGTGTGCTTGAAACCGGCGCGCCGGTTCTGGAGGACGCGCTTGTGTCTTTCGACTGCCGCATCCGCGAGGCGCATGACGGCGGCACGCATGATATTCTGATCTGCGAGGTTGTGGATATGAAGATCAATGCGGGCGATGAGGCGCTGATGTATTTCAACCGGCGTTACCGGGTGCTTTGAGCGCGATCTTTTGAAAGTTCGAAGTGGCGGCAGCCTATCGACAAAGTCCCGCAGAACGGCTCCGTTTGGCGCGGCCGTAGCATCCGCACACCGTCACCCCGGACTTGATCCGGGGTCCAGCGTGATCAAGTCCTTGATCGCGTAAGACTCTTTTCACGGCGCAGACGCGCCGTGGCTGGATGCCGGATCAAGTCCGGCATGACGGACGAAACGTATCGTCGTTTCTCGGAAATTCGAAGGCGTTTCCGGCCTCCCGGAAACGCCTTTTTCATTTACTTGATCAACGGCAGAAGATCGTTGATCGACTTCTTGGCGTCGCCGTAGAACATGCGGGTATTGTCCTTGTAGAACAGCGGGTTCTCGATACCGGAGTAACCCGTTCCCTGGCCGCGCTTGGAGACGATGACCAGTTTGGACTTCCACACTTCCAGAACCGGCATGCCGGCAATGGGTGAGTTCGGATCGTCCTGGGCGGCCGGATTGACGATGTCGTTGGAGCCGATGACGATGACGACGTCGGTATTGGGGAAGTCCTCGTTTATCTCGTCCATTTCCAGCACGATGTCGTAGGGCACCTTGGCTTCGGCCAAGAGCACGTTCATGTGGCCGGGAAGACGGCCTGCGACCGGGTGGATGGCGAAGCGCACGGTCTTGCCGTCGGCGCGCAGCTTGCGGGTCAGTTCGGAGACCGCCGCCTGCGCCTGCGCCACCGCCATGCCGTAGCCGGGAACGATGATGACGCTGTCGGCGTCATTCAGCGCGGCCGCCACGCCTTCGGCGTCGATCGCCACCTGCTCGCCCTCGATTTCCATCGCCGGACCCGTCGTGCCGCCGAAGCCGCCGAGGATGACCGAGATGAAGGAGCGGTTCATCGCTTTGCACATGATGTAGGAGAGGATGGCACCCGAGGAGCCGACCAGCGCGCCGGTGACGATCAGGAGATCGTTGCCGAGCGTGAAGCCGATGGCGGCGGCCGCCCAGCCCGAATAGCTATTCAGCATCGAAACGACGACAGGCATGTCGGCGCCGCCGATGCCCATGATCAGGTGATAACCGATGAAGAAGGCGGCAAGCGTCATCAGCACCAGTGTCCACGCGCCAGCGCCGTTGCAATACATGATGAGCAGCACGAGCGACAGGATCGCAGCGCCGGCATTGAGGACATGTCCGCCGGGCAACTTCTTCGCCTTGCCGTCCACCTTGCCGGCGAGCTTGCCGAAGGCGACGACGGAGCCGGTGAAGGTGACCGCGCCGATGAAGACGCCAAGGAAGACCTCGACCTTCATGATCGCCAGTTCAACCGGCGTCTTGTGGGCGAGAATGGCGGAAAAGCCCGTCAGCAACGAACGCGCGGTCTCATCGAGCGAGGCGACATGCGCTTCCTCGATATGGGCGTTGAAGCCGATGAAGACGGCGGCGAGGCCGACGAAGGAGTGAAGGGCTGCAACAAGCTGCGGCATTTCGGTCATCTGCACGCGGCTTGCGACGAAGTAGCCGAGAACGGAGCCGCCCGCCAGCATCAGCAGCACCACGAGCCACTGCCCGACGCCCTTGCTGATCTCAGGGCCGAAGACGGTGGCGACGATGGCGAGACCCATGCCGACAATGCCGTACCAGACGGCGCGTTTGGCGCTTTCCTGTCCGGAAAGACCGCCGAGAGAAAGGATGAAAAGAACGGCTGCGGCAACATAGGCCGCGGAAACGATACCAATGGTCATAAAGTGTCCCCTACACGGCTCAGGACTTCTGGAACATGGCGAGCATGCGCCGTGTCACGAGGAAACCGCCGACGATGTTGATCGTCGCGATCAGGACGGAAAGCGAGGCGAGGATCACCACCAGCCAGTTGCCGGAACCGATCTGCAGCAATGCGCCGATGATGACGATGCCGGAAATCGCGTTCGTCACCGCCATCAGCGGCGTGTGCAGCGAGTGGCTGACATTCCAGATGACCTGGAAACCGACGAAGCAGGCCAGCACGAAGACGATGAAGTGGCTCATGAAGCTTGCCGGCGCGAAAGCGCCCACCAGAAGCAGGATCGCCGTGCCGATGGCGAGCAGGCCGACCTGGCTTTTCGTCTGCGCCTTGAAGTCCGCATGTTCCTTGGCGTGCTTTTCCTCAGGCGTGAGTTCTTTTGCTCTTTCCTTCGGCTTCTGCGCGGCAATCGCCTGAATTTTCGGCGGCGGCGGGGGATAAGTAATTTCACCCTGATAGGTGACCGTCGCACCGCGGATGACGTCGTCTTCCATGTTGTGAACCGGCTTGCCGTCCTTTGCGGGCGTCAGGTCGGTCATCATGTGGCGGATGTTGGTGGAATAGAGCGTCGAGGCCTGTGTCGCCATGCGGCTCGGGAAATCCGTATAGCCGATGACGATGACGCCATTGTCTGAGACGACACGGCTGTCGGGAACCGTGAGGTCGCAGTTGCCGCCGCGTTCGGCGGCGAGGTCGATGATGACCGAACCCGGCTTCATCATCGCCACCATGTCGGCGAGCCACAGTTTCGGGGCGTCGCGGCCCGGAATGAGCGCCGTGGTGATGACGATATCGATCTGCGGTGCGAGTTCGCGGAATTTTTCGAGCTGCTTCTCGCGGAATTCCGGCGAGGAGGGAGCGGCGTAACCGCCGGTGGCGGCGCCGTCCTGCTGCTGATCGGCGAAATCGAGATAGACGAATTCCGCGCCCATGGATTCGATCTGTTCGGCCACCTCAGGGCGAACGTCGAAGGCATAGGTGATGGCGCCGAGCGATGTGGCCGTGCCGATGGCGGCAAGACCGGCAACGCCTGCGCCGATGACCAGGACCTTGGCGGGCGGCACCTTGCCGGCGGCGGTGACCTGACCGGTGAAGAAGCGGCCGAAATTATTGCCGGCCTCGATCACCGCACGATAACCGGCGATATTGGCCATGGAGGACAGCGCGTCCATTTTCTGGGCGCGGGAAATGCGCGGCACCATGTCCATGGCGATGACATTCGCGCCCTTTTCCTTCGCCTGCTCCAGAAGATCCTTGTTCTGGGCGGGATAGAAGAACGAGATCAGCGTCTTGTCCGAAGACAGGCGATCAATCTCCGACGTTTCCGGCGGACGAACCTTGGCGATGATGTCGGAACCGGCGTAAAGCGCATCGGCGCTGTCGACGATCGTCACACCGGCTGCGCGATAGGCGTCGTCGGAAAAACCCGCCGCCTTGCCTGCACCGGTTTCAAGAATGCAATCATATCCGAGTTTCTGCAATGCCTGGGCGCTGTCGGGCGTCATGCCGACGCGCGCCTCGCCCTCATATAATTCCTTAGGTGTCCCGATTCTCAAAATGGCTCTCCCTCTGCCTGATAATATAGGGGGGTCATAGCCTATTCAGGGGGGCTTTGTCTCCATATTGATTTTGTCTTGCCTGCGACGGAATGACAGCCCGCTGCGACAGTCTTGTTCGATATGCGGACGTACCGCGCAATAAAAGAACCCGGCGCTGAAGCGCCGGGTTCCGAAAATGTCAAACAGGGTATGGCTCAATCCATGGCGTGGATATCGCGATCCTTGGTTTCCGGCAGGAACAGCAGGCCGACGATCAGCGTGATGCCTGCGAAGATGATCGGGTACCAGAGGCCGTAATAGATGTCGCCCTTCGCCGCACTCATCGCAAAGGCGGTGGCGGGCAGAAGGCCGCCGAACCAGCCGTTACCGATGTGGTATGGCAGCGACATGCCGGAGTAGCGGATGCGGGTCGGGAACAGTTCGACCAGAAGCGCCGCGATCGGGCCGTAGACCATCGTTACGTAGATGACGAGGACGGTCAGGACCGCGATGATGACGACCCAGTTCACGGCGGCCGGATCGGCCACCATGGAGAAGGTGCCGCCGCCGGCTACGGTGTAGACGGCCATTTCCGCGGCACCAGCGGCTTCTGCCGGTGTCAGCAGCTTGTCCGCCACCAGCTTGTCGGTCGCGACCACCTTCTTGTCGGCAGCGCGAACGGCCTCCGCATTGAGGTTAAGCTCAGGGTTTGCGGCAATGAAGGCATCCAGTTTCGCGTCCGGCACCTGTGCCGCGCCGCGCACCAGCGGGTAGCCGCCATCGTGAAGCGCCATGTTGACCTGCTTCTGGAAGGCCTTGTCCTTGGCTGCCGCATCTGCGCCGGCGGCGGCCGCGTCGTAGCTGGCGATGGTCGCATCGCCGATCTTGATGCTGGCCGGCTGGCCGGCTGCTCCTGCAACCACGTCATAGGGAACGGAGTTGCGCGTCAGGAACGAGGTGGCGATATCGCAGGATGTGGTGAACTTCGCCGTACCGGTCGGGTTGAACTGGAACTTGCAGTCGCCGGGGGCTGCGGTCACGGTGGCGCGAACGCTAGACTGGGCTTGCGCAAGCGCCGGGTTGCCGGCCCATGTCAGTGCCTTGAACAGCGGGAAGTAGGTCAGCATGGCAAGGATGAGACCGGCCATGATGATCGGCTTGCGGCCGATCTTGTCGGAAAGCCAGCCGAAGATGACGAAGAAGCTGGTGCCGAGGATGAGTGCCGCCGCCACCATGATGTTGGCGGACTGGCCGTCGACCTTCAGAATGCTCTGCAGGAAGAACAGCGCGTAGAACTGGCCCGTATACCAGACAACGGCCTGGCCGATGACGGCGCCGACAAGCGCGATGAGCGCGATCTTGGCGTTTTTCCACTGGCCGAAGGCTTCGCTGAGCGGCGCCTTGGATGTCTTGCCTTCTTCCTTCATTTTCTTGAAGGCCGGAGATTCGTTCATTTTCAGACGAATCCAGACCGATACGCCGAGCAGCAGAACGGAGACGAGGAAGGGAATGCGCCAGCCCCAGGCGGCGAAGGCTTCCTTGCCGAGTGCGAACTGCACGCCGAGAATGACCACCAGCGACAGGAACAGGCCGAGCGTCGCCGTCGTCTGGATCCACGAGGTGTAATAGCCCCTGCGGCCGTTCGGTGCGTGTTCGGCGACGTAGGTTGCAGCACCGCCATATTCACCGCCGAGCGCCAGGCCCTGCAGCATGCGCAGCGCGATCAGGATGATCGGAGCGGCAATGCCGATCTGCGATGCGCCGGGCAGGACGCCGACGAGGAAGGTCGAAACGCCCATGATGAGGATGGTGATGAGGAAGGTATATTTGCGGCCGACAATGTCGCCCAGACGGCCGAATACCAGCGCGCCGAAGGGGCGCACGAGGAAGCCGGCGGCGAAGGCCAAAAGCGCAAAGATGTTGCGTGTCGTTTCCGGATATTGGCTGAAGAAGTTCGCGCCGATATAGATCGCGAGCGAGCCGTATAGATAAAAATCGTACCATTCGAAGACTGTTCCGAGAGAAGAGGCGAAGATCACCTTCTTCTCTTCACCCGTCATTGGACGGGCGGCGCCGCTCACGGCTGCAACATTTGCCATTGTCTGTCCTCCACAGATGTCCCATTCGGCGCATTGCGGAGCCCATCTCTCTCCTCCGGACTCCCCATAAGGGTGCAATGCGCGGAGTGTCAGAGTGACAGAAAATTAACTGCAATAAGAGCGATGCTTTCGGATTATGACTTTAGTCTAATGCAAGACGTCCCGAAAATGTCGCGAGGCCGATTTGGCGTCTTGCGCAAGGCATCTCCAAACGCGCCTTTTTTCTTGACACAACCGAGAAACCTTCTAATAGCTTCTCGCGAAGAAGGAGCATCACCTTGCGCATGCATGTTGCAGACATGTTCGTCATGGAAGGACCGGCACAATTGGCCGGCGATGATCCGCGCCTTTCTCATTCTACCCGAATTACGGCCAAAACGACGATTAAAACCGTCTAACGTCTCTGGCCACCGCTCTCTCCCCGGTTTGGCTGGGGATCGAGGAAGCCGCAATGCGATGCGGGTTCCCACCTCACCAAAAAGAGGAGAGACAGAAAGAGAGCTTGATCATGGGTTTCAAAGTTGCAATTGCAGGCGCCACCGGCAACGTCGGTCGCGAAATGCTCAATATCCTGGCCGAACGCGGTTTCCCCGCCGATGAAGTCGTGCCGCTCGCTTCCGCCCGCTCGCAGGGCACGGAAGTCTCCTATGGCGACCGCACGCTGAAGGTCTCGAACCTCGAGAACTACGATTTTTCCGACACGGATATTTGCCTGATGTCGGCCGGCGGCGATGTTTCCAAGAAGTGGTCGCCGAAGATCGGCCAGCAGGGCTGCGTCGTCATCGACAACTCTTCCGCATGGCGCTACGACCAGGACGTTCCGCTGATCGTTCCGGAAGTCAATGCCGATGCGGTTGCGGGCTTCACCAAGAAGAATATCATCGCCAATCCCAATTGCTCCACGGCGCAGCTCGTCGTCGCGCTGAAGCCGCTGCATGACTTCGCCAAGATCAAGCGCGTCGTCGTCTCCACCTATCAGTCGGTTTCCGGCGCCGGCAAGGAAGGCATGGACGAGCTGTTCCAGCAGACCCGCGCCGTCTTCGTGGCCGATCCGGTCGAAGCCAAGAAGTTCACCAAGCGTATCGCCTTCAACGTCATTCCGCATATCGACGTCTTCATGGAAGACGGCTACACCAAGGAAGAGTGGAAGGTTCTGGCCGAAACCAAGAAGATGCTCGATCCAAAGATCAAGGTAACCTGCACGGCTGTGCGCGTTCCTGTCTTCATCGGCCATTCGGAATCGGTCAATATCGAGTTCGAAAACGAGATCACCGCCGATCAGGCGCGCGATATCCTGCGCGAAGCGCCGGGTTGCCTCGTCATCGACAAGCGCGAAAACGGCGGCTACATCACTCCGGTCGAATCCGCCGGTGAGGACGCGACCTATATCTCGCGCATCCGCGAAGACGCGACGGTCGAAAACGGCCTCAACCTGTGGGTTGTTTCCGACAATCTGCGCAAGGGTGCGGCTCTCAACGCCGTCCAGATCGCCGAACTCTTGATCAATCGTGGTTTCATCAAGCCCCGCAAGGCGGCTGCCTGATACCATTTTTTAAGGTTCGTTAAGTATAACCCGTCTGTTCTGTGTGGGGCAGGCGGGTTTCATAATTGGCGACGATCACGGCCAGTTTATTTGCAGGCCTTGCTGCCGAAAGGCAATTTAGGCCGCCAAAAAGCAATTTGGCACCTGAATCATACAGTATTGACGGTTTGGTTCTCGGGAAAAATTCCCCAAAGGATATCGAAGGCAGATTTTGATGCGGGCAATGAAGGTAATTCTGGCTGGTGCGGCCATGGTTTCGGTTCTGGCAGCGACGCCGGTTATGGCCGCGCAATGCGGCAACACTTCGGCGGGCTTCGATGCCTGGGTCGGCGCCTTCAAGCAGGAAGCGGCGGGCCGCGGCGTCAGCGCCTCGGTGCTCGACCGTGCTTTCTCCGGCGTCTCCTACAACCAGGCGACGATCCGCGCAGACCGCGGCCAGCACAGCTTCAAGCTCTCCTTCGAACAATTCATGCAGAAGCGCGGCGGTCAGACGATCATTTCGCGCGGCAAGACCATGAAGAAGAACAACGCTTCTCTCTTTGCTTCCATCGAGCGCGCCTATGGCGTGCCGGCCGGTCCGCTGCTCGCCATCTGGGGCATGGAAACCGGCTTTGGCGGCTTCATGGGCAACCAGCACACGCTTTCCGCCGTGGCGACGCTCTCCTTCGATTGCCGTCGTTCGGATTATTTCACCGAGCAGCTTTATGCGGCCCTCAAGCTCGTCGGCAGCGGTTCGCTGAACGTCAACGCCAAGGGTGCTGCCCATGGTGAAATCGGCCAGACGCAGTTCCTGCCGCTGAACGTCGTGCGTTACGGCGTTGATTTCGACCGCGACGGCCGTATCGATCTCGTCGGTTCGCGCGCCGATGCGCTGGCTTCCACGGCAAACTTCCTTGTCGGCCATGGCTGGCAGCGCGGCGCCGGTTATCAGCAGGGACAGGCGAACTACGCCGCCATCCAGGGCTGGAACGCCGCAAGCGTCTACCAGCAGGCCATCGCCTTCATCGGCAAGGCGATTGACGGCCAATAAGGTCGCTTTTCACGGGCTAAAATTTCGCTTCCGTCATGCCGGACTTGATCCGGTATCCAGCCACGGCGCGTCTGCGCCGTGGAGAAAGTCTTTCTCGATCAAGGACTTGATCGCGCTGGACCCCGGATCAAGTCCGGGGTGACGAGGATTTGAAAATCACAGATCCGGGCGACGAAAATCGCCCGTTTTGCTGTCCATCACCCACAATTCGCCAGTCGAAATATCGAACCATGCGCCGTGCAACTTCACCTTGCCGGCGGTTTCCTGCGCCTTGACGAAGGGGAAGCCGCGCAGATTGGCGATGGAGTTGCGGATGGAAACCCGTTCCAGCGCTGTCTGGCGCTCGGAGGCGGTCATGACATCGTTGCTCTGGATCTGCTCGGCGGCCGACTTGACCATGTTCATCCATTTGCCGATGAAATCGCCCGGCGACAGCGGCTCGAGATTGGGATCGAGTGCTGCCTGAATGCCGCCGCAGCGGCCGTGGCCCATGACGACGATATCCTTCACCTTCAGAACCTGAACGGCATATTCGATGGCGGCAGAGGTGGCGTGGTACTGCCCGTCCGGCTCGAAGGGCGGCACCATGTTGGCGACGTTGCGGACGACGAAAAGCTCTCCCGGTCCGCAGTCGAAAATCGTTTCCGGCGCGGAGCGGGAGTCACAACAGGCAATGAACAGGGTCTGCGGCTTCTGTCCGGTGTCGGCCAGAACGCGGTATCTTTCGCGCTCGTCGACATAGCGGCCGCTCATGAAGTTCTTGTAGCCGTTGAGAAGGGTTTCCGGAAAATCTTTCATCTATCGCAGTACCGTTGTGGTTGGACCGAGATCAAGAGAAGAACCCGGTGCGTTGAAGACCAATCCTTTGGAGCATTTTCGCTTTTCTTCGAACCGCGAAATCGCTCCAACTCCTTGTTTGCCGCATTTCCGGACGGAAAACCGAGGGCCACTTTTCCTGGAAATGCTCTAGCCGCTATTTGCGCTTGCTGCGCGAAGGATGCAAGAGATGACGCATCTGCACCATGGCCATGGGTGTGGAGAGGCTCGAAGAGTCCGTCTCCAGCGTCAGTTCGTTCATCTCGCGTTTTTTGGTGCGGGCCAGAATTTCGAACACGCTGGCGGTTGCGAGCTGCAGCGCCTTTTCGTCGTCCATGCCTTCCAGCAGGCGGGCGAGGAACAGCGCCGACATCAGATCGCCAAGCCCGTTCGGCGCATTCTCAATGGCGCGATGTTCGGCAAGCAGCGCGTGGCGGCCGCTGAGATAAAGATTGCCGGTGCCGCCCGTCATCATCGGCACGGCCGAGGTAACCAGCATTTTCGGCGGGCCCAGCGCAAGTGCGGCATCCATGATGGCATTGTTGGTCTCGAGTTCCGCGCCACTCATCCAGGCCAGTTCATAACGGTTCGGCGTGGCGACGGTGGCAAGCGGAATGAGGTGATCGCGGATGGCTTCTGCGGTCTCGAGCGGAATGTAAAGCCCGCCCAGATCGCCCATGACCGGGTCGCAGGCGTAGATCAGCGCCGGGTTCTTTTCCTTCAGATTGCGGATCAGCCTTGCGACGGAGCGCACCTGCGCGGCACTGCCGAAATAACCGGTCAGAACAGCCTTGACCTCGCCGATCCATTTGGCGTTTTCGAGGTCGGTCATGGCCTTGTCGAAATCGTCGTCCTGAAAGCGCATCCGGGTGGAAGGGCCGTGGCCGGGATGCCAGGGCATGACGATGGTGGGCACCGCCCAGACGGGATAACCGAGTGTCTCCAGCGCAAAGACTGCGGCGCGATTGCCGACGGAACCACGCATGACATGGCTGGAAATGACGATGACGGCGCCCTGTGTATTTTCCTGCATCACGGCCTTCTTGCTTTCAAACGAGGCAGAAAGCCCGCAAGTGCACCCCGCCTTGCCACTGCCCAAAGATCAAGATGCGCTCTCATGACATATCGCAAGGCCGGTTTCCACCGTTAATCCCGCAAGGGTCTGTCCCGCAAAAGCATGGCGCGGTCAGGTTCTTTGTCTCTGCCAGCGCTGCCCGCCTGTCATTGCGAGATTGCCGAAGTACTTTATAGTTGTACCATGCTCGATCTCGTCATTGCCTATTGGCCGCATATTCTTGCCGTTCTCTCGATTTTGATGGGAACCGTGGCGGCCGTGCATGCCACGATGACGAAGGAGGAGGTTCGCTCCGCGCTCGGTTGGGTCGGCGTCATCGTGCTGTCGCCCATCGTCGGCGCGGTCATCTATGCCATTGCCGGCATCAACCGCATTCGCCGGTCCAACATCACGCAGCAGCGGTCCTTCATGCAGGACGAGATCATGGATCGCGTGGCGCGTCTGGATGCCAGCGGCGAATTGATCGCCACGCGGTTCGGACGGCGTTTCGAGGCGATGAAGACGCTGGGCGACCGGGTGACGCGCCATGCGCTGACGACCGGCAACGGCATCGAGCCGCTGGTTACGGGGGATGCCGCCTATGCCGCCATGCTGGAGGCTATCGACGAGGCGAAGCGGTCGATCATTCTCGAAACATATATTTTCGACAATGACCGGATCGGCGCCCGCTTTGTCGCCGCACTCGAAAGGGCGAAGTTTCGCGGCGTGGAGGTGCGGGTGCTGGTGGATGCGGTGGGTGCGCGTTATTCCGTGCCGAGCATCCTGCCGACGCTTAGGGAAAAGGGCATCGTCTGCGATGTCTTCAATGGCAACGTCATCATGGGGCTGCGGCTGCCCTATGCCAATCTGCGTACCCACCGCAAGATCCTCGTGGTGGACGGGCGCATCGCGTTCAGCGGCGGCATGAATATCCGCGAGGGGTTCACCCTTGAGTTCGGCGGCGAAAGCCAGTCGCACGACACGCATTTCAAGACCACCGGGCCGGTGGTTTCGGATTTTTTCTCCATTGCGGCGGAGGACTGGCGGTTCACGACGGGCGAGCTTCTGGATGCGCCGGTCTGGGATATCGCCGTTCCCGATGCCGTGCCGGGTTCGCAGATCGTTGCCCGCGTCTGCTCCTCCGGGCCGGACAAGAGCATCGAGACCAGTCACAAGATGCTGATGGGCGCGTTTTCCGTCGCGCGCTCCTCCATTCTCATCATGTCGCCCTATTTTCTCCCCGATCGGGAGCTTATTTCGGCGCTCATAACCGCAGCAAGGCGGGGAGTCGTGGTGGATATCATCGTGCCGAAAAGCAACAATCTGGTGCTTGTGGACAGGGCGATGACGGCGCAGTTCGACCAGATGCTGAAGAATTACTGCCGCATCTGGCGGGCGACGGGGGCTTTCAATCATTCCAAGCTTCTGGTGATCGACGGGCGCTGGAGCTACATTGGCTCTTCCAATCTCGATCCGCGTTCGCTGCGGTTGAACTTTGAGATCGATCTCGAAGTTATGGATGAGGAATTCGCCGCGACAATCGGCGAGCGCATCCGGGATGCAAGGGCAACCGCCTTGCCCGTGCGGCTCAGCGAACTGAATGCGCGGCCATTCGTTGTCCGTTTTGTGGAGCGTGTCCTGTGGCTCGCTTCGCCTTATCTTTAGAGTGCGGTGCGTCCGGCAGGACGCTGCGCGAAACCGGAGGCATCGACGCGTGAAAAAGAACGGTTTGCTGGATGATGAAAAAACGGCCTTGACGAAAAACACCAGCCTGTCCGCCTTCGTCATGCAGTCGCTGCGCGACCGCCGCCAGCGCCAGAATGCGGCGCCAGCGACCAAAGACCATTCCTTCCCCGTCATCGCCTCCTACAATGTGCATAAATGCGTCGGCCGCGACCGCAAGTTCGACCCTGATCGCACCAGCCGCGTCATTCAGGAAATCGGCGCTGATATCATCGCGCTTCAGGAGGCGGACAGCCGTTTCGGCGAGCGTACCGGCCTGCTCGATCTTGCCCGGCTGGAGCGGGAAAGCGGCCTCATTCCCGTGCCCGTGCAGGCCGGCGTGAAGGCGCATGGCTGGCACGGCAATGTCGTGCTGTTCAAGGAAGGGGCGGTGAGGGATGTGCATACGCTGAAATTGCCGGGGCTGGAGCCGCGCGGCGCGCTCGTCGTGGAGCTGGATCTGAAAAGCGGCGGCACGCTGCGGGTCATTGCCGCCCATTTCGGCCTGCTGCGGCATTCCCGCGCCCAGCAGGCGAAAGCACTGATCGGCCTTCTGGAGGCACGCAATGAATGTGCGACCATCCTGATGGGAGACCTGAACGAATGGCGTCTCGGCAACGGGTCGTCGCTCAATACGTTCCGGGATGCTTTTGGCGCTTTGCCGCCGGCGGTGCCGAGTTTTCCCTCCAACCTGCCGGTGCTGGCGCTCGACAGGATCATCGCCAATCGTGAAGGACTGATCGAGCAGGTGGAGGCGCATGACAGCGCGCTGGCGCGCATCGCCTCGGATCATCTGCCGCTGAAGGCCGCGGTGCGGACCGACCTGCTTCCGGCCTGATCCCGCTGCGGATGAGATGCCGCAAGCAGGAGAGCGGACCCAGGCAAGTGGGAAGTCGTTACGCTGCCGTCAGATGGCTGCGCGAACGGGCTTCCAGCAACGATGTGCGAATGGCTTCCATCAGCCGCTCACGGTTGTTTCTGGTCTTGCTTCTGTCCAGGTTCTGCGCGGAAAGCGCCAGATCCAGACCTTCATGCATCACTATCGAATAGGCAACGGTCGTTGCCCAGTTTTCGTATTCCTGCTCCATCATGCAGCCCCTGAACTAAATCATTTAGTCCGAATCACCCTGTTCTTGAGAATTTACCACAAAATACAAAGCATAAAATAGCATCGTTTCTTGCCGCTCCGTCGAGTTGGTGCGGATATATTGATTTTTGACAGGTTCAATGCGGAACAATATAGGCGATTTTCCCGCTTAAGCATTTGAAACTGATTCTATTTCAGTAGAGCCGCATAGACATTTCCAGCCATAAAAACGCCGCGCATCTGATGATGCGCGGCGGGCTTGCTTCGAAGGTGGCGGTGGATGGGAGTGCGGTCTCAGCCGGCCTTTTCGAGCTTGTAGTCCGAATTGGCCGGTTCTTCCTGCTTGTGCTGGATGAGCGGGCGGTTGCCCGCCAGTTTGCGCACCAGCACATAGAAAACCGGTGTCATGAAGATGCCGAAGAACGTCACGCCGATCATGCCGGAGAACACCGCCACACCCATGGCGGCGCGCATTTCAGCACCCGCACCGGTGGAGATGACCAGCGGCACCACGCCCATGATGAAGGCGAGCGAGGTCATCAGGATCGGGCGAAGGCGAAGCCGGCTTGCCTCGATGGCCGCCTGAAGAGGCGTTCGTCCTTCAAATTCCAGCTCCCGGGCGAATTCCACGATCAGGATCGCGTTCTTCGCCGAAAGACCCACAAGGACGACAAGGCCGATCTGCGTAAAGATGTTGTTGTCCCCTCCTGTCAGCCAGACGCCTGTGAGGGCCGCAAGTACACCGAGCGGGACGATCAGGATGATCGCGATCGGCAAAGTGAGGCTTTCATATTGCGCAGCGAGCACGAGATAGACGAGCAGCAGCGCCAGCGGGAAAACCACGATGCTGGAATTGCCGGCGAGGATCTGCTGGTAGGTCAGGTCCGTCCACTCATAGTCCACGCCCGCAGGCAGGGTTTCAGCGAGGATTTTCTCCATGGCCGCCTGTGCCTGTCCAGACGAGAAGCCCGGTGCAGGACCACCGTTGATATCGGCCGCAAGGAAGCCGTTATAACGGTTGGTGCGCTCCGGTCCTGTCGTCGCATCCACCTTCAGCAGCGTCGAAAGCGGGATCATCTGGCCGGTTGCGGAGCGAACCTTCAGGCGGCCGATATCTTCCGCATGGGCGCGGAACTGCGAATCTGCCTGCACCCGAACGCTGTATGTCCGCCCGAAGGCATTGAAGTCGTTGACATAAAGCGAGCCGAGATAAATCTGCAGCGTCTGGAAGACGTCGCTGACGGAGACACCCAGCTGCTCGGCCTTGGCACGGTCGAGATCAGCGAAGAGCTGCGGCACGTTGATCTGGTAGCTGGAGAAGATGCCCGCCAGCTCCGGCGTCTGATAGGCCTTGCCGATCACCGCTTTGGTTGCTTCATCGAGCGTCTGGTAGCCGTAGCCGGCGCGGTCTTCGATCTGCAGCTTGAAGCCGCCCGTCTGGCCGAGACCGTTCACCGGCGGCGGCGGGAACATGGCGATGAAGGCATCCTGAATGCCCGCATATTTCTGGTTCAGCTGCATGGCGATGGCATTGCCTGACAGTTCCGGCGTCTTGCGCTTTTCGAAGTCGTCGAGAACCGCAAAGACGATGCCGGAATTGGAGCCAATGGTGAAGCCGTTGATCGACAGGCCGGGGAATGCGATGGCATGGCTCACGCCCGGGGTTTCCAGGGCGATGTCGCTCATGCGCTTGATGACGTTTTCCGTGCGGTCAAGCGTTGCGCCATCAGGAAGCTGGGCAAAACCGATCAGGTACTGCTTGTCCTGCGCCGGCACGAAGCCGCTCGGCACTGTCGTGAACATGCCGTAGGTGGCGGCCACCAGCGCCATATAGACGATCATGACAAGGCTCTTGCGCGTCACCAGCCCGCCGACGGTCTTGCCGTAGCCGTTCGACGCGGCGCCGAAGGCACGGTTGAAGCCGCGGAAGAACCAGCCGAGGATTTTGTCCATGAAGCGGGTCAGCCAGTCTTTCGGCGCGCCGTGTTCCTTCAGCAGCAGGGCCGCAAGGGCGGGCGACAGCGTCAGCGAGTTGATCGCCGAAATGACGGTGGAGATGGCGATCGTCAGCGCGAACTGCCGGTAGAACTGCCCGGACAGGCCGGAGATGAAGGCGAGCGGCACAAAGACGGCGACCAGAACCAGCGCGATGGCGATGATCGGGCCGGACACTTCCCGCATGGCCTTATAGGTGGCGTCACGCGGTGAGAGCCCGTTTTCAATGTTTCGCTCGACATTTTCGACGACCACGATCGCGTCATCCACCACGATGCCGATGGCCAGCACAAGGCCGAACAGGGTCAAGGCGTTGATGGAGAAGCCGAAGGCATACATAACAGCGAAGGTGCCGATGATCGAGACCGGAACGGCGATCAGCGGAATGATCGAAGCGCGCCAGGTCTGCAGGAACAGGATGACGACAAGCACCACGAGGCCAACGGCCTCGAGGAGTGTGTCAACGACCTTCTCGATGGAGGAGCGCACGAATTTCGTCGTATCGTAGACGATCTCGTATTTCACACCGTCAGGCATTGCCAGCTGCAGATTGTCCATCGTGGCGCGGACATTGTCGGCGATTTCGATGGCGTTGGAGCCCGGAGCCTGAAGCACGGCGACAGCCACGGCGGGTTCGCCGTCGAGCAGCGAGCGCAGCGTGTAATCGGCTGCACCAAGCTCGATGCGAGCGACGTCACGCAGGCGGGTGATTTCGCCATTGGCGCCGCTCTTGACGATGATGTTGCCGAATTCCTCCGGCGTCGTCAGACGGCCCTGGGCATTGACGTTGAGCTGCAGGTCGACGCCATTCGGGCTTGGCGAAGCGCCGATGACGCCGGCTGCGGCCTGCACGTTCTGCTGGCGGATGGCGTCGGAGACGTCGCTGGCGGCCAGATCATGCTCGGCCACCTTCTGCGGATCGAGCCAGACGCGCATGGAATAGTCGCCTGCGCCAAAGACCTGCACCTGGCCAACACCTTCGATGCGGGCAAGGCGATCCTTGACGTTCAGCGTCGCATAGTTGCGCAGATAGGTGATGTCATAGGCGTCGGTCTTCGAGACGAGGTTGACGACCATGATGAAGTCGGGCGAGCTCTTGACGGTGGTGATGCCGAGCGCGCGGACTTCCGCCGGCAGGCGCGGTTCGGCCTGCGACACGCGGTTCTGCACCAGCTGCTGCGCCTTGTCAGGGTCGGTGCCCAGCTTGAAGGTGACGGTCAGCGTCAGCACGCCGTCAGAGGTTGCCTGGCTGCCCATGTAGAGCATGTCCTCGACGCCGTTGATCTGTTCTTCCAGCGGTGTCGCGACGGTTTCGGCAATAACGGTCGGGTTCGCACCGGGATAGGTGGCGCGCACGACGACGGATGGCGGAACGACTTCGGGATATTCCGAAATCGGCAGGGCGCGCATGCCGAGAAGGCCTGCCACCACAATCAGGATCGACAACACGCCGGCGAATACCGGCCGGTCGACAAAAAATCTGGAAATATTCATATCCAGTCCCTCTCCGGGTCTTTGGGAATGCGAAGGCCGTTCCGGCGGCAATCCTGCCGCCGGTGAAGGCCGGTTCTGTCTGAAGGGGCGTCTCGCGGGAGGCGGGACGCTTACTGATCAAAGAGGCGGGTTACTGCGAGGCAACCTTGTCTTCCGCCTGCGGTGCGATGGTGGCGCCGGGGCGAATGCGCTGCAGGCCGTTGACGACGATCGTATCACCGGCGGCAAGGCCGCTTTCGATGATGCGCTGGCCATCGGCCGGTGCGCCCGGCTTGATCTGGCGGTAGCTCACCTTGTTTTCGGCATCGACCACGAAGACGAAGCGCTTGTCCTGATCCGTGCCGATGGCGCGGTCGCTGATGACGATGCGGTTTTCCGGCTTCGGTTCACCCATGCGCACCCGCACGAACTGGCCGGGGATGAGCCTGCCGTCCGGATTTTCGAAGACGGCGCGGACACCGATGGTGCCGCTTGCCGAATCCACCTGGTTGTCGATCAGGTGCAGCGTGCCCTTGATCGGCGTGCCTTCATCCGAAAGCGTACCGATTTCCACGGGGATCTGCTCGAGGGCGGGCAGGGCGCCATCCGTCTGCGGCAGTTCGGCAAGCGCCTTGGCCACGACGCCTTCGCTGGCGTTGAAGCTGGCATAGATCGGGTTGACCGATACCAGAGTCGTCAGCGCCGGCGAGGTCGAGCCGGCGGCGACGAGGTTACCGGCGGTGATTTCGATGCGGCCGACGCGGCCGGAAACCGGGGCGAGGATTTCGGTGTAACCAAGATCGAGCTGCGCCGTGGTCAGTGCGGCGCGGGCGGCGCGAAGCTGGGCTTCGGCATCCGCAAACGAGCTTTGACGCTGGTCGAGATCGCTCTGGGAGATGGTGCGATTGTCGGAAAGCCTGCGGCCACGGTCGAGTTCCGTTTTGGCAAGGCTGACCTTGGCTTCAGCCGAAGCGACCTGGCCCTCAGCGCCGGCAACGGCGGCCTGATAGGGGGCGGGATCGATGGTGAAGAGAGGATCGCCTTCCTTCACCAGCGCGCCTTCGCGGAAATGCACGGCCTTGATCTGGCCGGCGACGCGGGAGCGGATCTGCACCCGGTCAACGGCTTCGAGACGGCCGGAAAACTCTTCCCAGCGCATGACGTCGCGGCTTTCCACCTTGGCGACGGTGACCGGGATTGCCGGCGTTTCGGCAGGCGTGGAGGCAGCCGTGGCGTTGCGGCTGGTGGGGAGGTCGAAAAACAGTGCTGCGGCTGCAACGGACATAGCAAGCCCGATACCGGCGCCCGTCAGGGCCCGGCGCTTTGTGTTCAGCGTCATAGGTGTCTCCTTCGCCCCCGATCGGGAGCAGGTCGTTCATAAATAAATGCGAATTTTCAGTGTTTTAACTGGTCAACGAAGGTCTTGAACTCCGAACAGACGGATGAGACCCATCCTCCGCCCTCTCCTTGATAAAGCCCCGTCCAGCCGACACCGGCGGGGAAAACATGCTGCCGGACGCAGACGCCTGAGGCGATGAGCCTGTCGGCATAACCGACCGTTTCGTCGCGCAGAGGGTCGTCCTCGGCGGTAAAGATCAGCGCCGGCGCCACCCGGTTCAGCCGCGTGCACTGGCAGGGCGCGGCATAGGGGTGGAAAAACCCGCACGCCTTGGCAAGGTAATGGCTCCAGCCATCGGCCCAGCGCTGACGCATGCCGATCCTGTCCGCGTCGCGGAAGGATTCCGTCGTCATCATCGGGTCGATCATGGGCGACAGAAGAATCTGGCCTGCGAGTTTACCGGGCATGCGGTCACGGGCCTTCAAGGCAAGCCCCGCCGCCACATTGCCGCCAGCCTCTTCGCCGGCCACGAACAGCAGCGATTTCGCGCCGCCATAATGCTTGCGATCCCGGCTCAGATGATCGAGCGCCTCATAGGCGCAGTCGATGACCATCGGAAATTCGTTGCCGGACGGCTTGCTATAGTCGGCCTCCACGACCACTGCGCCGCTTTCCGCAAGCGCGCGGGCCACCGGAAGCTCGGGGCAATTGCCGCCCGGCTCGAGACCGGGTTCCAGAAACGATCCGCCGCGCAGATAAAGCACCACAGGCGGATGGCTGCAGAGGCAGGAACCTTCATAACGGCGCACGGAGAGCTTCGACGCGGACGTCTCGCTACCCATATTTTCCCAATGCGCGTTCATGAACCCAGATCCTTTGCGCCACCACTTAAAGCGTGTTGCGATCTTCTGGATAGCACCTGCGCTTTAAGTCTTTACCTTGCCGCATGTCGTCACCGCAAAACCGCCGCGCACTTTTGCGCGACATGCTCGAGACGGATCATATTGCAAAATCTGAAATCCATATTATTGTTCGGATCGAAACGATCAAGCATGCAAATTTGAAAACACTATTCCGAAATCACGGATAATCATATCTCCGAGGCAGTGAATGGATCAGCTCTCCGCCATGCGGGTTTTTACGCGTGTCGTGGAAACCGGCAATTTCAGCCGCGCCGCCACCGCGCTGAACATGCCGAAAACCACGGTCACCAATATGGTGCAGGCGCTGGAGGCGCATTTGCACACCACACTTCTTAACCGCACCACGCGCCGGGTGATGCTGACAACGGACGGCGCTCTCTATTATGAGCGGGCCTCACAGATTTTATCGGAAATCGAAGAACTTGACGGCAGCATGTCCAGCGCGCAGGTGCAGCCCTCCGGCCGGTTGCGGGTGGAAATGGCCGGTGTCTTCGCGGACCTGGTGGTTATCCCACATCTTTGCGAATTTTACCAGCGTTATCCGCAAATCCGTCTCGATCTCGGTGTCGGCGACCGTCTGGTCGATTATATCGCGGAGAATGTCGACTGCGCGCTGCGGGTCGGCGTGCTGCGCGATCAGTCGCTGATTGCCCGTAAAGTGGGCGAACTCCGGTTCGAGACATTCGCCTCGCCATCCTACATCGAAAATTTCGGCATGCCGCAAGAACCGGAGGATCTGGAGAAGGAGCATTATTCGGTGGGCTACCTCAATGCCACCACCGGCCAGATCATGCCGGCCTCCTTCGACAATGGCGTGCGCAGCGTCGAGTTGACCCCGAATTACGTTGTCTCGGTCAATGACAGCCGCACCTATCTCAATGCGGCGCTGGCCGGCATGGGCATCGTGCAGCTTCCCGTCTTCATGGTGAAGGATGCGCTTTCGCGGGGCGAGCTGGTGCCGGTGCTTTCCGAATGGCGGCGCGAGGCCATGCCGATCTATGTGGTCTATCCGCAGACCCGGCACGTGACCAACAAGGTCCGCGTTTTTGTCGACTGGCTGGCCAAGCTGGTGCACGGTCTGGTGTGAGGCGACCAGTCACCGCCCGACCCTTGCTGCGACAAAATCGATGAAGGCGCGAACGCGGGCAGCCAGATGTTCGTGACCGGCATAAACCGCGTGGATCACTTCCATCTCCTCGGCATTATAGTCTTCCAGCACCGGCACGAGCAGGCCCGCCTCGATGTCCGGCTCGATATGAAATTCGCCGACCCTTCCCAGCCCCAGGCCCGTCAGGCAGAGCCTTCGCATGGCCATGCCACTGTTGACCGAGACGTTGCCCGTTACGGGCAGTCGGTAGACTTCCGCAGAGCCGGGGTTGCGAAACGGCCATTCGTTGAGGCTGCGGCTGAAATTGAAGCTGAAGCAATTGTGCCGCGCCAGGTCCTGCGGTTTTTCCGGCATGCCGTGTCGTTCGATATAGGCGGGGGAGGCGACGATGACCCGGCGCACCTCTTTAAGCTTTCTCGCCTTCAGGGATGAATCTCCCATCGCGCCCGAGCGGATGGCGATATCGGTGCGTTCCTCGATCAGGCTGATGACGCCGTCGGTCAGCGAGATATCCAACTCGATTTCCGGATAAAGCGACAAAAATTCCGGCGCAAGCGGCAGGAGATAACGTTCGCCGAAGCCCAGCGTGGCGTTGACGCGCAAAAGGCCGCGCGGCACCACCTTGCCGCCGCTCGCCACGATCTGCTCGGTCTCGGCTATGTCGGCGAGAATGCGCCTTGCCCGCGCAAGATAGACTTCGCCCTCCGGTGTAAGCGTGACAAGCCGGGTGGAGCGGGCAAGCAGCCGAGTGCCGAGGCGGTCTTCGATACGGGTGACAAGCTTGCTCACCGCCGAGGGTGAAAGCTTCAGCCTGCGCCCGGCGGCGGAAAAACTGCCGAGTTCAGCCGCCGCCACGAAGACTTCCATTTCTCCGGCCCGATTGTCCATCGCCGCACCACCTGTGAAATCAATTCAAAGGTATTTATCCGACCTTACCGATTATCATGCAAGTCCCCTTCGCCCATATTGCGTCCATAGATTTGATCCAACCGGACGGCGTCGCTGTCCAGAACGCCCGCGATCCCGCTCCGGGCGAAGAGGTATTCGTCATGCCATTGGCCATATTTGCCCTGACGATCGCGGCCTATGCGATCGGCACCACGGAGTTCGTCATCGTCGGCCTTCTGCCGACGGTTGCCAACGATCTTCACATTACCCTGCCGCTTGCCGGCCTCATCGTCAGCGTTTATGCGCTTGGCGTCACCTTCGGTGCGCCGATCCTGACGGCGCTGACCGGCAGGATCGAAAGAAAGCCGCTGCTGCTCGGCCTGATGGCCCTGTTCATCATCGGCAACAGCGCGGCGGCCCTGTCGCCCAGCTATGAGATGCTGCTTGTCGCCCGCGTCATCGCCGCCTTCGCCCATGGCGTCTTCTTCTCGGTCGGCTCCACCATCGCCGCCGATCTCGTGCCGGAAAATCGCCGCGCCTCGGCCATCGCCATGATGTTCATGGGGCTCACGGTCGCCATCGTCACCGGCGTTCCGCTCGGCACCTATATCGGGCAGGTTTTCGGCTGGCGCGCGACCTTCTGGGCCGTTGCCGCCCTTGGCGTCATCGCCTTCTTCGGCATCGCAGCGCTTCTCCCGAACACCCTCAAGAAGGCGCCGCCGGCGAGCCTCTTCGATCAGGTCCGTGTTCTTGGCTCCGGTCGCCTGCTCATCGTTTTCGCCATGACCACGCTCGGTTACGGCGGCACCTTTGTCGCCTTCACCTTCCTTGCGCCGATCCTGCAGGATGTCACCGGCTTTTCGGAAAAGAGCGTCAGCCTGATCCTCGTGCTTTACGGCATCGCCATTGCGGCCGGCAATATCGGCGGCGGCAGGATCGCCAACCATAACCCGGCAAGGGCGCTGATCGGCCTCTTCCTGGCGCAGGCCATCGTACTGCTCGTCTTTTCCTTCACCGCCTTCTCGCCGGTGCTGACGCTCGTCACGCTTGCCGCGCTCGGTTTCCTGTCCTTCGCCAATGTTCCAGGCCTGCAGCTTTATGTGGTGCAGCTTGCCAAGGAACATCGCCCCGGCGCCGTCGATGTCGCCTCGGCGCTCAACATCGCCGCCTTCAACCTCGGCATCGCCATTGGCGCATGGCTTGGCGGTCTGGTGGTAGAATCACCGATGGGTCTTGCCGCAACCCCGTGGGTCGGCGCCATTCTCGTCGCCGTGGCCCTGCTCTTGACCCTCTGGAGCAGCGCGCTCGACCGCCGCGCCGCGCTGACCCTGAAAACCGCCTGAACTTTCCGTAAAATTCCCGGCCGCTCCCAAGTCGGCCGGGCCGCTTCAAAGGAGAAAATATATGTTTGATGTCACCGCAAATGGCGCTTCGATCCCGGCACTGGGTTTCGGCACGTTTCGTATTCCCGGTGCGGATGTGCTGCGCATCGTTCCCCATGCGCTGAAAGCCGGTTTCCGCCATATCGATACCGCCCAAATCTACGGCAACGAAGCGGAAGTTGGTGAAGCCATTGCTGCTTCGGGTGTGGCGCGCGGCGAAGTGTTTCTCACCACCAAGGTCTGGGTCGAGAACTACAGGCACGAGGCCTTCCTCGCCTCCGTGGATGAGAGCCTGAAAAAGCTGAAGACCGATTATGTCGACCTTCTGCTGCTGCATTGGCCGAATGAGGCGGTTTCGCTTGCCGAACAGATCGGCGCGCTGAACGCGGTTAGGCAAGCCGGCAAGGTTCGCCATATCGGCGTTTCCAATTTCAGCACGGCGCTGATGGCCGAGGCGGTGAAGCTGTCCAGCGCCCCGATCGTGACCAACCAGATCGAATACCACCCCTATATCGATCAGGACGTGGTCATTGCCGCGGCAAAGGCCGCCGGCATGTCTGTGACGGGGTATTACGGCATGGCCGATGGCAAGGTCTTCACCGATCCGGTGCTGAAGGAAATCGCCGCAGGCCGTGGCAAGTCGGTGGCGCAGGTGGTGCTGCGCTGGCTCGTGCAGCAGCAGGGTGTCATCGCACTGTCGAAAACGGTCAGCGAAGCGCGCGTCGATGAAAATCTCGCCATCTTCGATTTCGAGCTTTCCGCCGATGAAATGGCGGCGATCCGCGCGCTTGCCAGGCCGGATGGCCGCATCGTTTCGCCGGAAGGGCTTGCACCCGTCTGGGACAAGGCCGCCTGAGAATGAGGACCGGGAAGGGAGCGCTCTTCCCGGTTTCCCCATGCATGGAATCCTCGCGCATTTCGCGCGGCACAGCCCATGGAAACGACGCGTCTCACATCGGGTGCAGTGAAGATTTATCTGCTGTTCTGGAAATTTGGAGCGGGCGAAGGGATTTGAACCCTCGACCCCAACCTTGGCAAGGTTGTGCTCTACCCCTGAGCTACACCCGCTCAAATCCACCGGTCCGGGGTAGTTCGCTGAACCGTGGGCCGCCAAGCGGCGACGGGTGCTATATCGCTCAATCGTTTTTGGAATGCAACAGTTTCTTTTGCGGTTTCGGTGGAAATCCGCCTGTGTGCGGATTTATCCGAAATCTGGCGGCCATCGCGGGCTGAAGCGCAGGGAATTTCCGCTGAAGATATTGTTTCAGCTGGTTTTTATCTCCCTGTCCTGGGGTGGCGGCCGGCGGGAAGGCCAGGAAATAACCTATTTACATTTGGTTAAAATCTGATTCGACAAGTGATTCGTTCGGGTGTACAAATTCCCTGTCCACAAGAAAAATCGAAACGATATTGGGAACGATACTTGGCATATCATCATCGGGAGGATGAGCCTTGTCGTACGCAGCTTTTGAACGGGTTGGCGCACAATTGTCGCCGGAGCAGATCACCGATCTGCAGACTATTTTCGATGGCGTATGTTTCGAATGTTTTCAAGACCGCAGCAGCCATGTTGCCAATGAGTGCGCGGCGGTTTTGATCCGTAGCGCCCAGCGCGGCATTCTCGACCATGAGATGTTGCGCGATATCGGTCTTGCGGTTTTACGTCGGCACTGATTGCGCCACATGACAATAAAAAAGCGCCCGAGCATCTCGGGCGCTTTCGTGTGTGTTGTGGCGGGAGCCGCTTCCGGTTCAGCTCTTTTCCTGCACATGCGCTTCAAGGAACCAGAGCGACTTGTCGAGATCGCGCGAGGCGGCGGTGAAGATGTCCGCCGTCGTCGGGTCGCCCGCCTCGTCGGAATCGTCGATCGCCTTGCGGATCATGTTCGCGACCTCGCCATAACGCTCGATCAGTTCGTCGAGATGGTCGTGGATCTTGTAGATATCGGTCGGATACGCCTTGAGCTTCGTCGTCGAAGAGACCGATTGCAGGCTGCCGAGCGCCGTGCCGCCAAGCTGGACCACACGTTCGGCAATCGTGTCGCCATGATTGTCGAGCTGGGTGCGGAAAGTGTCGAGAAGTTCATGCACGGCGATGAATTGCGGGCCCTTGAGGTTCCAGTGCGCCTGCTTGGTGATGAGCGCAAGGTCGATAACCGAGGCCAGCGATTCGTTGAGAATGCCGATCACGGTCGACTTGGCGTTGGAAGGCAGGTCGTTCTTCGTCTTGTGCGTCTTCATCGATGTCTCCTGAAGTTGCGGACGGAATGCCGCTTTGGAAAAGTCCGTCGTTTAACGTCCGGGCCTGAGGCCCTGTTCCATGTTAGGCAACATGACAGCGAAAATCCTGCACAATCATCATGTCATTCGTAAAACAGGCAGATGCGCCGGCCGTCTATCTCATTGACGCGGATCGGCATGTCATAGATGTCCTTGAGGACGTCCGGCCGGATGATCTCTTCCGCCGGCCCCTGATGGCAGATGCGGCCCTCGCGCATGGCGATGATGGTGTCGGAATACCAGGAGGCGAAGTTGATGTCGTGCAGCACCAGAACCACGGTCTTCTTCAGCTCGTCAGCTGCCTTGCGCATGATCTTCATCATGCTGGAAGCGTGTTTCATGTCGAGATTGTTGAGCGGCTCGTCGAGCAGCACGTAATCGGTATCCTGGCACAGCACCATGGCCACGAAGGCGCGCTGGCGCTGGCCACCGGAAAGCTCGTCCAGAAACCGGCCGGCAAGGGTTTCGAGATTGAGATATTCCAGCGCCCGGTCGATATGGACCTTGTCCTCGATGGTGGGGCGGCCCTTGGAATAGGGGTACCGGCCGAAACCGACGAGATCGCGCACTGTCAGGCGCGAGGAGATGTGGTTGTCCTGCCGCAATATGGAGAGCCGCTTGGCCAGCGTATCGGAAGGGGTTTTCGTGACATCCAGACCGTCCACCGTCACGGTTCCGGCATCCATCGACATCAGCCTTGCGACGATGGAAAGCAGCGTCGATTTTCCAGCACCGTTCGGCCCGATGATGGAGGTGACGCCGCCTGCCGGAATGGAGACGGAGACGCCATCGACGACGAGGCTGTCGCCATAGGATTTGCTGATCTGACTGGCGATGATCATCGCGCACCCCGCTTCAGAATAAGACCGATAAAGACGATACCGCCCAGAAATTCGATGATGATCGAGAGCGCCGTATCGAAGGCGAAGACCCGCTCCAGCACCACCTGACCGCCGACGAGGCAGATCACGGCGATGAGGATCGCCGCCGGCAACACATAGGCGTGTTTGCCGTTGCCGGTGAGATAATGGGCAAGGGCTGCGACCAGCAGGCCGAAGAACATGACCGGGCCGACGAGCGCCGTGGAGACGGCGACCAGCACGGAGACCAGCACGAGGATGATGGTGACCTTGCGCTTATATTCGACCCCGAGGCTGATGGCCGTTGCGCGGCCGAGCGAGAGAACGTCGAGCGTGTGCATGAGCCTGAGCCCGATGATGGTCACCACGCCGACGATGGCGGCGGAGACGGCAAGAAGCGTCGGATCGATGGAATTGAAGCTGGCGAACAGCACATCCTGCAGCACCGTATATTCATTGGGGTCGAGCACGCGCTGCATGAAGCCCGAGAGGCTGCGGAAGAAGACGCCGAAGACGATGCCCACCAGCACCAGAAGATGCAGGCTGCGTTCCGCGCCGACGAAAAGCCAGCGATAGAGCAGGGCGGAAAAGGCGACGAGCAGCGCGGTCTCCGTGAGAAACTTCAGCTGCGGATCGATCAGGACGACGGTTGCCGAGCCGAAGACGAAGATCAGCCCGGTCTGCATCAACACGTAAAGCGAATCGAAACCCATCACCGAAGGGGTGAGGATGCGGTTGTTGGTGACCGTCTGGAACAGCACGGTGGAGACCGCGATGGCATAGGCCACCAGCAGCAGCGACAGAAGCTTGATGCCGCGAAACGGCAGCACGAAGCTCCAGCTGCCCTTGGCGCCCAGCGTCATGAAGGCGGCCATGGAGATGAGTGCGAATGCCGCAAGCACGAGCAGAACGGTTTTTGCACGCCGGTCGGGATGTCTCTCACGCATGGTGGCGTTTCCGCAGCAGGAGATAGAGGAACAGCGCGCTGCCAATGACGCCGACCACGGTTCCGATGGGTATTTCGTAAGGCGCGCGCACGGTCCGGCCGATGATGTCGCAGGAAAGCACGAAGACCGCGCCGAGCGTCGCCACCCAGGGCACCGAGCGGCGCATATTGTCGCCGATCATCAGGCTGACGACATTCGGCACGATCAGCCCGAGAAAGGGGATCATGCCGACGGTGACGACGACGACCGCGCTCACCAGCGAAACGATGGTGAGGCCGAGCGCCATGACCCGGCGATAGTTGAGGCCGAGATTGGTGGTGAAGTCGCGGCCCATGCCGGCCACGGTGAAGCGGTCTGCGGCGAGATAGGCGGCGATGGCGAAAAGGAAGCCGACCCACAGCAATTCATAACGGCCGCGTAGCACCCCGGAAAAATCTCCCGTCATCCATGCGCCGAGCGATTGTAGAAGGTCGAAGCGATAAGCGAAGAAGGTGGTGACGGCGGAGATGACGCCGCCCAGCATGATGCCGATCAGCGGCACCAGCAGCACGTCGCGCAACGGCACCTGCCTCAGGATACGCAGGAACAGCGCGGTGCCGGCGAGCGCGAAAACGGCGGCCACCAGCATCTTGCCGAAGATCGGCGTATCCGGCGCCAGCAGGGTGATGGTGAGCAGGCCAAGGCCGGCGGATTCGGTGGTGCCCGCCGTCGAAGGTTCCACGAAGCGGTTACGCACCAGCATCTGCATGATGAGCCCGGCAATCGCCATCGAGCTTCCGGCCAATATCAGCGCCAGCGTGCGCGGAATGCGGCTGACGAGCAGCACGCGCAGCGCGTCCGCGCTGGTATCAGGCGAAAAGAGCGTGGCGAGCGAGACATTGCTGACGCCGACGAACAGGCTGGTGATGGCGAGCACCAGAGCCAGAAGAAGGGCTGATATCAGTGAAAGGGACTTCACGTTGGCGGTTTCCGGAAAAGGCGAAAGCTCCCGGTAGCCTCAAGCCATCGGGAGCCCTGATGTTGTTCGGCAGGGGTTATTTCTTCTCGGAGACGGCCTTGTAGACCTGATCGAGCAGGGTGGAGAGCGCCGTATAACCGCTGCTGACGATATAGGCCGCCTGCGGATCGAGATAGACGATCTGCTTTTTCTTCCAGGCATTGGTCTGGTGCACCAGCTCGTTGTCCAGCACCTGGGCTGCCGCCTTGCCGGGATCGGTGGCGCGGCCGATGCCGGCGTCGCGGTCGATCACGAACAGCCATTCGGGGTTGACCTCGGCCAGATATTCGAAGGAGACGACATCGCCGCGGTCGAAGCGGTCGTCGATGTCGGCTGCGACCGGCTTGAAGCCGATTTCGGTGTGCAGCCAGCCGGTGCGCGAGCTTGGGCCATAAACGCCGACCTTGCCGGCATTGGTGACGAGGATCATCGCCGTGCCGGAGTTGGGTGCGATTTCCTTCAGCTTCGCCACTTTTTCATCGATGGCGGCATCGAGCTTCCTGGCTTCTTCCTGCTTGCCGAAAATATCGCCGAGCTTGGTGATGTTGGCTTTGACGCTGCCGATGAATTCCTTGGAATCCACCGACATGTCGATGGCGGGCGTGATCTTCGCAACGTCCGGATATTTCGCCCGCGAACGGCCGCCGACGATGACGAGATCGGCCTCGACCGCATTGATAGCCTCATAATCGGGCTCAAACAGCGTGCCGACCTTCAGATATTTGCCGTCGGCATATTTCTGCAGATAGGTGGGCAGGTTGGAGCCGACGACACCGGCGGGCTCGACGCCGAGCGCATCGAGATTGTCGAGCGAGGGAATATCGAGAACCAGAACCTTCTTCGGCGCCGCCTTCAGCACGGTCTCGCCCTGCGCATGCTTGATCGTCATTTCTTCGGCACTTGCCGTCATTGCGCCAAGGCTGAAGGCCGCTGCTGCCAGCAGCCGAAGGGGGAAGGTGAAGTTGATGGCCACTTATATATCCCTTGCACTATGTTCCGGGCCGGCGGAAGCGATCCCACCGGGTTAACTTGATGTTGGCGATCAGCTTTATTGGCAAGGTCGGCGGAAATCAAAATTATGTTTTAGAACGGTTCTGAATTGCCGTGAGCGGGAAAGGGGAGCCGCGCATAGCAAGACTCGTTGTGATCGCCGGACCTAGGACGCAGCCTAGCCACGACATCCGTCATGCCGGATCAAATCCGGCATGACGGTAAGAGTGGTCAGTCGTGGTAGAAGCGGGAACCACATCAAGGCCCATATCTTCCATCAATCCGGCGGCCAGTCGCCGACGATTTCGCGTCTCTCCAGTTTCAGCGACCGGTCCGGTTGCACGCGGTAGGTCTCGATCGCCAGCCGCCCGTCGCCCATCACGAATTCATTGCTGAGCGTGCTGCCGATGGGGGATTTGGTGAGTTTGGTGCGAGGCTGTCCGCCATAGGTGATGCTGCCGGGAATGGGCTCGACATCGGGGGCGGTGGTGCAGCCGGCAAGCGCCAGAACCATCATGATCGCAATCGTGCGCATGTCTTTCTCCTGCGGTTGGCGCAATTCTATCATGGGCGTGCGTGCATCACACATCCCGTTGGCGTGAATAAAAAAGGCCCCGCATCCGGAGATACGGGGCCAGTTGCCTTGGGAGGTTCTTTGTTTCTCAGTCCTCGTTGGCGGCAAGCTGCGTCAGCACTTCGCCACGGCCGCGGATACGCATGATGAGCGGGATGATGAAGGCGGCGGCTGCCACGATGAAGAGACCAACGGCAATCGGCGAGGTGAACAGTACCGTCGGATCGCCCTGACCGATGGCGAGCGCGCGGCGCAGCTGCTGTTCCGCAAGCGGGCCGAGGATGAGGCCGACGACCGCAGGCGCAATCGGATAACCGAAGATGCGCATGATATAGCCGAGGATGCCGAAGGCGAGCAGCATGCCGAGTTCGAAGACCGACGGGTTGGCGCCGATGGTGCCGAGCGTCGCAAACAGCAGGATGCCGGCATAAAGCCAGGGCTTCGGAATGGTCAGCAGCTTCACCCACAGGCCGACGAGCGGCAGGTTCAGAACCAGCAGCATCAGGTTGGCGATGAACAGGCTGGCGATCAGGCCCCAGACGAGCTGCGGATTGGTTGCGAACAGCAGCGGGCCGGGCTGGAGGCCATATTGCTGGAAGCCGGCGAGCATGATGGCGGCGGTCGCCGTCGTCGGCAGGCCGAGCGTCAAGAGCGGAACCAGCGTACCGGCGGCGGACGCATTGTTGGCGGCTTCCGGACCGGCCACACCTTCGATGGCGCCATGGCCGAATTCTTCCGGATATTTGGTCAGCTTCTTTTCGGTGGCGTAGGACAGGAAGGTGCCGATTTCAGCGCCGCCCGCCGGCATGGCGCCGATGGGGAAGCCGATCAGCGTGCCGCGCAGCCAGGCTTTCCAGGAGCGTGCCCAGTCCTGCGCGCTCATCCAGACGGAGCCTTTCACGGCTTCGACCTTGTCCGGGCCGGTGCTGCCCTGGGCGACGATGAACAGCGTTTCGCCGATGGCGAACATGGCCACCGCAAGCGTCGTCACTTCCACGCCGTCGAGCAGGTCGGGAATGCCGAAGCTCATGCGGGTCTGGCCGGTCAGCTGGTCGATGCCGACGATGGCAAGCGCAAAGCCGATGAACAGCGAGGTAAGGCCGCGCAGCGCCGAGTCCCCGAAGGCGGAGGAAACGGTGACGAAGGCGAGCACCATCAGCGCGAAATATTCACGCGGGCCGAAGACCAGCGCCAGCTTGACGATATAGGGCGCGATGAAGGCGAGCGCGATGGTGGCGATGAGGCCGGCGACGAAGGAGCCGATGGCGGCGGTGGCCAGCGCCGGACCGCCTCTGCCCTTGCGGGCCATCTTGTTGCCTTCGAGCGCAGTCACGATCGAGGCGCTTTCGCCCGGCGTGTTGAGCAGGATCGAGGTGGTCGAGCCGCCATACATGCCGCCATAATAGATGCCGGCGAACATGATGAGCGAACCGGCGGGATCGAGCCGGTAGGTGACGGGCAGAAGCAGCGCCACGGTCAGCGCAGGGCCGATACCGGGCAGGACGCCGACGGCGGTGCCGAGCGTGACGCCGATCAGCGCATAGAGCAGGTTCATGGGTTGGGCGGCAACCTCAAGACCGTGCAGCAGGAATTCAAAGGTACTCATGGACAGATGTCCCCCAAGTGGACCCGATGGGCGGGCGGAACGACTGGCTTTTGCGTCATCGCGCGCCAATTGTTCCTGTGATCTCGAATTTTGGTCGGAATGGCTGTTAGAAGAGCAGCCGTTCCAGAGGCCCGGCGGGCAGTGAAAGCTGCAGCAGCCGCGCGAAGATGAACCAGATGAAGAAGCTCAGGGCGATGCCGATGGGGATCGAATACCAGAGCTTGCGTTTGCCGAAGGCGCGCGCCGTAAAGGCGAAGAGCAGGCCGGTGGCGATGGAGAAACCGGCAATGTTCAGCAGCAGCATCTGTGCGGCAAGGCCGGCGACGACCCAGATAACCGGGGCGATTTCCTGTTTGTCGCGTTCGGGAAAATCACCGCGCCAGGCCTCGATGGCTGTCCACAGCGCCAGGCCGATAAGACAGAAGCCGATAGCATAAGGCACCGTTGCCGGGCCAACCGGCGAATAGCCGGTGACGCTGGCGAGGCGCGCGCTGTCCCAGAAGATCACCGAGGCGATGATGACGAGGAAGATGGCGATCGCCAGCGCCGCCCAGTCAGGGCGGCGCTTTTGATGCTGCGAAGGGTTGGAACCCTGGCTCATTTTACCAGTCCGATGTCTTTGAGGATGGCGGCGGTGGCGTCGGTATCCTTGGCGAGCTGCGCCTTGAATTCGTCACCGGCGAGATAGGTGTCCATCCAGCTCTTGGTCTTCAGGGTTTCCTGCCACTTGGCGGACTTTACCAGCTTTTCGATGTCGGCATTGACGGCCTTTTCCTGCTCCGGCGTCAGGCCGGGAGGAGCGGCGACCATGCGCCAGTTCTGGACGACGACATCAAGGCCGCTTTCTTTCAGCGTCGGCGCATCGACGCCTTCCAGCTTCTCTTCGCTGGAAACCGCGAGCAGGCGCAGCGTGCCGGCCTTTACCTGGCTTTCGAATTCGCCGTAGCTCGAAATACCGGCGGTCACCTGCGAACCGAGGATCGACGCAAGTGCTTCGCCGCCGCCGGAATAAGCGATGTAGTTGATCTTGGTCGGATCGACGCCGGCCGCCTTGGCGATCAGGCCAACGGCGATATGGTCGGTGCCGCCGGCGGAGCCGCCGCCCCAGGAAACGCTGCCCGGATCCTTCTTGAGCTGGTCGATGAGGTCGCCAATGGTCTTCAGCGGCGAAGATGCCGGAACGACGATGGCTTCATATTCGCCGGTCAGACGGGCGATCGGCGTTACTTCCTTAAGCGTGACGGGCGCGTTGTTGGTGAGGATCGCGCCGACCATCACGTAACCGCCGACGATGAGGGCGTTCGGGTTGCCCTTCTGCTGGCTGGCGAACTGCGCAAGACCGATGGTGCCGCCGGCGCCCGGTACGTTCTGCACCTGAACGCTCTTGGAAATGCCTTCTTCCTGCAGCACGGTCTGCAGGGAGCGCGCGGTCTGGTCCCAGCCGCCGCCGGGATTGGCCGGGGCGATGATGGTGTAATCCGCTGCAACCGCCGGAAGCGCGATCACGCCCGCCAGGAATGTGCCGATAAGAAAATGCTTCACTTGGAAAACCCTCCTCAGGTGCCCTTTTTGGGCGTCGTTTTTCGTTTATGCGGGGGGCTTTTCGGACGCGTCTGCGCCGGCGCTGAATGCTCAGCGTGGGGCCTTGGCAATCCTGGATTTCCTCCCGCATCTTCTTCCGCCTCCACGGAATGAAGAAGAATTGCAGAGCATCACAGAAAGCTGTCATCTAACTGACGCTACGCAAGTCCTTGCGCATTTACTCTCTATTAATTTGTATCGGACGTCTACTGTGGCGTGTGGGATGGCTTTGTTTTGCGCCTTTGAAGCTTGCTCCACACCCTCATTCCTGTGCCTGTCACAGGAATCCAGCCGACGCGCGTCTGCGCGGCGAGAAGAGTCCTTTCAGCCCAAGGACTTGGTCTGGCTAGATTCCTGTGACAAGCACAGGAATGAGGGGGGAAACTACTGCGAGCGCAACGCCTCATTCCAGCGCTCAATCAGGCGGCTGCGTTTCACCTGATCCAGATAGACCATCAGGCCGGGGCTGACGGGCACGGGGCGCAATTGCGCGCCGTGGATGGCCTGCATGGTGTTGGCGGTGTTTTCGCCCGCCACTTCCGGACTGACGGCGGGTATCTGCAGCTGCCGGGCCATGATCGTCTGGCCCTCCTTCGACATGAAGAATTCCAGATAACGGCGGCCGAGCGCCGGGTTGGCGGCGGCTTCCGGCACCAGTCCGATACGCGACATGACGACGGTATAGTCTTTTGGCAGCACGATGCCGACATCGGGGTGGCGCGAGGCCCAGTCGGCCGCATAGGAGCCGAGAATATTGTAGCCGAGCACGAAGCGTCCGTCGGAAACGCGCTCCAGAATGGCCGAGGAGGTGGAGTAGACCTTCACGCCCGCCGCGCCCATCGCCTTGATGACGTTCCATATATCGCCGAACTGCTCCTGATCGCGCGACATGAACAGGAAGCCGACGCCGGAGCGTTCGATGTCGTAAGTTGCGATGCGGCCATGCACTTGCCTGGCGTGGCGTTCGAGATAATCGACGAATTCGGCGCGGCTGGCTGGCGGTTCTTCGGTGGTGAAGCTCGGCTTGTGATAAACGAAAACCGCCGGCTCGAAGGTCAACGCGTAAGCGGTGTTGCGCCAGTTGGCCCAGGCGGGCCAGCGGGCGCTCATGGCGAGATCCGAGCGCTGGGCATAACCGTCATTGCTCAGCTTCACCTGCAAATCCATGGCAGAGGAAAAGGCGAAATCGGCGGTTTTTTTGCCGGCGTCGGTTTCCTTCACGATGCGGTCGTAGATTTCGCCGGTCAGCATATCCTCATAATGGACGGCGATATCGGGGTTGGCCTTCTGGAAACCCTCGATCATCGGCGTCGCCAGCGGTTCATCCAGCGAGGAATAGACCACCAGCGTTTCGGCATCCGCCTTGCCGGAGGGTGCCGGAAAGATGGCGACTTGCGCAAGCGCCGGCGAGGCCATGCAAAGACAGAGACAGAGAAGAAGGCAGATACGCATGGAAAAGATCATGCAGCAGGCGCGGGCCATTCACAAGCGGTAAGGGTCTGGTTAAACTCGGCAATGCTGTGGGAGGGAAGATTTGCGTATTTTGCTGGTCGAGGACAATCAGGTGCTGTCGGAGGGATTGTCGGCGCTGCTGCGCGGCACCGGTTATGCGGTGGATGTGGTGTCCGATGGCGCTTCCGCCGATGCGGCGATTGCAGCGGAAAGTTTCGATCTGGTCATTCTCGATCTCAACCTGCCGGAAATGGACGGCATCGAGGTGCTGCGCTCCATGCGTTCGCGCCAGGACAAGGCGGCGGTGCTGATCCTGACGGCGCGCGGCACGCCGGAGGAAAAGGTCAAGGGGCTCGATCTCGGCGCCGACGACTACATGATCAAGCCGTTCGACATTACCGAATTCGAGGCAAGGGTGCGGGTGCTGCTGCGCCGCAATGCCGGCCTGCGCTCCTCGGCGCTGAGTTTCGGCAAGGTACTGTTCGATCTCAATTCCCGCACCTTTTCGGCGGATGGGCGTCCGCTCGATATTCCGGCGCGCGAGGTGGCGCTGCTGGAAGTGCTGTTCATGCGTGCCGGCAAGGTCGTTGCCAAGGAAGCCATCGTGCAGTCGCTGACCGGCTTCGACGACGATATTTCCGCCAATGCCATCGAGCAATATGTAAGCCGCCTGCGCAAGCGGCTCGCGCCCCACGGGCTGACGGTGAAGACTGCGCGCGGCATCGGTTATTATCTCGAAAAGCTGCCGGAGATGGCTGAATGAGACAGGCCGCCTATTCGCTCAGGCGGCGACTTTTAGGCTGGCTTCTCATCTCCACCGCCATTATCGGCTGCGTTGCGCTGACCGATACATGGCGCGAGGCGGTCAATACCGCCAATGTCGTCTCCGACCGGGTGCTTTCCGGTTCCGCACTTGCCATTGCCGAGCGGGTGGTGGTGGCCGAGGACGGCTCGCTGGAAGTCGACATTCCCTATGTGGCGCTGGAAATGCTGACATCGGCCGCACAGGACCGGGTGTTTTACCGTGTCGACGGGCCGAACGGGCAATTCCTGACCGGCTACCAGAACCTGCCGACGGTGGAGAACCCGGCGGGCGATATCCCTGCCTATCGCGATGCCGTGTTCCGCGACGAGCCGATCCGCATCGCTGCGATCAGGCGTTTCGCTTCCACGGGCATCAATTCCGTGCCCTTTTCCGTAACGGTTGCCGAAACCACCATTGCCCGCAGCCAGCTGGCGCAGGCGATCATCCTGCGCTCTGCGCTGCGCCTGCTGTTGATGATCGTGGGGGCGGCGATCATCGTCTGGATCGCGGTGACGATTTCGCTCAGACCGCTTTACCGGCTCAGCGAAGCGATTGCCGAGCGCAGCCCGAACGACCTGCACCCCATCCGCCAATCCGTGCCGGTGGAGGTGGAGAATCTGGTGGAGACGGTCAATTCCTTCATGGTGCGGCTGCAATCGGCGCTCGACGCGCTCCGGCATTTCACCGGCAATGCCAGCCATCAGCTGCGCACGCCGCTTGCCATCATCAGCACCCAGCTAGCGCTTTCCGCCCGCGCCGCGAGCCTTGAGGAAGCGCAGGCGGCGGCGCTGAAGGGTGGCGCTTCGGTGGCCCATGCCGAACATATCCTCGCCCAGCTGCTGCGCATGGCCAATATCGATGCCGCTGGCTCCAGCGAAAAACATGATTTTTCCGCGATCGATCTTGTGGCCGTTGCGCAGAATGTGACGGCCGATTTCGTGCCGCGGGCGGCGGAGGCCGGCATCGATCTCGGTTTCGAAGGCGAGGGCGAGGTTGCCATTGCCGCCGAGCCGCTCCTGATCGGCGAACTGATCGGCAATCTCGTTTCCAATGCCATCAATTATGCCGGTCGCGGCGCGGAAGTCACCGTCCGCGTCGGCAGGCAGGCGGGCGAGGTCTGGCTGGAAGTGGAGGATAACGGCCCCGGCATTCCCCCGGAAAAACGCGCCATGGTGCGCCAGCGCTTTGCCCGCGGCGAAGCCAACGCCGCCCCCGGCGCCGGCCTCGGCCTTGCCATCATCGAAGAGATAGCCGGGCTGTTCGGCGGGCGGCTGACGCTGGAGGATGGCGTGGAAGGGCGTGGGCTGAGGGCGCGGGTGGTGTTTGGTGGGCGGGGGGACGCTTAAGGATAATGTCGCCCAGACTGCCGGTGCTTACCCCATCCGCTCGGAAGCATAACTTCCCGGGCTTGGCGGGAAGACGACGGTGCGGTTGCCGTTGATGAAGGTGCGGTGGTGGATATGGGCGTGGATGGCGCGGGCCAGCACCTGGCTTTCCACATCGCGGCCAAGCGAGACATAATCGTCGGCGCTCTGGGCGTGGGTGATGCGCACCGTGTCCTGCTCGATGATCGGGCCCTCGTCGAGGTCGGCGGTGACGTAATGGGCCGTTGCGCCAATCAGCTTCACACCGCGCTCATAGGCCTGCTTGTAAGGGTTGGCGCCCTTGAAGGAGGGCAGGAAGGAATGGTGGATATTGATGATTTTGCCAGACATCTTCCGGCACATGTCGTCGGACAGAACCTGCATGTAGCGCGCCAGTACCACGAGCTCCGTGCCGCTGGTCTCGATCAGGTCCATCAGCTGGGCTTCGGCTTTGGGTTTATTCTCCTTCGTCACCCTGATGTGGTGGAAGGGAATGTCGTGGTTGACGACGACCTTCTGGTAATCGAAATGGTTGGAGACGACACCGACGATGTCGATCGGCAATGCGCCGATCTTCCAGCGATAGAGCAGGTCGTTGAGGCAATGGCCGAAACGGGAGACCATCAAAAGCGTCTTCATGCGCTGACCGTCCGGATAGATATCCGCCTCCATGCCGAATTTTTCCGCCACCGGCTTGAAGCCGTCGGTGATGGCCTCAAGGGTGGCGCCTTCTTCGGAGATGAAGGAGACGCGCATGAAGAACTTGCCGGTCTCGAGGTCGTCGAACTGCGAACTGTCGACGATGTTGCAGCCTTTTTCCGCCAGATAACCGGAAATCGCGGCCACAATGCCACGGGTCGATTTGCAGGCTACGGTCAGAACATAGGATGTCATTCGTTTTCCCTCAAAGACGTCGCGCCGGCATCAGCCGGCGCAGTTCGGCGCGTTCCATAGCGCAGCTTGGCAGCGGAGCAAAGCGCCAAGGCGATGTAGCCAAAGTCATAGGGCGGGAAAGGGCAGCGCGCCGTGCCGGAAGCGACATGGAATGTTCCATGGCCAGCACGGCGGCGTCGGCTGTTTCAGCAGTGCCGTTGCCGGCCTCAGGCGCGGCGCAGGCGCATCGCCGTGCGGCCGCGGCCGTCGAGCAGTTCCAGCGTGCCGCGGCGCGGCTCAAGCCTGAAGGAGCGGGCGCCTTCCAGCGCTTCGATGAACTGCCGTTCCTGGCGCATGATGTCAGGCGCGCAGGCCATCTGGGTGGAAATCATCCGGCCGAAATCGATACGGTTACGGTTGATCTTCACCTCGCCGCCGATGCCGTTGCAGCCGGCATTGCCCGAAACGCGGCCCTCGCGGGTAATTTCCAGCGTCGCCTGTCGGCGGCCGCGAACCCGCTCTCCACGGATGTCCTGTACCAGCCAGCGCCCGTCGATACCGGCTTCCGGCTCCGGCCGGCCCGGACCCGCGCCGACGCGCTCCAGTACCAGATCGGTATCGTCGCGACCGCCGGTCAGCACCGAATAACGGCGGGTTGTGGTGAAGAGTAGCCGGTCGCGGTCGCGGATTTCGGCGCTCAGCGCATAGGAGCGGCGGCCACGGATGTCGCGGTCATCATAACGCAGCACGAAGGGCACGGGCACCTGGCCACGCGGGCGGATGGTGGTTTCGGCAATCGTCTGCGACGGCGCATCCGCCAGCGAAACGTCGATCAGGCGCACGGTGACGGTCGCGCCCGGCGGCAAGGCGATGCGTTCGCGATAGGAAACGCTGCCGCGCAGGCTTGCCGGTGCGGCAGCCGCGCCGCCCGCCGCAAAAAGCGGCGCAAGCGCGACAAGCCCGGCGAAACTGCGACGAGAAAGAAGAGGTTGGCGGTCGGTCATGGTGCTTGCTCCGTGCTGGTGCCGATCAAATTTCAGCGGATGATAAAAAACGGCACTGAACGGGCGATGAACCGGTGGTTGTTTTCTCACGCGTGAGCCGGAGAGGTCCCGGGCGAATGATGACGCGTGCGATTTTGAAAGCAGTGGGGAGGCAGCAGGCAGCCCCCCCACCGGTCTCAGGCGCGGAAACCGTCCCGCAGCGCTTCGAACTTCGCCAGCTGCCCGGCCAGCAGTTCCTTGTTCTCGTCGCGGCGGACGAAAATCTTGAACATGGCGCTGCCCGCGGCGTTCATGAACCAGACGGAACAGGAGCGGCGGCCGTGGAAGCCGCGGTCGACGAAGGTGATGCCGGCGCAATTGTCCTTCTTGATGTGACCGCCGATGGGGCTGTCGCCGTGGATGTTGAACCAGCCGTGGCTTTCGCTGCCTTCCGGCAGGTGGCCCGGCACTTCGAACACGATATCGCCGGTCTGCACGATCATCAGGACTTCGCCCCAGCCGCGCATCTCGTTCCAGATGGCGTCGAAGCGGTCGGCGGCAGCGGAAACGGCGGCGCCTTCCGGCAGGATCGCCAGAATTTCGGCCGGCGTCACCTCGGCCTTGGCGGCGATGGCCTCCACGATGCCGTCAGGCTTTTCGGCGAGCGCAGCGGCGGCGCGGGCCTGCCTGTCGTCGTCGGTCTTTTGGGCTGCAATGCTCATCGGGCGGCCTCAGGCGGCAATCGAACGGCGTTCGCCATTCTTGTCTTCATGGATGATGACGTCGAAGCCTTCGAAATGCGGGCCGGAGAGATATTCCACCTTGCCGCGGTTTTCGCCGGCCTTGGCGTGGGCGGCGCGGAACTGTTCGGATTTCGTCCAGGCGAGGAAATCGTCCTTGGTGGCCCAGACGGTGTGCGAGGCATAAAGCGTGTGGTCATCCGCCTTCGGGCCTTTCAGCATGTGAAATTCGATGTAACCCGGCAATTCGCTCAGATGCGATTTGCGCTCGCGCCAGATGGATTCGAAGGTTTCCTCATAACCCGGCACGACACGAAAGCGGTTCATTGCGATAAACATGAAATTCTCCCTTTAAGTTTCCAGTTTGAGTCAGGATATCCAGCCGCAGGGAGGTTGGAAAGGGGTTCACGACAAAGCGAACAAATTTACTCCACTTATCGATTGCGCCGCCCATAAACATGTGTAAAGAACTCAAGATTAAATGACGCGGGCTAAGCCGCGCCGGGTCGTGTTTCAGGATAGCGCCATGTTGAATTCCCGCCTTCGTTCCTTCGTTTTCGCCGCCCTCGTGCCCGCCGCAATCGCCTTTGCCGCACCTGCCGCCATGGCTTCGGACAAGGGCAATCCGGAAGCGAAACGCATCGTCGCGGTGGGTGGTACGGTCACCGAAATCCTTTATGCGCTGGGCGCAGGAGACCGCGTCGTTGCGCGTGACAGCACCAGCAGCTATCCGGCCGATGCATTTGCCAAGCCGGATATCGGTTACATGCGGGCGCTCTCGTCCGAAGGCATTCTGTCGCAGAAGCCCGATCTCATCCTCTCCGAAGACGGGTCCGGCCCGGCCGATGTCATCGCCATCCTGAAGGCAAGCGCCGTGCCTTTCGTCACCGTCGATACGCCGCCGAGCGGCGACGCCATCCCCAAAAAGATCGAGGATGTCGGCGCGGCGGTCGGTCTTTCGGACAAGGCGAAGGCGCTGGCTGCCGAGACCAGGGCCGACCTCGATGCGCTAGCCAAGGATGTTTCGGCCGTGCCGGAAAAGGGCAGGAAGCGGGTTCTCTTCGTGCTTTCCACCGCCGGCGGCCGCATCATGGCGGCGGGCAAGGATACCGAAGCGGCCGCGATCATCGAAATGGCGGGCGGCATCAATGCGGCGCAGGAGATCAATGGTTACAAGCCGCTGACAGATGAGGCGGTCATTGCCGCAGCACCCGATCTGGTGCTGACCATGGCGCGCGGCGACCATGCCGCCAAGGCGGAAGAGATTTTCGCGCTGCCGGCCTTCCAGTCCACGCCGGCCGCCGCCAGCAAGGCGCTCATCAGCATGGATGGGCTTTATCTCATCGGTTTTGGCCCGCGCACGCCCGCTGCGGGCCGCGAGCTGGCAGCCAAGCTCTATCCTGAGGTGGTGAAGCCGTGAGCCTTGCTGCCTTGAGTTCCGCTGAAGGCAGGGTTGCGGGCGACAGATCTCGCCAGGGGGTCGTCACCCTCGCCGTGCTCGTCGGCATCCTGCTGTTTGCCTGTGGCGTGTCGCTGGTCAGCGGACCCACGGGCGTCGGCATGTCCGAACTCTGGGCTTATTTCACCGGCGGCGCGGATCAGCTCGATGCGCGCGACAGGGTCATTCTCGAGGCGGTGCGCCTGCCGCGTACGGCGCTCGGCATGTTGATCGGCGCGGGGCTTGCCGTTTCGGGGGCGATGATGCAGGGACTCTTCCGCAATCCGCTGGCCGATCCCGGCATTGTCGGCGTCACCTCGGGTGCGGCTCTGTTCGCGGTCGCGGCCATTTCTCTCGGGGAAGGTGCGCTTGCCATCGTCGCCGTGTTTTTCGGCCCGCATTTTCTGCCGCTGATGGCGTTTTTCGGCGGGTTGCTGAACACCTGGGTGCTTTACCTGATCGCGACGAAGGATGGCGCCACCTCCACCACCACGCTCATTCTGGCCGGCATTGCGGTGGCGGCGATCAGCGCTGCGCTGATGGGGCTGATGATTTTCATGGCCGATGACCGGGCGTTGCGCGACATTACCTTCTGGTCGCTCGGTTCGCTCGGCGGGGCCACGCCCGCCAAGGTGTTCGCCACCTTGCCCTTCATCATCATCGTGCTCGCCATCATTCCCTTCGTTGCCCGCGGGCTGGATGCGCTCATTCTCGGCGATGCCGCCGCCTTTCACATGGGCATTCCGGTGCAGCGGCTGAAGCGGATCGTCATTCTGGCCGTTGCCGCCGCCTGCGGGGCAAGCGTGGCGGCGGCCGGTTCCATCGGTTTTGTCGGCATCGTCGTGCCGCATCTTCTGCGGCTCGCCATCGGCCCGTCGCACCGCTTCCTGCTGCCGGCCTCCGCACTTGGCGGGGCGGCGCTTCTGCTTCTGGCCGATAGTTTCGCCCGCACCGTCGCGTCACCGGCGGAACTGCCCATCGGCGTCGTCACGGCGCTCATCGGTGCGCCCGTCTTCCTTTTTCTCCTATTGGGACGCGGCGGCTTTTCCATGCGGAACATGTCATGATCCGGGCCGAAAACCTCACCCTCATCCGCTCCGGCCGCCGGCTTCTCGATGCGGTCAGCGTCGATCTGAAGCCCGGCAAGGTCAATGTCATCATTGGCCCCAACGGTGCGGGCAAATCCACGTTGATGAAGGTTCTCTCGGGCGAGATGCGCGCCGAGGGCGGTTCGGTGACCTATAACGACATTGACCTGCCGGCCTTCACGCCGGTCCAGCTCGCCCGTCTCAGGGCCGTGCTGCCGCAGAGCACCCAGCTTGCTTTTCCCTTCACCGCGCTCGAAATCGTGCGGATGGGGGCTGTTGCACAAGGCTCCCGCGCGCCGGAAGAGCAGGCCCGCCGCGCGCTCGCCAGGGCCGGGCTGCGCGGTTTCGAGCAGCGGTCCTACAACATGCTCTCCGGCGGCGAACAGCAGCGGGTGCAGTTTGCCCGGGCGCTGGCACAGGTGCCGAACCCGATGGAAAATGGCGAGGCCCGCGCGCTCTTCCTCGACGAGCCCACCGCAAGTCTCGATATCGGCCACCAGATCGCCGTGCTGGAAACGGCGCGCGACTTTGCAAGCGGCGGCGGGCTGGTGCTCGCCATCCTGCACGATCTCAACCTTGCGGCGGAATTTGCCGATCAACTTATCGTCATGCATGGCGGCCGGGTGACGGCGAGCGGCCCCTCGCTGGAAACGATCAGCGACGAGACGATTGCAAGGGTCTATGGCATCGGCGGTGTCGTCGGCCGGCTGCCGGCGCGGCATATTCCTTACGTGTTGCCGCAGTCGCGCCACCGTTAAGGACCTGTCCTTCGCCTCAGCTTTCCGGACGGGTGGCGATGAAGAGCGCCGAGCCGAGCATGACGGCGGCGACGATGGCGGCCCGCAGCGGCGGCGGCTCGCTCAGAAACCAGAAAGCCGCGTAACTGACGGACATGGCAGAAAGCGCTGCGACCTTGGCGTTGCGGGCGATTGCGCCGCGTTCGCGCCATCGCCGCAGCGAAGGGCCGAATCTGGGGTGGGCCAGCAGCCATGCCTCGAGTTTTGGCGAGGAGCGGGAAAAACACCAGAGCGCCAGAAGCAGGAACGGTGTGGTGGGCAAAACGGGAAGAAACGCGCCGACAATGCCGGTCGCGACCATAAGCCAGCCAAGACAGAGGTATAAAAGGCGCATGCCTAGCCGGTATCATGAGTTCACCACTCAGGATAGAGCGGCAGAGCCAAAACCCTGCGGTCTCGTTGCCGCAGGTCCCAACCGCACCGGAAAAACTAAGAGGTTTTTGCCATCACATTTGCCGTGATCGGGCCGTTACGTCCTGTCGCAGAGTGCCTTTAGGGTTGAAAGCGAAGCACGCAGTCTTTATCCCCTTGGGCCGCGATGCCCGGAGCATAACCGGGCCGTCAAAGCTTAAGAAGAAGAAGGAAAACACCATGGCCAAGCTGATCCACTCGATGGTCCGGGTGCTGGACGAAAAGCGTTCGGTGGAATTTTACAGGCAGGCTTTCGGGCTTGAGGTTGCGGAACGCGCCGAGTTCGAAAACTTCACGCTGATCTATCTCAGCAATGCCGAGGGCGATTTCGAGCTGGAACTGACCGTCAACCGGGGTCGCGAAGTGCCCTATGCGCTGGGCGACGGCTATGGTCACCTCGCGGTCAGCGTGGCCGATGTGGATGGCGAGCACCAGCGCTTCACCGAGATCGGCCTTTCCCCCGGAAAAATCATCGAAGCCGATTATAAGGGCCAGCCTTTCGCGAAATACTTTTTCATCTGCGATCCGGACGGTTACAAGATCGAAGTGCTGCAACGCGGCAACCGGTTCAAATAAGCTCTGATGGAGGCGGGCATGGCAGAGGCAGGCGTGAAACTCGAGGATAGCTGGAAACGCGTTCTTTCCGGTGAGTTCGCCAGCCCCTACATGATCAAGCTGAAAGAGTTCCTGCTTGCCGAAAAGACCGCCGGCAAGCGCATCTTCCCCAGGGGTGCGGAATATTTCCGGGCGCTGGATCTCACGCCTCTCGATGAGGTCAAGGTCGTCATTTTAGGCCAGGACCCCTATCACGGGCTCGGTCAGGCGCATGGGCTGTGCTTTTCCGTCCAGCCCGGCGTGCGCATTCCGCCTTCGCTCGTCAATATCTACAAGGAATTGCAGAGCGATCTCGGCATTCGCCCGGTGGGTCACGGTTTTCTGGAAAGCTGGGCGAAACAGGGCGTGCTTCTGCTCAACAGCGTGCTGACGGTGGAAGAATCCCGCGCCGCCTCGCATCAGGGGCAGGGCTGGGAAAAGTTCACCGACGCCGTCATCCGCGCCGTCAACAACGAATGCGACCATGTCGTCTTCCTGCTCTGGGGTTCCTATGCCCAGAAGAAGGCGGCCTTCGTGGATCAGCGCAAGCACCTCGTGCTGCGCTCGCCGCATCCGTCCCCGCTTTCGGCCCATAACGGCTTTTTTGGCAATGGCCATTTTTCCAAGGCAAACGCCTTTCTCGTCTCCCATGGCCGCGATCCGATCGACTGGCAATTGCCGGAAACGGTGGGAAGCGACAAAAACCTTCTCTAGACACTCATAAAATATCTTTACGCTTTGCGGTTGTCGGGATTAAAGATAACCGGACTATGAAGTGAAGGATTATGCCCGTGTCTCTCCTGTCTGCCGAAACCTCCGTCTCGCTGCCCGATCCGCTGTCGATCGTCGATGCTTTCGAGGATCATTTTTCCGAGCATATGGAGATGGAACGCGAAGGTGCTACCGTGCGGTTCAAGACGGAATACGGCCATGGCAGCTTCAGCGCCGAGGGCGGCCGTTTCGCCGCAAGGGTGAGCTGCATTTCCGAACATATATTGATGTCGGTAAAGGCCATGGTGGCCGAGCATATCGTCGAATTCTCCGGCGAGACGGGGCTGGATTTTCGCTGGAGCGGCCATGGCGCGCAGCAGCGTGAGCTGCCCAATCTCTTCGTCGGCAAGGTTGCCCGCGCCTATAATCTGACGCCGCATATGCGCCGGCTGGTGGTTTCCGTCGAAAGCGGCATCGAAAGGCTGCTCTCCGGCGGCATGCATGTGCGCCTGCTTCTGGTGCCGGATCAGGCCCGCGCGCCGGTCTGGCCTTATCTTGCGCCCACCGGCGCCATCGTCTGGCCGGCGGGCGACGATCTTCTCACACGGCGTGTCTACACCATCCGGTCCGGCGATATCGCGCGCGGTGAAGTCGATATCGACTTCGTCATGCATGAGGGCGACCACATGCCGGGCGCGACCTTCGGCGCGACGGCGAAGCCCGGCGATGTTCTCGGCATCATCGGCCCGAGCGGCGTCTGCCCGGAAGCCGAGCGTTATGTCTTTGCCGGTGACGAGACGGCGCTGCCGGTGATGCTGCGCATGGCAGCCGAAATGCCGGCCCGGAAAAAGCTCAGCGTCTATGCCGAGATCGACGATGAAGCCGAGCGGCAGGAGATCGTCTGCGCGGCAAATGTCGAGTGGACATGGCTTTATCGCCGCGGCAAGCCCGCCGGCACATCCGGTCTCATCGAGAAGGCGTTGCGTGACCACGCCTGGAGCGCGGATCATGACGGCCTGCATGTCTTTGTCGCCTGCGAAAAATCCGAGGCGAGGGCGGCAAAATCCTTCCTCACCGACGAGATTGCTTTCCCGAAAGCATCGCTGCGCGCCGTCGGCTACTGGACTTTGGGCGTCGCCGACGATCATTAAACTGCCTTATCGGGCTCGTTGAACAGTCGGTTTTATCGTTCATCATTCGGGAACAATCCGTTCCCGTTGTCCACTCTATGCCTGAGAGCGCTGTTACCCCATCTTTACGCCATGAACAGGGCAGGCCCCAACCGTGAGGCCTGCCAGGCAAAAGGGGTTTATCATGCTCAACCAGATCAAGGGCCTGCACCACGTCACGTCCATGGCGGCGAGCGCGCGCCAGAACAACAGTTTTTTCACCGATACGCTCGGCCTGCGCCGGGTGAAGAAGACGGTCAATTTCGACGCGCCTGACGTCTATCATCTCTATTATGGCGATGAAGTCGGCACGCCCGGCTCCGTCATGACCTATTTTCCGTTCCCGCATATCGCCCGCGGCCGTCCCGGCACCGGCGAAGTGGGCACGACGCTGTTTTCCGTTCCGGAAGGATCGCTCGGCTACTGGCAGGACCGCCTTTCCAAGGCCGACGTGGACGGGTTGAAGGCCGATGAAGCCTTCGGCAACAAGCGCCTGCATTTCGCGGGTCCCGATGGCGACGGTTTCGCGCTGGTCGAGGTCAGGGACGACAACCGTGCGCAATGGATCGGCAATGGCGTCGGCGCGGATCAGGCGATCCATGGTTTTCAGGGTGCTTCGCTGCGTCTTCGCGATGAAGGTGCGACGGCCGAGCTTTTGAAATTCATGGGCTATCAGGAAGTGGATCGTCAGGACGGCGTTCTGCGCCTCGGCATTCCCGGCGGCAACGGCGCCGACTTCATCGACATCGAAACCATGCCGAATATTTCTGGCGCGCGGCTGGGCGCGGGGTCCGTGCACCACATCGCCTTTGCGGTCGAAAACCGTGAAAAGCAGCTGGAGGTGCGCAAGGCGCTGATGGATACCGGCTATCAGGTGACACCGGTGATCGACCGCGATTATTTCTGGGCGATCTATTTCCGCACGCCGGGCGGCGTGCTGTTCGAAGTGGCCACCAACGAACCCGGTTTCGACCGCGACGAGGACACCGCCCATCTCGGCGAGGCGCTGAAGCTGCCGAGCCAGCACGCGCATCTGCGCTCCGTGCTGGAAGAGCATCTGGAGCCGCTGGGGGACGAAAAGGGGGCTTAACCTCTCGATAGCGTTTGGCAGGACATTGCCGCGTCTTTCTTCTCCTCGTTTGGGGAGAAGGTGGCCCGAAGGGTCGGATGAGGGGGCAACGTTGCCGAATTTCACGACCCTTGCCCCCTCATCCCGCTGCCGCGACCTTCTCCCCGAACGGGGAGAAGAAGCAGGCGGCACCCGCTCGCTCCACATGGCTGAAGAAGCCGTGCGGAAGCCGTTAAACCTCTCCTTCCAGAAAGGATTATCCGATGAACAAGGACACCTATTTCCACAAATCCCGCGCCGGTGCCGCCGGCGCGCCGCTTTTCCTGGTGCTGCACGGCACGGGTGGCGATGAGAACCAGTTCTTCGACTTTGGCTCCCGTATTTTGCCGCAGGCCACCGTCCTCTCACCCGTCGGCGATGTTTCCGAACATGGCGCGGCGCGTTTCTTCCGGCGCACGGGCGAGGGCGTTTACGACATGGTCGATCTTGCCCGGGCAACCGCGAAGCTGGCGGATTTCGTCAAGGCAAACCGCGAGCATTACCAGTCCGGACCAATCATCGGTCTCGGCTTTTCAAATGGCGCGAATATTCTCGCCAATGTGCTGGTCGAACAACCCGAGCTTTTCGATGCCGCAGTGCTGATGCATCCGCTTATCCCGTTCGAGCCGAAGATTTCCCCGGCAAAACCCACACGCCGGGTGTTGATCACGGCGGGAGAGCGGGATCCAATCTGCCCGGTGCCGTTGACGCAGGCGCTGGAAAAGAACCTTCAGGCGCAGGGTGGAACCGTGGAGACGGTATGGCATCCGGGCGGGCATGAAATTCGCTCCAGCGAGATCGATGCCGTGCGGGAATTTCTCTCGGTTTACGGGGAGTGATGCTGTCTTCCGTCATGCCGGCCTCGAGCCGGTATCCAGCCACGGCGCGTCTGCGCCGTGAAAAGGGTCTTTCGCGATCAAGGACTTGATCGCACTGGACCCCGGATCTAGTCCGGGGTGACGGAGTGTGGGTGATGTGCCGTCAAGCAATTCTTCGCCGCAGGCAGGTTAAATCGACCTGCACCCGCCTCAGCGATATCCGCATTGCTGCAACTGCGCCTCGTAACGCAGCGCCATGTTGGCGGAGCGGCGGGCGGCCTTCTGGACCGCGGAATTGTTGCGCCAGCTGCCCTTCGCATAACCGGCATGGCCGGAATAATAAGCGAGGTAGAGATTATAGGGGTCGTTCAGCGAAATGCCGTTTTCGCGCCGGCTCTTGGCGTGATACCAGCCGACGAAGTGGATGGCGTCGGTGAAATCGGTGCGGCTTGCCGACCAGCGGCCGGTTTCACGCTGGTAAACGCTCCATGTGCCGTCCAGCGCCTGTGCATAACCATACGCGCTCGACTGGCGTGTCCAGGGAATGAAACCGAGAAGCTTGGTGCGCGGCGGGCGCGCATAGGGGCGGAAGGCGGATTCGGTATAGATCGTCGCCATCATGACAGGCACGGGCACGCCGAATTCGCGCTCGGCTGCTTTCGCATCGCGCCGCCAGTTGTTGAAGATGCCGTTCCGCTGCTCGAAAATCGCACAGGCATTGGTCACCTGCGACGGTGCGGTGGCGCAGCCGGCCAGAACGAGCATCAGAAAAACAACGGCAAATACGCCACGCATAACGGAACCCTTTCGTTCCGCTATTCTTAAATTGCTAACCATTAACGTCGGGTTTTAAGACAAGGTTAATTCAAATGCCGTCGATCAAGGCCCTGTTAACCCGCTGAAAATTCCTGTGGCCGGGATGGGGCGAAACCGCCTCCCGGGCGCCTTTTTTAAGAGGCGTTCATCCCCGCGCGTCCACGGTCCCGCCGGCCCGGCTATACTTGGCCCATTCCGGTCATCAGGCGTGCGCGCGGCGCAAGGTGGGCGGGGCAGGCGGCCGAAACCGGGGAGTTTCCCGATGTCACGGTTGAGGCGGCCGGCATGTGCCCATCCTCCAAACAGGAACCGGTTGGGCGGGCGGGTCATATGTTTCAAGCCGGGGCCGCATCGTCTGCAAACCCTGCAATACCCTTTGATACCCCGCAGCGATGCGGCCCCTATATCGCTTGCCAACGTTGCCGCGGAATTCGCGGTGACGGTATCGGCGCATATTCGAAAGAAAGCGTCCGCTGTACAAAAATGAAAACCGATAAAATTGTAGCAATCGGCTTAAAGCGGCTGAAAACAGTGCTGTGCCATTGTGGGATCACAGACGGGGAGCGGCCCTTCAAGAGGCGCTCCACAAACAGAAATCGAGACCGGCACAAGCCGGCGGATCGCAAAACGGGGTATGAAATGCTGAAGAAGATTATTGCTGCCGCCATCTGCGGAATTGCCGTTGCTTCCATGTCCAATCATGCCGACGCGGCTGGCGCTGCCGGTTTTGCCCGCGGTTTTGCCGCCGTCGAGAAGTCTGCGGTGACGCAGATCGGTGTTTCCGCGCCGGGCGGTTTCGATGGCTGCGTTCTTTCCGCCGGCCAATGCGTCTCCACCATCGCCGCGCCGCTGACCGGTGAGCGCCGCGAGGAACTGCTGCGCGTCAACCGCGATGTGAACGCCACCATGGGCGCGCTCGACGATTATTTTTCCGGTTTTGCAACTGATGTTCCGGCAACGCCGTCGTTGAGCCTTGGCGATTGCGGTGACTGCGCCGCCATCAAGCGCACGGCCCTTGCCGGCGCCGGCTGGTCTTCCAGCGCGCTGCGCCTTGCCTTTTCGCTGAACAATGATGGATCGCTCGAAAAAGTGCTGATCGTCACCACCGATAAGGGCGATATCGTCCTCGGCAATGCCGTCTTTTCTCCGGCTGAGCGCGAAACCGCGCTTTAAGCCCATCTTTTCATGCCTGCCAGACTGCGCCGGTTTTCCTGATCCTGTTGGTTCAGGAAGCCGGCGATTTTTTTCGTTCCGCGACGGCAATGCCCGCCAGCGCCATGATGAGAGCGACGATCTGATAGGTATGCAGCGTCTCGCTTAGCACGATAACCGATAGCAGGGTGCCGAAGACGGGCACGAGGTTGATGAAGAGGCCGGCGCGGTTGGCGCCAATCTGCTCCACGCCCTTGATGTAGAGGATCTGCGCGATGAGCGACGCAAAAATGGCGGCATAGACCACCAGCACCCAGCCCTTCTGATCCGGCCAGACGACGCTGTCGCGCGACACTTCCCAGAAGACCAGCGGCACCGAGGTGATGAGGGCGAAGAAAGCGGGGATGGCCATCAGCGTGCGCCAGTCGACGGCCGGTTTCCAGCGCAGGATGACGGTGTAGATGGCATAGACCAGCACGGCGAGCAGCATGACGGCGTCGCCGACATTCATTTCCAGCTGCAGCAGCGAGACCGGGTCGCCGTGCGAGGCGAGCAGCGCCACGCCTGATATGGTGAGACAGAAGCCGACGATCTGGCCGAACAGCACGCGGGTGCGGAACAGGATGAAGTTCAGGACGAAGATGACCATGGGAATGCCGGCCTGAATGACGGCGGCGTTGATGGCCGAGGTGTGCTGCAGGGCCGTGTAGAGAAACACGTTGAAGGCGGTGTAACCGACGCTGCCGAGCACGAAGAAATAGGGCAGGCGCTTTTTCACCACCGGCCAGTCCTTGATCAGCTGCGGCACGGAAATGGCGAAGATGATGGCGACGGCGAAGACCCAGCGCAGGAAGGTGAAGGCCATGGGGCTGATGTGGCCGACGGCGAGCTTGCCGGCAACGGTGTTGCCGCCCCAGCAGAGCGTGGCGATGATGAGGGCGATATAGGCTTTGGAGGACACGCTGATGTTTCGCTTCTTCACGGGGCGGAAAACGGCTAAGGGGTGAATGGCGGTCTTGCGCCCGCGCCTGGCCCCCATGGGGCGAGATAATGCGGGAAATCCGCGCCTTGTCACGGAAAAAGCAAAATTCTCCATAAGAAACAGGGTCGCTTTCCGTAAAACAACACAGTATACATTCGCGGGTTTGGGTTTCCCATCGGGTTATCGGGCGCGCAAGCGCCATGAGCAGGAAAGCAAGAAATGACGAATGTTGTGGTGGTCGGCTCGCAATGGGGCGACGAAGGCAAAGGCAAGATTGTCGACTGGCTGTCCGAGCGGGCAGATGTCGTCGTGCGGTATCAGGGCGGCCATAATGCCGGCCATACGCTTGTCATCGATGGCATCAGCTACAAGCTTTCGCTTCTGCCATCCGGCGTCGTGCGTCCCGGCAAGCTTGCCGTCATCGGCAATGGCGTCGTGGTTGATCCGCATGCGCTGATCGCCGAAATCGGCCGTCTGGAAGCGCAGGGCGTCAAGGTTACGCCGGAAAACCTGCGTATCGCCGACAATGCCACGCTTATTCTTTCTCTGCACCGCGAGCTGGACGGCATGCGCGAAGACGCTGCCTCCAACAGCGGCACCAAGATCGGCACCACCCGTCGCGGCATCGGCCCGGCTTACGAAGACAAGGTTGGCCGCCGCGCCATCCGCGTCATGGATCTGGCCGACATGGAGGCGCTTTCCGCCAAGGTTGACCGTATCCTCACGCATCATAACGCCCTTCGCCGTGGTTTCGGCGCGGCCGAAGTCTCGCATGAGACGATCATGGAAGAGCTGGGCTCGATTGCCGAGCGCATCCTGCCGTTCAGCGAAACCGTCTGGCTGCTGCTCGACAAGAAGCGCCGCGCCGGTGCGCGCATCCTGTTTGAGGGCGCTCAGGGCTCGCTGCTCGATATCGACCACGGCACCTATCCCTATGTGACCTCGTCCAACACGGTTGCCGGCCAGGCCGCCGCCGGTTCGGGCATGGGTCCGGGTTCGCTGGGTTACATTCTCGGCATCACCAAGGCTTACACCACCCGCGTCGGCGAAGGTCCGTTCCCGACGGAGCTGAATGACGAGATCGGCCAGTTCCTGGGCGAAAAGGGTCATGAATTCGGCACCGTCACCGGCCGCAAGCGCCGCTGCGGCTGGTTCGATGCTGCACTGGTGCGCCAGTCGGTCGCCACCAACGGTATTACCGGCATCGCGCTCACCAAGCTTGATGTCCTGGATGGTCTCGACGAGCTGAAAATCTGCGTCGGCTACAAGCTTGACGGGCAGGAAATCGACCATCTTCCGGCCAGCCAGGGCGCCCAGGCGCGCGTCGAGCCGATCTACATCACGCTGGAAGGCTGGAAGGAATCGACCGTCGGTGCCCGAAAATGGGCGGATTTGCCTGCTCAGGCAATCAAATATGTCCGTCAGGTCGAGGAATTGATCGGGGCGCCTGTCGCACTTCTGTCGACAAGTCCGGAGCGTGACGACACCATACTTGTGACTGATCCGTTTGAGGACTAATGTCCTCGGCGATCTAGATTCATAAACCATATCGGGCCGGTACGTCGCCGGTCACGACGAGAAAGTGCTTATGGCGGATTTTGTAGCAGTCATTCGCAAGGCCGTGGATGGCTTGGCGAACAATACTCCCGAAAACCGGGCGAAGGTTTACGACAAGGCGCGCAGTGCGGTTGTGCGCCAACTCGAGAATATGAAGCCACGTCCGCCGGAAGAATTGTTGCGCCGGCAGATCGCCAAGCTGGACGCCGCCATTGCCGAGGTGGACAGCGAATATGCCGAGGCGCTTCCGGCGCTGGAGGATGATGACGCTGTCTCTCCCGCTGCGGAAGAGACGGCGGCATCCTATTACCAGCAGGATGCTGCCGACGAAGACGAGGCCCGCGCCGCCGAGCCGGCGGAGGATGCCGACCGGGAAGAGGCGCGGCACGAGCCGGTCTACGAAGAGCCGGCATCCGCTGAACCCGCGCAATCGGAGCCGGCTTACGAAGACGCGGCCGAAGAGGAAGAGCTCCGGCACGCTGACGCCGCTGCCCATGAGGAGCAGCATCACGGCGACCGCGAGCCGGAAGAGCTTTATGATGCGCCGGAAACGGTTCATGCCGCTCCCGCCCCGGCACACGCTTCCGACGAAGCCGTCGGCACCTATTTCACACGGACGGACGAAGAGCCGGCTCATCAGCCGGAGCCTGAAACGGCGCTCGGCGCTGCCGATGATTCCGTTCCCTCCCATTGGGCGCAGCCGGTGGATGAGGATGACTGGCGCAAGCTCGATGAAGCGCAGGACGACGATGCGCGTCCGGCCGCCGAGGAATATGAAGAGGTTCGCAACGAGACCGACGAACGTCCGCTCGTTGCCGGTTATGCCGCGCAGCATTACCAGGAACCGGAAGTAAGTTTCGAGCCCGCCCCTTACGAAAAGGATGAGCGGCGCGAGGCGGACGACCATTTCGGCCCCGCTGCCGTGGAGCATGCTCCGGCGTTTGGCGGTCGGCACGATTTTGACGACCATCGCCAGCCGGAAGAGCAGGCTCCGAAAAAGGCGGCCGTGGTCGAGGATTTCTCGTCCTATTTCCAGGATGCGGATATTGCCATTCCCGCCAAGGACGCGCCGGCGCTGCCGCGCGCGGATAACGATCTCTTCGGCGATCAGGCAGCGGCAAAGGATAACAAGGAACGCACGCCCTGGGACGATCTGGACGAGCTGATCGGTTATGACGGCGCGTCGTCGTCCACCCGTCAGGCTCCGGGCGAAACGAATGGCGTGGGCGCTGCCGCCGCAACGCCCGCCTATATGGTAAAGAAGAAGCCGCGCCGCAATTATGCGTCGCTGGTTCTGGCCCTTGTCGGCGTGGCGCTGCTTGCCGGCGGCGGTTATGCCGTGTGGATGAACCGCGATGCGCTGAACGATATGGTCGGCGGGCTGGTCAGCTCCGCACAGAACGGCGGCACCAGCCAGACGGCTTCGAACGGCACGGGTGAGGCGCAGACCTCGACACCGCCGGCGACCCAGCAGCCGCCCGCCGCGGGGCAGCAGCCGACAACCCCGACCAACCATCAGACCCCGACCCATGGCGATGACGGCTCCGTCACCGGCACCAAGTTCACCCAGCGGCTTCTGGCCGACGGCACCGAGCGTGACGAGGGACCTGCCGCCGGTGCGAACGGCCAGCCGGTCACCGCCGAAGGCCAGTCGGTCTATGAGCAGAATGTCGCGCCGCCGCCCGCTGGCGAGGCTCCGGCCAATAATGCCGGTGCGCCCGCCGGAACGCCTGCCGGCACGCCGCCGGCGCAGCAGCCCGCCGCCGCTGCCGGCGACCGCATGTTCCTTTATGAGGAAGTGTTGGGCCAGACGGTGCCGACCGCCATTCAGGGCAGCGTTTCCTGGTCGCTGCAGCAGGAAAATGACGGTGACGGTAAACCTTCTCCGACCGTGCAGGGCCAGATCACCGTTCCCGGCCGTGGCCTCAGCGCGCTGATCACCTTCAAGCGCAATACCGACCCGTCGCTGCCGGCCAGCCATCTGATCGAGATCGTCTTCTCGGTTTCGCCCGGCTTCGAAGGCGGCGCTATCGACAGCGTCCAGCGCATCGCGATGAAGAGCACCGAGCAGGATCGCGGCAACGCGCTGATCGCGGTTCCGGCCAAGATCACCGACGATTTCCACATGATCGCGCTCAACGATTTCCCGGATGCGATGAAGACCAATCTGGAGCTTCTGAAGAGCCGCAACTGGATCGATATTCCGGTGTCCTACCGCAACGGCCGGCGTGCGCTGCTGACCCTGCAAAAGGGCAATGACGGCATCGCCGCCTTTGACAAGGCGCTTAGCGAATGGGCGGCGGCAACGCCGGCGACCGGGCAGTGATGATTTAAGGGCGGCTCAGGCCGCCCTTTTTGTTAAATGGCTGCGGCGGTGTTTTTGCGTTGGCAGGTGATGGGTGGGTTAGTTGGTGCTGGTGGGTGTGGCTTACCCCCCTCTGCCCTGCCGGGCATCTCCCCCACAGGTGGGGAGATCGATATGCCGCGAGGTCTCGACCAACTCAACGGTCGAGGATGAAACGGCGGTAGAACGTCTTGCCGATCTCCCTCCTTGTGGGGGAGATGCCCGGCAGGGCAGAGGGGGGTAAGCGGCATCCCCCGAAGCATGGAATTTTTCCTGCCGGTTTTTCTCCAGCGCAATCGCCGGTCTCGGATGGCAGGCCATTTCCAGTCGTCAGCCTTTTACCAACAAAAAATCCCCGGCCGAGGGCCGAGGATGATCCATGGCACGGACGCAAAACTGCTCCGCACTTTTGCTGGATATGCTTTACGCATCCACCACGCGCAAGGCGCGCGCAGCTTCCAGCGCTTCCTTCTGCACCGCTTCCTGCACCTTCTCGAAGGCGCGGACTTCGATCTGGCGCACGCGTTCGCGGCTGATGTCGAACTCGGAGGAGAGTTCCTCCAGCGTTACCGGATCTTCCGCCAGCCGGCGGGCCTCGAAGATGCGGCGTTCGCGGTCGTTCAGCACGCCCATGGCTTTCGCCAGCATGCGGCGGCGGGTTTCCAGCTCGTCCTGTTCGATCAGCACGTCTTCCTGGCTGTCATGGTCGTCCACCAGCCAGTCCTGCCATTGCCCGGACTCGCCTTCGGACGCCTTGATCGGCGCATTCAGCGAGGCGTCGCCATGCAGGCGGCGGTTCATCGAGATGACTTCTTCTTCAGACACCTGAAGCTTGGTGGCGATTTCCTTGACGTGTTCCGGCTTCAGATCGCCATCGTCAATTGCCTGGATGCGACCTTTCAGCCGGCGCAGGTTAAAGAACAGGCGCTTCTGGTTGGCGGTCGTGCCCATCTTCACCAGCGACCAGGAGCGCAGGATATATTCCTGGATCGAGGCCTTGATCCACCACATGGCATAGGTGGCCAGACGGAAACCGCGTTCCGGATCGAACTTCTTTACCGCCTGCATCAGGCCGACATTGCCTTCGGAGACGACTTCGCCGATGGGCAGGCCGTAACCGCGATAACCCATGGCGATCTTGGCTACGAGACGCAGGTGGCTGGTGACGAGCTTATGCGCGGCGTCGCGGTCGCCATGCTCGGCGTAACGCTTGCCAAGCATGTATTCTTCCTGCGGCTCCAGCATCGGAAATTTACGGATTTCGTCGAGATATCTATTGAGACCGGCTTCGCCGGCTGTAATCGTAGGCAAACTATTGCGGGCCATAAAGCACCCCCTTATCTATGGTCTGGAACGGCACCCTCTTTGATCGACGACTGACCCGCCGGAGGCACACCGTAAGCTGCGGGTCGTTACCGACCCCGCACGAACCCATGTGACAGATATGTACGCGCCCGCCGCGTTTCAAGCGAACGCTGCGTTCACACATGCGTTATGTTCCAGTGACACCTTCTTTGACCTGTTTAACTTTCGAACGGTAGATTCGTTCCGAAAAACCGCCAAGGCCGGAGCGCACCATCAGCTCATACATCACCCGCCGGCGCATGGGATTGTGCAGGCGCACAACCTTCGAGCCAAGGAACTGAGTCTCCACATGGGCAAGCGCCTGCAGATCGGGATCGGCGGCAATCGCGTCCGCATAGGTCGCGTGAAATTCCCGGCGGCAGACATAGGTTTTGTATTTCGTCATGCCGAAGCAGACGAGGCTGTGGCCGTGGGTGCGCAGGAAATCGGCGACGCCGACCGTCACTTCCGGCCAGGCGGGGTTGAAGGTGTCGTCGAAGACGATAACGCCATGCGGCGCGATCACCTCCATCGCCAGTTTCGCATCGGCCAGCACGTGGTGCAGGTTGTGGCCGCCATCGATGCTGAAGAAGCGCGCGGGGCCGATGCGGGAGGTGATATCGGCGGGCGCCAGCTGCGTGCTGTCGCCCCTGATGATCAGCTCTTCATCCATGGCGAAACCCAGCCGACGGCCGTTTTCCATCAGGCGTTCATATTGGTCGAGGCTGCCATCTTCGGGCGGATCGAGATCGAAGAGATCGACGCCCAGCACCTTTTCCTGCCTCCCGGCGAATTTGCGCAGCAGGAAATAGGAGCGGCCGTAATAAACGCCGATTTCCGCCATGCCGCCATGGAGGCCGCTTTTTGTCTGGGCCTGCAACAGCGCCTTGAAGACGAGCGCATCGGGCGGGTCGATATAGCCTTCGACGCTGCGCAACTCCTGAAAGATAAACCGGCGGTCTTCGATATTCATGCGATAGATCCCGTCATCATGCCGGTTCCGTTCGGGGGCGGATCGAACGGATGGCGTCCCTGCGGTTTTATTTGACAGGCTTGAAATCGGCACGATTTAACGGCGGCGATTTCAGGCTTTGCGGGGCCGAGGAGGTGTGACGATTGAAGCGAAATTGGGGCGGTCTATAAAAAGGACCGACTGCGGAATATCGCTATCCGCTAATCTTTTTTTATTATCCGGGGCTTCCGGCGAAATGCATGGCGCAGTTTTTTTGACCGCGCCGTGCAGGTTTTCAGCCACGCAATGCGGCGGTCAGCGCTTCCATGTCATCCGGCAGGTCGGTTTCGAATTCCATCACCTCGCCGGTGCGCGGATGTTCGAAAGCGAGCAGATAGGCATGCAGGGCCTGGCGCGGAAAGCCGCGGACGGTGCTCTTTGCCGGTTCTTCGAGAAGGTTCGCCTTGGTGCGGAAGGCCGCGCCATATTCGGGATCGCCGATCAGCGGATGGCCGATATGGGCCATGTGAACGCGGATCTGGTGGGTGCGGCCGGTTTCCAGCCGGCATTCCACCATCGAGGCGAGGCAGGTGGCGTCCGGCCGCTCATGGTAACGCTCCATCACCTCGTAATGGGTGATCGCCTCGCGGGCATCGTCCGAATCCTCGTGCTTGACGGCGCGTTTGGTGCGGTCAGCGCTGCGGCCGAGTGCGGCGTCGATGGTGCCGCGCAGGGTGCGCGGGCGGCCCCAGACGACGGCCTTGTAGGCGCGCTCCAGCGGGCCGGTGCGGCCATGGTCGGCAAATTGCGCGGCGAGATGGCGGTGGGCATTGTCGTTCTTCGCCACGACCATGACGCCGGAGGTTTCCTTGTCCAGCCGGTGCACGATGCCCGGCCGCCTGACGCCGCCAATGCCGGAGAGGCTGTCGCCGCAATGGTGGATGAGGGCGTTGACCAGCGTGCCGGTCCAGTTGCCGGCGCCCGGATGCACGACGAGACCGGCGGGCTTGACGAGCACGATCAGGTCTTCATCCTCATATTCCACGTCGAGCGGAATGTCCTCGCCCTTGGGTTCCGGGTCTTCCGGCTCGGGCATGACGATTTCGATGCGGTCCTTGGGGTGCACCTTCTTTTTCGGCTCCGTCACCGGCTGGCCGTTGATGGAGACCGCGCCCTGCTCGATCAGCGCTTTCAGCCGGCTGCGGGAGAAGTCGCCGCCCACTTCGCCTGCCAGCCAGGAATCGAGACGGCCTTCGGCGTTTTCCCCGGCAATCAGGACTTTCCTTGCGTCTCCGCCTTGTTTAAAGGGGTCGTTCATTCTTATTTTTCCGATCCATCAGCATTTCAGGGAACCCGATGACGCAGATCGAGCAAGACGAACAGGAAGACAAGCCGCTTGATCCGGCCATGGAAAAAGTTCGCCGCAAGATGATCCGTTTGCAGATCGTGTCGGGCTCCGTGATGTTTATCAGCCTTATGGCTGTCTTCGGTGCGGTTGTCTACAAGGCGATGGGGCCGTCGAAGGCGGTTCAGACGCAGAGCGAAGCGCCGAACCTCGCCGTTCCCACCGGCAACGGACCACTGGCCGTCACCGCCAGCCTGCCGCAGGGCTTCACGATCGACAATGTCAGCTATTCTGGCGGCGACATGCTGTTTTACGGCCGGCTCGCCAACGGCACCCGCAAGGCGCTGGTCTTCAACGTCGCGGCCGGCCGGTTCCTTGCCGATGTGACGGTCGATGGCCAGTGAGGCCAATAAGCTGCTGGACGGGCGAGCATTGATCCCGGTCGAAGATCCGGCCGATCCGCGCATCGCCGCCTTTCGCGATATTCGCGAGCGCGACCTGACCGGGCGGCAGGGCCGCTTCATTGCGGAAGGCACGGTGGTGCTGCGCATGCTGGCCGCCGCCCATAAAGCGGGCGCCGCCTTTGCGGCCGAGAGCATCCTCATCCTCAGAAACCGGCTTTCGGGCGTCGCGGATATCCTTGCCGATTTCCCGCCGGATGTGCCGGTTTATGTGGCGGAAGCGCCGGTGCTGGATGGCATCGTCGGGTTCCACCTGCATCGCGGCATTCTGGCGCTTGGGCGACGGGTTCAGGATCGCGGACTGGAAGAGATGACGGCGGCACTTCCCGCCTCGTCGCTGGTGCTTGTCGGCTGCGGCATTTCCAATCACGATAATCTGGGGGCGATGTTCCGCAATGCGGCGGCGTTTTATGCCGATGCGGTGTTGCTGGACGAGACCTCATGCGATCCGCTTTATCGCAAGGCGCTGCGCGTTTCCGTCGGCTCGGTGCTTTCGGTTCCCTGGCATCGCGGCGGCGGGGCGGTGGAGATGCTGGAGCGGCTTTCCGAGGCCGGTTTTGCTATCTGGAGCCTTTCGCCGGGTGGCGAGACCGAGATCCGCGATATTCCCCGGTCCGAGCTCATGGCGCTGGTGATTGGCACGGAAGGCGAGGGGTTGCCGCAATCGGTGCTCTCGCGGTTCCATACGGCGCGGATTGCGCAGTCGCCGCAGCTGGATAGCCTGAATGCGGGGACGGCTTCGGGGCTGGCGCTTTATCAGATGGCGGGGGTTATGGGGCGGGTTTAGGG
>NZ_RZTX01000012.1:0-164182 GCF_004005385.1 Agrobacterium sp. CNPSo 2736 | reverse complement strand
GCCATTCATCAATGGCGGTGCCGGTATTGGCGATGCGGACGGCTTTTTGTGTTGCGGCATCGAAAAGATCCAGATGTGCCTTTGAGACGTCGCATCCGATGTAAACAGGGTGTACCATGGCAAGCCTCATCCTGTGCTACGAGGTCCGCGCTCACGGCCTCCATCAACTGTTCAGGTTGGGATTATCAGAGCGGGCGGAGGTCCAAAAGCCAGCAGGCGGTCTCTAACGACCAGGATTCCGACGGCCTTCCGCCCGCACTCTACATAGCACAAATCCAATACACAGGATTCCTGTGACGAGCACAGGAATGAGGTGGAGTGGGGGAAACCGAACGACGCACAAAGAACGAACTGAATATCTTCACCCACCATCGGGAACCGAATAGGTCCGGGCGGGTTGTTCCAAAACAATTGGGCGCAACCTTTTTCGATGACGGATATTCATGTCGCCAAAAAAACCGAACGGAATTTCCACCACCCCGTGCCAGCAATGTCCCCTGCGCGACCTGCCGCATTTCCGGGATTTTTCCTCTTCGGAGCTGGATTTCGTCTCACGTTTCAAGACGGGGGAACTTGCGGTGGAAAGCGGCTCCGTCATCCTGATGGAAGGCTCGCACAGCGCCCATCTTTACACCGTTTTGCAGGGCTGGGCTTTCCGTTACAAGACGCTGGAGGACGGCCGGCGGCAGATACTCAACTATGTCATGCCCGGCGATCTCGTCGGTCTTCAGGGCACGGTGATGGGGGAAATGCAGCATTCGGTGGAGGCGCTGTCGCCGGTAACGCTGTGCGTTTTCGAGCGCTCCCGCCTCAACAACCTCTTCACGGATCATCCGACGCTTGCCTATGACCTGACCTGGATCGCGGCGAGCGAGGAACGCATGCTCGACAGCCATCTCCTCAGCATCGGGCGGCGCACGGCGCTGGAGCGCGCCGCCTATCTGATAGTTTTCCTCTACAGCAAGGCAAAGGCGGTCAACCTCATAAGGGGGGAAACGCCGATTCCGGTCACCCAGCAGCATGTGGCCGACACACTCGGCCTTTCCATCGTTCACACCAACAAGACCTTGAGAAAGCTGGTCGATCGCGGTCTCATCCGCTGGACGGACAAGGGCTGTCTGGTGCTGGACGATGCCGGCTTGAGCAACCTGGCGGGTTGGGAAAGCGATGAAAAGCGGCAAAGACCCTTCATCTGATCTTCCTTTGACATGTCTTTTTTAAATGACGGTGGAGCCGTAATTTGCGACTCCTGTCGTGATATCTCACGGGAGAATCGTGTCGGAGACCGCAGCTTCGAGCCGTGCGGTCCTATTTTTTTAGGAAGAAGAAAACATATGGTGCCACAACGGGTTATCATCGTTGAGGATGAATATCTGGTGGCGCTCGATGTCGAAGCGGTTCTCCAGTCCATGGGGGTGGAATCCGTTGCCATCGCCACCACGCTTGCGCAGGCGAGGCAGGCCGTCGAAGAGGGCGGCGCCGATTGCGTGCTTCTCGATGTCAGCCTGACCGATGGCAAGAGTTACGATTTCGCGCGCGGGCTGCGCGATGCGGGCATTCCCTTCGGTTTCGTCAGCGGTTATGGCGACACGACGGGTTTTCCGGATGATCTCATGCACGCGCCGTTGCTCGGCAAGCCCTTCGGGGAAAACGAAATTGTCGATTTCGTTCTCAACCTCGTCGGCGTGGTCGACGATGCCGTAAAAGAATAACGTTTTGCCGCCAGATCGGGTATGATCGGGCCTGAATCGAAATCCTGAATCGAAATTCGGACGCGTTTCATGCAGTGGCAGGAAGAGGCAATCATTCTCGGCGTCAAACGCCATGGCGAGACGAGTGTCATCGCCGAGGTGATGACCCCTTCGCGTGGCCGCCATCTGGGGCTGGTGCGTTCCGGCCGTTCCCGCAGCATGCAGCCGGTGCTACAGGCAGGCAACCGGGTTGATGTGATCTGGCGGGCGCGCCTTCACGATCATCTGGGTGAATTCCGCATCGAGCCGCTGCAATTGCGCGCTGCGCAGCTGATGGAAACGGCGACCGCCGTTTACGGTGTGCAGGCCATGGGCGCCTTGCTCAGGCTTCTGCCGGAGCGCGATCCGCACCCGCATCTTTATCAGGCGCTGGATATCATTCTCGACAATCTGCATGACCCCGTCGATGCCGGGGAATTGTTCGTGCGCTTCGAACTGGCGGTGCTGAACGAACTCGGTTTCGGGCTCGATCTTAGCGAATGCGCGGCGACGGGGCTGCGCACCGACCTCATCTATGTATCGCCGAAAACGGGCAGGGCGGTTTGCCGCACGGCAGGTGCGCCCTATGCGGAGCGGATGCTGTCGCTTCCGGCCTTCTTAAGCGAAGGCCAGTCGAAGGCCGCCGATCCTGACAGCCTTGCGGCTGCTTTCCGCCTCACCGCCCATTTCCTCAACCGGCATGTCTACGATCCGCGTGGGCTCAACGAAAACGCCGCCCGCGACGGTTTCGTGCAGGCGGCGCTGAAGGCGCTGGAAGGCCGGGTGATCGACGGTAGGGCGATGCCGCCCGCCCTCGATAAGGCTGTCTGACTAGGCCATTGCAGGCCGCGGAGCCGGCCGTTCCTGAATGGGCCAATGCACGATGGCCGCGAAAATCCCCATGCCGACGCCCAGCCACCAGACGAGATCATAGGAACCCAGCCTGTCGTAAAGGAAGCCGCCGAGCCAGACGCCGAGGAACGAGCCGATCTGGTGTGACAGGAACACGACGCCGCCGAGCATGCCTAGATGGCGCGTGCCGAACATGATCGCCACCAGCGCATTGGTCGGCGGCACGGTGGAAAGCCAGAGAATGCCCATCACGGCGGCGAAGATGATGACCGAAAGCGGCGATTGCGGCAGAAGCAGGAAAGCGGTGACGGCAACCGAACGGGCGAGATAGATATAGGCCAGCAGATAGGGCTTCGAATAACGCTGGGCGATGACGCCGGCGGCAAGCGACCCGATGATGTTGAAGAAGCCGATCAGCGCCATGGCGATGACGGCGTAGCGCGGTTCGATGCCGATATCGCCGAGATAGGCCGGGAAATGCGCGGTGATGAAGGCCACCTGAAAACCGCAGACGAAAAAGCCCGTGGTCAAAAGCAGGTAGCTTTTATGGCCGAGCGCCTCCTTCAGCGCTTCGCCCGCCGTCTGCTGGAACTGTGCCTGCGACTGGCTGCCGGAAGAGGAATTGCCGCGCATCGGAAAGGCGAGCAGCGGCACGAGCATCATCATCGCGGCAAGCCAGACGAGGCTGTCCGACCAGCCATAGGTGGAAATCAGGCCCTGGCTGATCGGCGCGAACAGGAACATGCCGGCCGAACCCGCCGCGGTGCCGATGCCGAAGGCAAGCGAACGCTGCTGCGGCGTGACATGGCGCGCAAAGGCCGAAAGGATGACGCTGAAGGAGCCGGCGGCAATGCCGAGCCCGACGAGAACGCCGCCGCCGAAATGCAGCCAGAAGGGCGAGGTACCGAAGGACATACAGATGAGGCCGGCGGCATAGAGCAGGCCGGAAAGCACGAGCACGCGGCCCGTGCCGTATTTATCGGCAATGGCGCCGAAGAAGGGCTGGCCGAGCCCCCAGAAGAGGTTCTGCAGGGCCATGGCGAGACCGAAAGTGGAGCGGTCCCAGCCGGTATCGGCGAGCATCGGCAGCTGGAAAAAGCCCATGGCCGAACGGGGCCCGAAGGTCATGACCGCAATCAGCGACCCGGCGGCTATAATCAGCCAGGGCATGGTCTGGCGTGTGGCTTGCGACATGAATATTCCCCCATCGCGGCGCCTCGCCTCCCAAAAAGAGGGACATGGCTTGCCGCGGATTCCGCTACGGTGGGATGAATATTATCTTTTGTCAGCCGGTCCCACTAGCGACTTTTCTTGACGGCCACTATTCATGGGATTGATGGAATGCCCTCGCATGCCGGCCACCGGAGAGACGACGATGAAACAGAATATCTACGACGATCCCGGGTTTTTCGAGCGCTACAGCGCCATGCCGCGCTCCGTGGAAGGTTTGCGTCAGGCCGGCGAGTGGCACGAATTGCGCGCCATGCTGCCGGACCTGAAAGGCAAGGATTTTCTCGATCTCGGCTGTGGTTTCGGCTGGCATTGCCGTTATGCCGCAGAACAGGGGGCTGCTCATATCGTTGGCGTCGATCTGTCGGAGAATATGCTGCGCCGCGCCGCCGAGATAAATGGCGGGCCCGGCATCGAATACCGTCGCGCCGCTATCGAAGACATCGATTTTCCGCAGGAAAGTTTCGATGTGGTGCTGAGTTCTCTCGCCCTGCATTACGTCCGCGATCTCGACGGGGCATTCGCGAAGATTTTCGCCGTGCTGAAATCCGGCGGCGATTTCATCTTTTCCATCGAACATCCCGTTTTCACGGCGCTGGAAAAACAGGACTGGTTTTATGGCGAGGATGGCGAAATCCTGCACTGGCCGCTCGATAATTATCAAAGCGAGGGCGTGCGCCACTCCAACTGGATGGCGGAAGACGTGGTCAAATATCACCGCACGGTGTCAGGCATTCTCAACGGTCTCCTAGCCGCCGGATTCGTTTTGAAGCGGCTGGCGGAACCGAGGCCTGATCCAGCCCTGATGGCCGAGCGGCCGGAACTCAGGCACGAAGATCGCCGCCCGATTTTCCTGATCGTCGGGGCGCGCAAGCCGTGAGGTGATGAACCCTCCGTCTACTCATTCCTGTGACGAGCGCAGGATGAGGGAGAGAGGGTGCGCCATCCTAAACATTGCACCGTGGCTATGTTCGGTTGAGCTGAACCAGTAACTTACCGCCGCTTGATCGCCCAGCCTTCCGGCCTTTCCTCGATCACCTTCGCCACATCGCCAACCGACAGCCGGCCTTCACCACGCGGCGTCACGTTCCAGCCGAACAGCGGGCCGGGCACGCGCCGGTCACCGGACATGCGGATGCGGCCCATGGCTTTCATCGGGGAGGGCACATCGCGGGAGCCGGTCGTCTGGTCCTGCGTGGTCATGATGCAGCGGGCGCAGGGCTTGACCAGATCGAAGCGAATGCCGCCGATCTCGATGGCCGCCCAGCGGTCCTCGGCCCATGGCTCGTCCGTATCAAGCACGATATTGGGCCGGAACCGCTCCATGCCGACCGCGTCCTCGCCATTGGCGCGCATATTGTCGTTCAGCGCGGCAAGCGAGGCGGTGGTGGTGACGAGAATCTGGTAACCGTCCGCAAAGGTGACGGGCGTTTCGTTGCCGGTCCATTCTAGGCTTGCAATGCGTTTCGAGGCGTCGTCGAAGAACACCAGCTTCACCTCGCGCCCCAGCCATGCCGAGAGCGTGTCGTTGGTCTCGACATCGGCGATATTGGCGCTGACGATCGACTTCCACACCGCCACATCCATGCGCTCTCCGGAAGGTCTTGCGAGAACCTCGCCGTCCGCTTCCCGAGAAAGCACCATGCCGCCATCCTCATGCCGGGCCAGAACCGTGGCGATGGCCGGCAATTCGCGCTGGGTGATGAAATGACCGGTGGGGTCGGTCAGCATAGCGCGACGGTCGCCCGGCAGGCCTTCGGCCGAAACAATGCTTTCGGAGAGGGGAATGCCGCGCGCGCTTTTCAGCGGATAGATGTTGAGTTCGGTCACACGCATCTCGGGTCTCCTCAAATCTCGTCGAGAAACAGGTCCAGCACCTGTTTCAGCCGCTCATGGCGGGCCTTGGCCATCTGCCGGCCCGTCTCGGTGCGAAAGCCGTCGGCCAGCTTGAACAGCTTGGTTTCGAAATGGTCGATGGCAAAGGCGCGGTCGTCAAGCGGCCGCTCCTTCGCCAGCGGGTCGACCGGGTCGTAAAGCGCCGAGCCCATGCGTCCGGCAATATAAAAGCAGCGCGCCGCCCCCACCATACCGATGGCGTCCAGCCGGTCGGCGTCCTGAAGGATTTTCGCCTCCAGCGTCTCCGGCTCGATATTGGCGGAAAAGCTGTGGGTGGTGATGGCATGGGCGGCGGCGTCGATATCCGCCTGTTGCCAGCCGAGCGCCTCGAGAATGCCTGCGGCTTTTTCCGCCGCAAGCCGTGAGGCCTGCGCGCGGAGCGGCGAGTTCTTCTCCACCGCCACGCAATCATGCAACAGCACGCTGGCGGCCAGCACGGTGCCATCGCCGCCTTCGCCCGCATGGATGCGCATGGCGTTGCGGAAGACGCGGTGAATATGGGCAAGATCATGCGAGCCGTCGCCCGCATCGGCGGCGTGCGGTATCAAATCCTGCGCAAGCGCCGCATAGGGCGCGAAAGCCTCGGCCGCGATCATGCCTGCGGCTTCCGGGTGAGAATTTTCTGGTAGAATAGGCCGATGCCGATCAGCACCGCGCCGAGCCCGATGAAGGACAGGGCTCTCAGCACGCCTTCAAGATTGCTCATGTCGATCAGGAAGGCCTTGGCGACGGAGATCAGCACGAAGGCGGCCGATGCCAGACGCAGGCTGCGGGCATTAAAGCGCGAGCCGAGCACCAGCAGCAACACGCCGATCAGCAGCCAGACCACCGAATAGCTATAGGTCTCTCCCTGCAGGAAGCCCTTCCAGTCGGCGATGTTCTCGCCCTGCCAGAAGCGGCGCACGGAAAGCGTCGCCCAGGCAAAACCGAGTGCCGCACCTGCCACCGCCAGCATGCTGACATAGGGCGGCGGACGTTTTCCGCGCGCATAATAGGCAAGGCCGCCATAGGCGAGCGCCGGCAACAGGTAACCGATCAGGAGCAGGTTGAGGAATGGGATGCTGCCGGTATTTTCGCCGGTGAAATAGGGGTTGAGCGTGAAGAAATGCATCGTCAGCACGTTGATGACGGCAATCACGCCGGCAATCATCGAGCCGTAACGGAAGACGGGGCTGGGGCTCTTCAGGTCCAGCGTCATCAAGACGCCCGAGAAGCCGATAGTCAGCAGCGTATAGATCGACTGTTCGCCAAGCGTCGGCACGCTATCATCCAGCGTGCCGCCATTCATCGCGTGGCGGATGAGGATGGCGACGGCGAGAAGCCCCATGACGCTGGCAATCGCCTGCAGGAAGTTCTTCGCCCTGACCCCCGGCCAGTCGCGCAGCAGCCAGGCCGAGGCGACGGCCAGCAGTGCGGGAATGCCGTAACCCGGCAGAAGCGCGTTGAAGACCGGCGTGGTGCCGAGGTTCTGCGGCCCGACAATGGTGGGTTCCCAGGCGATGCGGCCGAGAACGGCAACGCTTGCCACCGCCATCACCCAGGGCAGCACATCCCAGTTGCGGTACCGGCTTGCCAGCACATAGATGAAACCGATGACGGAGAGCAGCATGGTCGTCGCAAGCCCCTCCGTCAGCGTGTGCAGGCAAAGCGCGAAGGCGGCAAAGGAGCCGAGCACGAGGATGTTCAGCGGCTTGCGATAGGCCTCGTCGTTCTGCCGGTGCAGCCATTCGGCGCCTGCAAGCAACACCAGTCCGAGGCCGACGCCATAGGCGGCGTGCAGCCAGTCACGGCCGAGATTGCCGTATTCGACGAAGCTTGCGGTGGCGAGCCAGACGGGGAAAAGTGCTGCGATACCGGCCCAGAGCTGGGCGAAGTCCGCATCGTCAGCGCCCTTGCGCTTCAGGAAGGAGAAGGCGCAGAGCACGAAGACAGCCCCGAGGCCAAGCGCCATCGCGATTTCCGCCGTGTAGCCGACCGATACGGGCGGAAGGAACACGGACGTATCGTTGATGAGGCCGATGAAGTCGATGCCCTGCCGCGACATCAGCGACACGGCAGCCTGCGCACCGAGCGCTGCGATAATGGCGGGCCAGACCGCATAGTGGCGGGCGGCGCCAAGCGCCGCAAGGGCGGCGACGAGCGCTGAAACGATGAGCGCCGGATGGGTATCGATACCGCCATCGGCAAACAGGAAACCGATGGCCGGCAGGATCACGGCCATCGACACCGTGAGGTTGAGGGCGAGCGATGGGCGCAGCAGAAGCCGCATGGCGCGGATGGCGCGCCGCTCGGGAGCGGCGGTTTCGCCGGTCTCGGCAGGCGGCGTGTCGAATGTCTTGCCCGGCCAGAGGAATATGGTTCCCGCCAGCATGACGAGCAGGGCAAGCGTTGGCGGTTCGGCGCTGATCGTTTCGGAAAAGCCGATATATCCCAGCGCCCAGAGGCCGAGGCCGGCATTGGCCAGAGACGGAACCACGGTCCAGCCCTGCCTGCGCGCCGCGGCCGCTGTTGCCAGCCAGGAGATGGTGAGGAACAGGAAGAGCGCCCAGATATTCGGCGTTTCGGTGGAAATCAGCGCCGGCGTCAGCATCGAACCGAGAAGGCCGAGACCGGCCAGCGCCTGCCCATGCAGCAGCGAAAGCCCGATGGTGGCGAAGGCGACGAGCCCAAGCAGGCCGAAAGCCGTGCCGGGGCCGATATAGCCGTAAATGCCATAGGCAGCATAAACCACGCCGAACAGCGTCAAGGCGCCGGCCGCCGTCAGCACGCCCGGTATCATGGCGTTGGAATAGGTGGCGGCGATGCCCGGCACCGCCTTGCGGCGGACAGCCTCGCCGGCAATCCCGAGGGCGAGGCCGAAAATGGCGGCGAGAGACAGCCTGACCGCCGGGCTGAGCAGCCCCGATTCGATCGAATATTTGACGAGGAAAATACCGCCGAGCGCCAGCGCCAGCCCACCGGCCCAGACCGCCCAACGCGCGCCGAGCAGGCTTTCGAAGCTTTCCTTCGTTGCCGGTGCGGATGCCGTATCGCTCGCAGGAGCGGAGGCTGCTTCCTCGCGGACGGCGTCTTCCGCCTGCGCCATGGCGGCGGCTTCCTGCGGTTCGGAGGCGTATTCAGCCTGGAAGGCTGCGTCTTCCGCAGGTGTCCTGCTTTCCTCTTCCGCCTCGAAATCCGGTTTTGCCGTGGATTCCGTGCTCTCCGCCTGCGCCGCCACAGGCGCCGTCACGCCCGCAGCCATCAGCCGCTTGAGGCTGAGAACTTCCCGTTCCAGCGACTTGATTCGACTTGAATTGCGGATGCTCGCGACCAGCGTGTAGATGAAGGCCGCGACGAGGGCGAGGATAAACAGCGGGATTTCCAAACGGATTCTCCAATTACGAAGCTGTTTTTAAAGCCCTTTTGGTGAATTTATGCAAGGCCCGGTTGATGACGGATGCGGCTGGCGAGGGAGTAAGCCGCTTGTTTCCTCTCCCCGCCGGGGAGAAGTCCGCGGCAGCGGGATGAGGGGGCAAGCTCTCAGTTTATCGCTGCGTCGCCCCCTCGGCTCATGCGTATCGCTCGAAAATCAGGAAGCAGCCGCCAGCCAGTGCCGTGCCGTTTCGATATCGGCAAGCCCGAGCTCGTGCCCGTCCTCGACCGTTTCCATTTCGGCCCTTGCACCGCTCGCCGCCAGTCGGCCCTGCAATTCGTGCGCCTTGTCGAGATATTTGTCCCGTTCTCCCGCCACAAGCAGGACATTGCGGCCGGAAAGATCGGTCTGCGGCCATGTTTCCAGAACCGGCATCGGGCGATAGAGCAGGGCGTCTCCGGCAAGTTCGGGATAAAGCGCGGCAAAGGCCGCGTAGAAATTTGCGCCATTGGAATGGCCGATAAACCGCAGTTTCGAACGGTCGAGACCATAGGACCGTATCGCTCCCTCCACGAAGTCGGCGAAGGCTTCCGCTTCCGAGGCGATATCCTTCTGGTCGAAGCTGAAATCGGGATAACGGCGGAACCAGCGGGCGATGTCTTCCTCCGTGCTGCGGCCGCGCACGCCGAGAAGGGTGGCGCGCGGCGCTGCCCGGTGCGCCAGCGGCATCAGGCTCGTTTCGCTGCCGCCGGAACCGTGCAGCAGGATGATGGTGCTGCCATCCGGCTCCTCGGGCGTATAGAAACGGTGCACGAAGGGCAGGTCGCGATAGACGATGCGCTCTTCGCCCGGCATTGCAAATTGCGGCAGGGCGACACGCACATCCGCCTCGTCCTTCATGAAGAGCGGTGGGATGAACAGTTTTTCCCCGAGCGATTCCAACGGTTCGTCCACTGTCATGCCCGGCCCGTCGGTCGCCATTTCGATCAGCACGCCGCCCGGTTCGCGGACATAAAGCGAGTGGAAATATTTGCGGTCATGGGCGTTGGTGGTGCTGGAATTCAGAGATTTCAGCCCCGTGTGAACCTCGTTCAACTCGTCCATGTCCTTCGCGCGGAAGGCGATATGATCGACGGTGCCGGTGCCCGGCGCGCTCGACCAGAAGCCGGTTGCGTCGCGCACATCGATAATGTCGCCGCTTTCGGAAACGAGCCGGCGGATTGCGCCTGCCTGGCTTTCCTGCCGGTAACCGAAATGTTTCTCCAGAAACGCCACGGTTTCTTCCGGCACTTCGCTCAGCACCGTCGCGCCATAGATTCGGCGAATGGCGTCCTCCGCGGAAATATCGTCCGTCACATGCGGCGTCGCATCGGCAAAGGCATGCGTGCCGACCAGCTTGACGATCAGGCCGTCGGGATCCTTCAGCCGGATGACCGGAGCGCCGAACTCATCGGAGGGGCCTTCCGCCCGGATGCCGAATTTCAGCGCCCGCGTCAGCCAGAAGCCGATGGCGGCGGGATCGATGGCCACGGAAATCTCCAGCGTCTGGCCATAACCGACACGGCCCTGGCCGCCATCTTCCCAGACGAGAAAGGTGAGCAGCGAGCCGGGCGAGGCGATATCGTCGCCATAAAGCAGGTGTAGCTGCATGGCGTCTTCGAAACCGGCCGTGCGCTTGGCCAGCCTCAAGCCCAGAAAGCCGGCGTAAAAATCCACATTCGCCTGCACCTTCCGGGTAATCATGGTGATGTGGTGTATGCCCAGTGCAGAATTCATCTTGCCGTCCCGCTGTTTCGCCTGCTGTTCGTGGCCCTATTTGTCGCACGCTGCCTCTGATCCGCAACCCCGGCAAATGAGAACGCTGTGTTCTCTGCGTGAACGATCCCGCTTTCGCTTCGTTGCATGCGCGATGGGCAAAATGCCGGCTTTTTGCCTGCCTTGTGCGTGTTTGTGCATATAAAATAAGCATACAAAATAACGGCTATTTTGTATGCAATTTTATCTTGCCTTGAGGGCTGGAATTGGGTCTTATGCAACCAATCCAACAAAACCATCAGGGGGAATAGATGATTTTAACGCGCAGGTTGTTGATCAGGGCTCTGACCATTGCCGCCATCGGTGTAGCCGCTGGTTTTTCGCTGCCGGTCGTCGAGGCGCGGGCCGAAACGCCGGTGAAATTCACGCTCGACTGGAAGTTCGAAGGCCCCGCCGCCGGTTTCCTGCTGGCGCTCGACAAGGGTTACTTCAAGGCTGAAGGCCTCGATGTCACCATCGATAGCGGCAACGGCTCGGTGGAAGCCATTCCGCGCGTGGCGACCGGCGCCTATCAGATGGGTTTCGGCGACATCAACTCGGTGATGAAGTTCCTCGACGAGGATCCGAGCCAGAAGATCAAGGCCGTTTATATGGTCTATGAGCGCCCGACCTTTGCCGTGGTGGGCCGCAAGTCGCTCGGTGTCACCGGCGATCCGAAGTCGCTGGAAGGCAAGAAGCTCGGCGCGCCGCCACCGGATGGCGCGTTTGCGCAATGGCCCGCCTTCAAGCAGGTGGCGGGTCTCGATGACAGCAAGATCAAGATCGAATCGATCGGTTTTCCGGTGCGTGAACCCATGCTCGCCAAGGGCGATGTCGACGCCGTTTTCGGCTTTGCCTTTTCGGTGATCCTCAACCTCAAGAAACAGGGCATCGCCGATGACGATATCTCGACCATCCTGATGGCCGAGCACGGCTTGAATCTCTATGGCAATGCGGTGCTGGTAAACACTGATTTCGCAGAGAAAAACCCGGATGCCGTGAAGGGGTTCCTGAAAGCGCTGGCCAAGGGCTTCGCCGATTCCGTCAAGAATCCCGAAGAGGGCGTGGCGGCCGTGCTCAAGCGCAACGAGACGCTCGACAGCGCCATCGAGCTTGAACGCCTCAACATGGCCAATAGCATGAATATCAGGACGCCCTATGTGGTGGAAAACGGCATGGGCGGCGTCGATCCGGCCCGGCTCGCGGCCTCGCTGGAAACGCTCAAGGTGTCCATGGGCCTGAAGGGCAACGTCAAGGCGGAGCAGGTGTTCGACGCGACCTACCTGCCGTCCAAGGAAGAGCGCATGCTTCCCTGACGCGGAAGAAAGAACGGGCGGGTGCCGCGGACTTCTCCCCGCCGGGGAGAAGTCCGCGGCAGCGGGATGAGGGGGCGATCTCTCCGTATATCTCTACCGTTGCCCCCTCATCCGACCCTTCGGGCCACCTTCTCCCCCTTGGGGAGAAGAAACAAGCGGCAACGCCGCGGGATTAAACAGCCCGATCAGCAACTTAAAACGGGAACAGCAATGTCACATCTCGTGGAAATAGACAGCGTCGACATGCGCTATGGCGGCTCCGCCGGCACGCTGGCCGTATCCGGCCTGAACCTGACGGTCGACAAGGGTGAATTCGCCGCCGTGGTCGGACCCTCCGGCTGCGGCAAGTCGACCCTGATGAAGCTGGTAACGGGACTGCATATTCCGCAGAAGGGCAATGTCATCGTTGCCGGGCGGCAGGTCACGGAGCCGGTTTCCATTGTCGGCATGGCGTTTCAGAACCCGACGATGCTGCCCTGGCGCACCACGCTTGAGAACATCCTGCTGCCGCTGGAGATCGTCGAGAAACATCGCCGGCGCCTGCGCGCCCACAAGGCGGAATATGTCGCGAAAGCCGAGCGTCTCCTGGAAATCGTCGGTCTGAAGGGTTTTGGTTCGAAGTATCCGTGGCAGCTTTCCGGCGGCATGCAGCAGCGCGCCAATCTTTGCCGGGCCTTGATCCATGAACCGGAACTGCTGATGCTGGACGAGCCTTTCGGCGCGCTCGATGCCTTCACCCGCGAGGAATTGTGGTGCGTCATCCGCGACCTGCACGCCGCGCAGCGCGTCACCATCATCCTCGTGACCCATGATCTGCGCGAGGCGACATTTCTGGCCGACAAGATTTTCGTGATGAGCGCAAGGCCGGGCCGGGTGCTGGCGGAACACCGCGTGCCATTTGCCCGCCCGCGCCAACTCGATATCATGTATGACAAGGGTTTCAACGACATGGTGCAGGCACTGCATGGCGAGATCGCGCAGGCGAGGGTGGCGGCATGAGCGCGATCATGGAAGGCACCGTTGCGGCCGAGCCGCGCAAGCCGCTGATTGCCCGCGTCAACTGGGTGAAAGCCGCCCCCTGGCTTTATACGCTGGCGCTTTTCGTGTTGTGGGAACTGTTGGTCTACGCGCTGAAAATGCCGCCCACCATTCTGCCGTCACCGATAAGGGTCGGACAGGCCATCGTGCAATATTGGTCGCCGATCTGGAAGAATTCGCTGCAGACGCTTTATACCACGACGCTGGGTTTCGCCATTGCGGTGGCCGCCGGTCTCGCCATCGGCCTGTTCATCGGCTGGTCCAAAACCATCTATGCCGGGCTTTATCCGCTGATGATCGGCTTCAACGCCATCCCGAAAGTGGCGCTGGTGCCGATCCTCGTCATCTGGTTCGGCATCGGCACGGTGCCTGCCGTGTTGACCGCCTTCCTGATCTCTTTCTTTCCCATCGTCGTCAATGTCGCGACCGGGCTTGCCACCATAGAGCCGGAAACGGAAGATGTGTTGCGGGCGCTAGGCGCAAAGAAAATGGACATCATGCTGAAGGTTGGCATTCCGCGCTCCATGCCCTATTTCTTCGGCTCGCTGAAAATCGCCATCACGCTCGCCTTCGTCGGCTCGGTCGTGTCGGAAACCGTCGCCTCCAATTACGGCCTCGGCAACATGATGAGTTCGGCGCAGAGCCAGTTCAATGTGCCGCTCGTCTTTGCCGGCCTCTTGATGCTCGCGGTGGAAGGCATCGTCATGTATGCGATCATGGCCTGGCTTGAAAAGCGCATGACCGGCTGGGCGCATCGCTCCACCATGGGGCAGTAAGGAATGCAGCACGGGCATGAAGAATATGCCCGTGCCGGAATGTCGTGCGAAGTTAATGCGCCGCCATTTCTTCCACGATATCGCCGCCGTCCATCAGGAACGGGTAATAGGTCGGCCAATTGGTCACTTCGTCCAGCAATGCCTTGCGGTCGTTGCCCCAGTAGAGATGGTAATGGCCCGCCTTGACCGGGGCGATGGAGTGATCGCTGAACTGGATGAATTGCGGTGCGGCCTCATCTCCGCCGGTTTTCTTGAAAATGTAGCGGACACCGCGATTGCCCTTCTTGTAGGTCAGGATTTCATGGCCATCGCTGACATAGGTGCCTTCAGCGGGCTTGCCGTCTTTATAAAACACCACGCTGTCGCTCTTGATGACGATGCGGTTCACATCGGTCTTGTAGCCGACTTCGTAATAGGCGCGGTATTCGGCGGCGGTCTTATCGCCATGGGCCGCCTTTTCGGCCATGACGGAATCGAGTGAGCCGTTCAGCAGGTAGGGATAGACCGACTGCCAGTCGCCTTCCCAGTCGGAAAGCGTGCGTGTCTTCACCTGCGCATCCTCGAAATAACCCTTGTAGATCTGCTTTTCAGCCTCGGTCATCTGGTGGCCGTGATCGTGCCCATGGTCGTGGCTGTGGGCTGCGGATTTGTCGCCACCGGCAGCCATTGCAGCGGTCGCCGCCAGCAGCATGGAACCAAGCGCGACTGCGCCGGTGACGCGGGTGAGTATCTTCTGCATTGTTTCGGCCCTCTCATATCGATAAAGATAGTTACGTAATAACATTACGTATCGACCTATAGAGGCCACATTCGCGGGATGCAAGTGTGCGCTCCAATGTGACGCAACGAAAAAGCGCGATGGCTGTTGCAGCCACCGCGCTTGAAAAAAGGGGGAGACGTGAGGTCTCAGGCGGGCTGGGCGTTTACTTCCGCCTTGCGCTCGTCGAAGGCAAGTTTCATGGCTTTCGTCACATCGCGGGTCGTCGCGAAATAAGTGTCGCTGCGCACCCAGTAGCGTAATTTGACGGTGGCGCTGTCGGCGCTGACCGAATCGACGAAGGTGACGGGGGCGGGGTCCAGCAAAACCCGGCTCTCCGAACGCACGACTTTCATCAGCATATCCTGTGCGGCCGCCAGATCCTCGTCATTCTTGACCGTCAGGCTCAGTTCGTGACGGCGCGAGGGAAAGCGGCTGTAATTGGTGATCGGTACGTTCCAGAGCGTGGAGTTGGGCGCGAGACGGTAAAGTCCGTCGCTGGTCTTCAGCTCGGTCGCAAACAGCCCGATCTCGATCACCGTGCCGCTGACCGTGCTGGTCTCGATATATTCGCCGACGCGGAAGGGACGCAGCACCAGAAGCATGATGCCGGCGGCAATGTTCTGCAGCGTGCCCTGCAGCGCAAGGCCGATGGCCAGACCGGCGGCGCCAAGGGCGGCCAGAATGGAGGCCGTCTGCACCCCGAACTGGCCAAGCACCATGACCAGCACCAGAATGAGAACCACATAGCGGATGGCGCCGGCGAAGAAACCGGCGAGTGTCGCATCGAAACCGCGAATGCGCGACAGGCCCTGAAATGCCCAGCGTTGCAGGAAGGTGGCGGCCAGCCAGCCGATGATCAGCAGCAGAAGCGCACCGACTACCGAGAAGGAATATTGCACCGCAAGCGCGCTTGCCTGCTGCAACGCCGCCTGCGATGCGACGATGATATCCGTTGCCTGTTGTTCCATGAATTATCCTGTGATTTTCATTTTTCTTCAGGGTTGGTAACGACTGGACGCCGTGAGGGTTCCGCCAAAACGGCCTCAGCCGCCAAGCGGCAGCACGAAGGGCACGTTACCATCCGTATCCGCGCCCCTGCCGATTTTTTTGATCGCCGCCACCAACCTGCCCTCGCGCCCGAGCAGGCGGTCGCCGATGGCGATGATGCGGGCATTGGGCGTGGCATAGGGCGAGACGGCACGCAGGCGCAGCGCAAGTTCCATCTCATCCTGATCCGGATAAAGGCTGAGCGCGGCGATGACGGCGGCGGCGGGTGAGCGGGAAACACCCATCCAGCAATGGATGAGCAGCGGCGCGGACTGGTCCCATTGCCGGGCGAAATCGATCAGCTTCAGCACATGTGCATCGTCAGGCGCGATGAGATCGGCGGTGCCCTTGAATGCGATGTCGTTCATGGCAAGCGTCAGATGCCGGTCTGCGGCAATGACGGCGGGGCGGTGAAAGGTCTGCTCTTTGGCGATCAGCGTCACCATTTCGCGGGCCTTGTGTTTGACGGCCATCTCCGCGATCCGCGACAGCGGCGATACGACAATGGCCGTCATGTCGCGCTTCCCGTCTTGACCGCACGCATCGCCTCGATGGCTTCGAAACGTTCGATGAACAGCTTTTGCGCTTCGGTTGAGGGCAGGGGCGTGATGTCGAACATGTCGCGGGTAATGCCGCGCGGCAGGCCGAAGAACTTCTGCGCCTCGGCGGTGGAAAAACCGGCAAGCTCCGTCGCCTCGAAAAAGGCGGCGACCGTATCGGCCTTCTTGATGCGGTCCTTCAAGTCTCGCGATGCATGCGGCGGCAGGCCGAAACGCAGATGCACGGCGGCTTCCAGCCGTTTTTCCACGGTCTTGTAGCCGCCGCCGACCACGGATTTGAACGGCGAGATCATGTCGCCGATGACATATTCCGGCGCATCGTGCAGAAGCGCCATCTGCATGTCATCAGGCGTCGCGCCTGTGCACATGCGGCAGAAGATGGTTTCGACGATGAGGCAATGCTGGGCGACGGAAAATGCGTGGTCGCCACGCGTCTGGCCGTTCCAGCGGGCAACGCGGGCAAGACCATGGGCGATATCGGCGATTTCCACATCGAGCGGCGAAGGATCGAGCAGATCGAGCCGCCGGCCGGACAGCATGCGCTGCCAGGCGCGCGGGCTTTTTGCAGCAGCCACTCTCAGTCCTCCGCCCGCGCCGCCGGATCGGCCGCCGGGAAGGAAAGGCCGCTCCAGGCCGGTAGAGCCACGGTCACGGGAACAGTCCCCGCCAGAAGCGGTGTGCCGGATGCGAGCGCATCGGCAATGCGGTCGATCCGCACAATGGCAAGCGCCCCGTTGCCACAAACGGTTCCAAGCGTGCCGACCGGTTTGCCATCGGCGGTAATCTCCGTCCCGCTGGTGGGAAGCGCGCTTTCGGCCGAAACGGTGACGACGCGGCGTCTTGCCGTGCCGCGATGTTTCATGCGCGAGACGACTTCCTGACCGACGAAGCAGCCCTTCTTAAAGGAAACGCCGTCATTCACATCCATCAGCACATCATGGGGAAAAGCATCCTGCAGCGCATAATCGCGGCCGGATTCGGCAATGCCATGCTCGACACGGAGCGCATCATAGGCCGCGATGTCGCCGGATGCGGACGCGCCCGGTATACGGTAAAGATCGATACCAGCCTTGCCGAAACGGCCATCCCGGATGCCCGCCGCTGCGGTAGTCTCGTTCCAGAAAACACTCACGCCTTCGACCGTCTCGGCTTTGAGATCGACCGGTGCGCGCAGCTTGTACATGGTCAGGCGGCGCAGCAGCGCATCCTGTTCGGCAGCGCCCGTTTCGATCAGATAATCGCCAACATCGCGCCAGATCAGGAAATCAAACAGAATCTTGCCCTGCGGCGTCAGAAGGGCTGCGGCGCGTGCTTCGCCTTGCGGCAGGTTTTCAACATCTGCGGTGATGAGGTTGTTCAGAAATTCCTCGGCGCCGGTGCCGGAAACCCGGATCAGGCGGCGGTCGGCAAGAAGGGCGGAAGGCATGGCGTCACCGTTCGGTTCGTCGAGACTCTGTGATCTCCGGCAAAAAGCAGATGCGCTTTGCCGGAATGCTCATTCCGCACAGTTAGGATTTTTGCCAGAGAACGGCAAGCACCGCGATGCGATCAATCGCCGGCGGTGAAGAACTTCCACTTGCCATCGGGCGAAATGCCGACCCGGTAGAAGCTGTAATTGCCATATTCCTGCATGTCCGCCAGATCGCCCGCCGTGATGATGCGCAGAAGCTCCACCTTTTCCGGCGCAGTCAGCGTATTCAGCGGCTTTCCGGCGAAATAGGGGAAAACATAGGCTTCGTCAGGCGTGCCGGCATCGATATGGGCATAGCCGGTCGACAGCAGATCGATGATGATTGCCAGAACTTCCAGCCCGTCAGGATCGCCGGAATAGCTTTTCAGCGCCGCAATCGGGTCTTCGCCGTCATTGCCGTCGATGCGGAATTCCTTCTGGCCGGCGGCGATGAAGGGCCGCAGCTTTTCGATATCGCCGGAGGCGGCGGCTTCGATGATCTGCTGGCGCAGCTTGCGCACGGGTTCCGGCGCCTTGGAAATGTCGTGCTCGATCACGACTGACATTTCAGGCGTGTTGTCGGGCTTGGTGGATTGCTGGTTTGCCTGATTGGCGGAACGGTCCACCAGCGGATCGGGCAGGGGAATGCCTTCCGAATCGCCTTCGATCTCGTCCGGCTCCGCGGGCTGGGCCTGCTGCGGCTCACCGCCATTTTCGGCCTTCGGTTCGCTTTCGGTGTTCTGCGCCGGCTTCAGTTCGGAAAGGGCAAAGGCGCGGCCTGGCATGCCAATCGGCCCGGCGGTCAGGGCAAGCAGGATGGACAGCAGGGCGGAAGAGCGCAAAAGCCCCTTGCTCAGGCAAGACATGATAGACCCCGGCTTTACTGTATTACCCGCTGCGGCGAAAATTCGCCCTGAAGCATGCGCTGGCGCAGCGATTCCAGCATTGCTTCAGCGCCGGCCTCGCCATGGATACGGATGGTTTCGCGCATGGCCAGAGCGATGGCGGCATCGGCGATGATCTCCGGCTCGATGCCGTCGGCCATGCCGTCAGCCCATGCCTCGTTCTGGTGTTCCAGAGCGACCTGCATCTTTTCATGCACGATCATATCGTCGATTTCGTTACGGCTTGTCTGCATCTTTCATCCTCGACAGGGCGGGCAAGTCCTTACCACCCTGTTAACAACACTAGCAGCCTTTTATCAAAACGGCACGGCCTGCGGCGAAAAGAGGTTAATAAACCTTTAATTTCCGAACCTGGACGCGATTTCCTGCGCGAGTGTTGCCCCTTCGTTACGGTAGTTCTCTTCTGCCATGATGGCGGCGCGTGTGCAACTGGTGTGGATGGCCGCAAAAGAGCGATATCCACGGTTGAATGCAGCCGTCATGCGCTGACGTCGTTCAGGTTCGTTGGCCGTGTCCGCAGCCAGAAGATCGCTCATCGATCTGCGCCAGTCCTCCGGTCCGGAAGAAGGGCACAGGGTTCTGAGATATTGCACCGCGCCCAGTATCTCCGACAGCCGTGCGAGCTTGTCGTCATAAGGGGCGGGTTTGGGCGGTGCGGCTTCCGCCGGACGCACCTCGGAACCGGGTTTTGAAGGCTGCGCATAAGCGATGCCCTCATGCCCGGCAGTGGCAAGCATTGTCAGAAAAAGAGACAGGAAGATGGTTGGCCGTATCAAAATTCTATTCTGCCCCACACATACTCGTGAACTATTGGCTCGTGAACTGTTGGCTCGTGACCATCCGGCGGGCGGATCAGCCCTAGATAATAGCGATTCTGGCTGGCTGGCAATCATGCTAGCAGGCGCTCGGCGCATTCCACGACGCTTTCCGGCGCCGGCAGAAGGCGGATTTCCGCCAATGTGTACCAGCCCGCATCCGCCGCATCGTCGCCGACAGTCACGAGCGGATCGGCATCCGTTTCCACGGTGAAGACTGACAGGAAATAGTGGCTCGTCAGCACCCCTTCGGCGTTGCGGGAGGGAAGATCGTATGTCGCGAAAAGCTGTGGCCTGCGCGCCACGATGCCGGTTTCCTCGTGCAATTCGCGCAGCGCCGTTTCGGCCGGCGTTTCGCCGTCTTCGCCGCGACCGCCCGGAAAGGCGAACATGTCCTTGGAGGGCGGGTTGATGCGGCGCACGAGAAGCAGCCGGTCGCCGTTCCTGACGATGGCGGAGGAGGCGGGGCGGGGCTTGATACGGAGGGTCATGAATGGTTTCGCTTGTTTCGGCCGTTGCCGGCCTGTCTATAGTGGTACCTGGCTCGGAAAAATCGATTCCGGTTTCCGTGTCGATGCTTATAGTCCGGAACGGGCGCGATTGTGCATGCTAAAGACGGTGGAATGAAGGTCTATCTTATCTATGTCCTGGCGGCTCTTGCCGAAATTGCCGGCTGCTTTTCCTTCTGGGCCTGGCTGAAACTCGGCAGGACCGGGTGGATATTGCTGCCCGGCATGGTGGCGCTGGCCGCTTTCGCGTGGCTTCTGACGCTGGTTCCGACAGAGGCGGCGGGCAGGGCCTATGCCGCCTATGGCGGGATTTACATTGCTGCTTCGCTCTTCTGGCTCTGGGGCGTGGAAGGGCATGCGCCGGACCGGTGGGATATTGCCGGCGGCGTCGTCTGCCTTGCCGGCACCGCCATCATCCTGTTCGGACCAAGGGGTTGAGGAGAAAAGCATGTGCGGACGTTTCGTGCTGAAGGCGACGCCCGAGGAGATCGCCGATTATCTCGATCTGATCGGCCTTGAGGATTTTCCCGCCCGTTTCAACATCGCGCCGACGCAGCCCATTTTGATCGTGATGGAGGGGGAGCGGCAGGAGCGCGGCAGCAACCTGCCCAATCGCCGGGCCGTGCTGGTCCGCTGGGGTTTTCTGCCGGGCTGGGTGAAGGACCCGAAGGATTTTCCGCTGCTCATCAATGCGCGGTCGGAAACCGCCATCGGCAAGGCCTCCTTCCGCGCCGCCATGCGCCATCGCCGCGTGCTGGTGCCCGCTACCGGCTTTTACGAATGGCGACGCCCGCCGAAGGAGGAGGGCGGCAAACCGCAGCCTTATTTCATCCGCCCGAAAAGCGGCGGCATCGTCGCCTTCGCCGGTCTCATGGAAACCTGGTCTTCCGCCGATGGCTCGGAGGTCGATACCGGCGCGATCCTCACCACCGCCGCCAATGCCGCGATCGCCCGTATTCACGACCGCATGCCTGTTGTCATCGCGCCCGAGGATTTCAGCCGCTGGCTCGATTGCAAGACCCAGGAGCCGCGCGAGGTCGCCGATCTGATGCGGCCGGTTCAGGATGATTTTTTCGAGATGATCCCGGTATCGGACAAGGTCAACAAGGTCGCCAATGTCGGCGCGGATCTCATCGAACCGGTGCCGGAAAGCGCGCCGCTGGCGAAGATCAAGCCGGCAAAAGACGAAGGGCAGATGTCATTGTTTTGACGGCACCCGAGAGAATCAGCCGTTCCGCCCGATCTTCTGCAGGCCTTCCTGGATCATGATGTCGGAATAGACGCGGTTACGGCCATTCGCCTTGGCGAGATAGAGCAGCTGGTCCGCGGCATTCAGCTGGTTGTCGAAGGGTTCGCCCTTTTCGATCTCCACGACGCCGAGCGAGATCGTCAGGGCGAGGCTGCTGCCGCTCAGCTGCCGGCCGTTCTTTTCCACCTGTCCGCGCAGCTCCTCGCAGAACTGATAGGCGGCGCGTGCATCCAGCCCGCGCAGGAACACGGCAAACTCCTCGCCGCCGAGGCGGGCGGGAATGTGGCGTTGCTCGCCGCACATGTCATGCAGCAGTTCTGCCAGTTTCTTCAGCGCCCTGTCGCCGGCATCGTGGCCCAGCGTGTCGTTGATCTTCTTGAAATGGTCGATGTCGAGAATGGCGACGGCGCCGCTCTCGTCATTGTCGTTGATGACATCCATCAGCGCCCGCGTGCGCTCGAAGAAGGAGCGGCGGTTCGGCAGGCCGGTGAGGTGGTCCCGTTCGGCCAGTTCACGCAGGCGTTTAAGCTGCTTCAACGTCTCGATATTGTTATCGATGCGGCACTGCAATTCTTCCGGCACGAAGGGGCGGTAGACGAAATCAGAAGCGCCAGCCTTCAGGAAACTTGCCGAAAGCAACCGGTCTGTGGAGGACGATATGCCGATCACCCGCAAATCTTCGGATGAGCGGCTGTCGCGGATGCGGCGCGTCAGCTCATAACCGTCCATGTCGGGCATATGATAGTCGGTGATGACAAGCTGGATCGTCGGATCCTCCGACAGTATTTCCAGCGCCTGCTTGCCCGAATGGGCCTCGCTGACCCTGAAATTCTGCCGCTCCAGTATCTCCACGAGACCGGAACGCGCCGTACGCACATCATCGACCACCAGGACCGAAAAAAGCTTGTTGCTCAAAATCCGCTGGACGGTTCTGACCACCGCATCGACGGTGCGATGACCGTCCTTGACAATGTAATCGATGATCTTCTTTTCGGCGTAGCGCTTGCGCGCCTCCTCATCCACCGTGGCGGTGAAAACGATGGCCGGCACCTTGCGCTCGGATAAAAGTGCGAGAATCTCGCCCTTCGGCGCATCGGGCAGGTTGAGGCCCGTCAGCGCCAGCGTGAAATCATGGGCCTGCATGAGGGTATCGGCCGCGGCCATGCTGTCGCAATGGACGACCTCGGCTTCCGTTTCTTCCGAAAGCCGCGTCTTCAGCAGCATGGAAAGAGCAACGGAATCTTCAATCAGAAGGATTTTATCCTGCATGGCCGTCCCAAGCCCCCCTGGCCTGTCTTCACAATCTTCCCTCAACGCCGAATATTCGTCATCCGCGTGTCTGCGGATTCGAAAACCGGCTTATGCATTGTTGTGGAAAAAAATGCGGAATAGAAAAGTTCTTTTGTATTCACTAATCTATACGTCGGTGTTCGTATAGCCTTCTTGTGGAAGGCGAGCTTTTTACTACACTTTCGTTGCAGCTTCGTTACAGAGGCTGCCGATTTTATGAATGACTGACGCTCTGCGGTTTAGCGGCAGTGCTTGAAATAAAAACGGCGCCCGGAAAAGGCGCCGCGTGATTGTCGATTTTCCGTTGGGAACGTTCCGTTTTCCGGGCAGTCCGCAAAATTCGAAAAATCAAAAAAATCGAATATTTTCAGGCGGTTTTGGCGGCAGGCTTGCGCTTCAGCATCAGGGCCGCGGCCGCAACGGCCTTCAGTCCGAGCGGGCGGTAGTGGCTGTTGAGGTCGGGCTTCGCCTGCGACTGCGCCTTCGTCTCGTTCGTCATTTCTCTCTCTCCACAATTCACGCCAATCGCCGTTGCGATGCGTGTGAGCCACTTCTTTCGCGGCTAATCTTGACGGATTCGAGGCGAAGAAAAACGAAGCCGGCTTTTCAGGCTGCGACATTTTGCGTCACATCCTGCGCCGGCTTGTGCGAGAAAAAATAAACCTGCGGTTTTAAATGCCGCGATCGAGGCCGTTGCCGCCATTGGCGTCGTCATGCACGTCTTCCTCGATGGTCAGCGTGCCGTAGCGACGATGCCAGAGACGGGCGCTGATGGGAATGAAGACGAGATAGGCGGCAACGGTCAGAACCAGAACTTCCCAGGTGAAGCTCATCAGCATCGCTACATAGAGCACGACGACGAGGATCATCGGCAGCACCAGATCACGGCGGATGCGGCTGGTACCGGATTTTCCCGACCAGACCGGCAGGCGGCTGATGAGGAGATAACCGATGAGCACGGTATAGGCGGCGGCGACATAGGCGAAGGGCTTGTCCGGCTCGACGCCAAGGAAGCCGAGATAAACCGGCAGCAGCACCAGCATGGCGCCCATCGGGGCGGGAACGCCCACGAAGAACTCATTCTGCCAGGGCGCCTTCACCGGCCGCTCGATCATGACGTTGAAACGCGCCAGACGCAGGCCGGCGGCAATGACGTAAATGAGGGCTGCGATCCAGCCGATGGAGCGCGCCTGATCGAGAAGGTAGGCATAGACCACCAGCGCAGGGGCGACGCCGAAATTGACGATATCGGCCAGAGAATCCATCTGCTCGCCGAATTTGGACGTCGCTTTCATCATGCGGGCGATGCGCCCGTCTATGCCATCGAGGAAGGCGGCCAGCAGCACCATGCCGACGGCCAGCTCGAAGCGACCCTCGATGGCGAGACGCACGCCGCTCAGGCCCGCACAGATGGCCAGAACGGTGATGAGATTGGGAACGACGAGGCGAAAGGGAATTTCCCTCAGCCGCGGTCCACGGCCGCTGTCGCTGCGGCCCTCTGGTTTGCCGTTCTGTTGCGGCTCGGCGATCGGCGTTTCCATGCGCATGCCCTTCCTGTTTCCGTCAGCCGCGGCGGCTGACGACCGGACCCTTGGCGGAGCCGAATTCGGCGAGCACGGTTTCACCGGCAATCGCCGTCTGACCGACCGATACGCGCGGCTCGAAACCTGCGGGAAGGAAGATATCGAGACGCGAACCGAAACGGATAAGACCGAAACGCTCACCGGCATCGACTGGTTCATTCGGCTTTACCCAGCAGACGATGCGGCGTGCAACCATGCCGGCGATCTGCACCACGCCGACCTTGCCGTGCGATGTCTCGATGACGAGGCCGTTGCGCTCATTGTCTTCGGAAGCCTTGTCCACTTCGGCATTGAGGAAGAGGCCGGGACGGTAGGCGACATTGACGATGCGGCCGCGTACCGGCGAACGGTTCACATGGCAGTTGAACACGTTCATGAACACCGAGATGCGCACCAGCGGCTCCTTGCCGAGTTCCAGCTCCAGCGGCGGAACGACGCTCTGCACGGCGGAAACCTTGCCATCGGCCGGGCTGATGATGAGGTCGTCATCCTGCGGCGTGACGCGCTCGGGATCGCGGAAGAAATAGGCGCACCAGGCAGTCAGCACCAGACCGACCCAGAACAGCGGTTCGGCGATCCAGCCGAGCACCAGCGATGCGACGAAGAAGGCCGCCACAAAGACATAACCTTCCTTGTGGATCGGTACGATGGTGTTGCGAATGGTGTCGAACAGATTCATGAGATTCCTTGCTCCGGTTTCCGTCTGTCGCGTCTATATGTGGTCGTGATACGACACGATCCACACGGCAATGCGACAAATTTTGCCTAGCTGGTTACAGCCAAAAGGGCCGTCCGGCAATGGTGGGGTTCTTCTGGCGGCCCTGTTACCCCGGCTATACCCATCAATGGGCGGGTTCCCCGCGGTCGATGACACCCAGATCGTCGGTTTCGCGCACGTGGCGCAGCATTTCCTCGGCGCGGATCGCCTCGCGCTGGCGGCTCCACATCGAAGCGTAGAGGCCGTTCTGCCCCATCAGCGAGCTGTGCGTGCCGCGTTCGGCGATCTGCCCTTCCTTCAATACGATGATCTCATCCGCGCCGATGACGGTGGAAAGGCGGTGGGCGATAACCAGCGTCGTGCGGTTCTTCGAGACGATGTCGAGCGCACTCTGGATTTCCTGTTCCGTATGCGTGTCGAGCGCCGAGGTGGCCTCGTCCAGAATGAGGATCGGCGGCGCCTTGAGGATCGTACGGGCAATCGCCACGCGCTGTTTTTCCCCGCCGGAAAGCTTCAGGCCGCGTTCACCCACCATGGTGGCATAACCTTCCGGCAGCTTGCCGATGAAGGCGCTGATCTGCGCCGCATCCGCCGCAGCCCTCAGTTCCCCGTCGGTGGCCGAGGGGCGGCCATAACGGATGTTGTAGGCGAGCGTGTCGTTGAAGAGCACCGTATCCTGCGGCACCATGCCGATCACCGAGCGCAGGCTCTTCTGCGTCACATCGCGAATATCCTGCCCGTCGACGGTGATCGCGCCCTCCTGAATATCGTAGAAACGATAAAGCAGCCGCGAGATCGTCGATTTTCCCGCACCCGAAGGGCCGACGATGGCCACCGTCTTGCCGGCCGGCACGTCGAAGGAAACGCCCTTCAGGATTGGTCTTTCGGGGTCATAGGCGAAGTGCACGTCGCGGAAGGAGATCGCGCCCGGTCCGGCCGCGAGCGGTTCTGCATCCGGCCTGTCGGTGACTTCCGCCTCCACCTCCAGAAGATCGAACATCTGCTCGATGTCGGTCAGGCCCTGGCGGATTTCGCGATAGACGAAACCGATGAAATTGAGCGGCACCGAAAGCTGCAGCAGCAACGCATTGACGAAGACGAAATCGCCGATGGTCTGTTCGCCGCGCTGAACGGCAAGCGCCGACATCACCATCATGACGGTGGAGCCGATGCCGAAGATCACACCCTGGCCGAAGTTCAGCCAGCCGAGCGAGGTCCAGATGGAGATCGCCGATTTTTCGTAACGCTCCATGGCGACGTCGAAACGCCGCGCCTCCATCTCCTCATTGCCGAAATATTTGACGGTTTCGAAATTCAGAAGCGAGTCGATCGCCTTGGTGTTGGCGTCGGTGTCGCTGTCGTTCATGGCCCGGCGAATGCCGATACGCCAGTTGCTGGCCCGCACGGTGAACCAGATATAGGCCCAGACCGTGATGACCGTGACGAGCACGTAGGAAAAACCGTAGGAGGCCCAGAAGATGATCGCCGTCAGCAGGAATTCGATGAAGGTCGGCGCGGTGTTGAGAATGGTGAAGCGGACAATGGTTTCGATGCCCTTGGTGCCGCGCTCGATGACCCGCGACAGCCCGCCGGTCCTGCGCTCCAGATGGAACCGCAAAGAAAGCCGGTGCATGTGCACGAAGGTCCTGTAGGCAAGCTGGCGTACCGCATGCTGGCCGACGCTGGCGAAAAGCGAATCGCGAAGCTGGTTGAGCCCGACCTGTATCAGCCGCGTCAGATTATAGGCGATAACCAGCGCGACGGCGCCGAGCATGAAGGCGGGAACAAGCCCGGCCATGTCAAGCCGGCCGTTCAGCGCATCGGTCGCCCATTTGAAGAAATAGGGAACGGAGATCAGCACCAGCTTGGCGACGACGAGGTATACGGTGGCCCAGATCACCCGCATCTTCAGGTCCCAGCGTCCCTCCGGCCACATATAGGGCCAGAGATTGATCAGCGTCTGGGTGGGATTGCTGGAATCCGCCGAAATGGTTTTTTTCTTCGTGGCCATCATTCGCTCCGGTCACTGCCGGAAGCCGACAGCAGGGCGGCGGCTTTGGTCAAGCCGCCGCGCGTGTCACAGATAGGGTCGTTGCGGGTTCACCGCAACGCTTCAAATGCTCAGGAGCCGCTCTTCAGCCGCTTGCGGTGAAGTTCTTCCGCATTCGGCAGCGCCTCTTTCGGCACGCCGAAAATCTGGCCGGGCTCGATCAGATCGGGGTTTTTGATCTGATCTTCGTTGGCAAGGTAGATCGTGGTGTAACGCACGCCCTGACCATAAACGCGACGGGAAATCTGCCACAGCGTATCGCCACGGCGGATGATGACGCTGTTCTGGCTCTCGGCCAGCGGCGCCTGCTCGAAGGTCTGCGGGCCAGCGGGCGCCTGTGGCGCGGGAGCGGCGGGTGCCGTGATGTGGAGTTCCGCCAACCGGCTTGCCAGCGAGGCGATACCCTTGCCGATTGCCGCCACATCGTTCGGCCATGCTTCAACCGATGTCAGCAACTGGCGCGCCTTGGCGGTGATATCGCCCGCAAAAGCGGTGAAGGCGGGTTCGGTCGCGGCTGCGGTGCGGAATTCCGAAAGCGACTTGAGACCGATGACGACGGCGGAGCGGCCGGCAATGGCCTGATCGAGCGCCGGCGTGGCCTGATCCTTGTAGAGGTTGGAAAGAATGCCGAAGGCCTTGGCGACATCGGCGCGCAGCTTTTCGAAAGCGGCGCGGTCGCTTGCCGTGCTCTGGTTTTCGGCCGGCGCTGCGGTCGTGGTCGCTGACGACGAAGCGGACGGCGACTGCATTGCGACGGTTGCCTGGTCGGTCTGCGGCCGCTCGAAGGGAACGCGCACACGCACCTTCGCGGTGCCGTCGGCATTCAGTTCCTCGACGGTGATGATGTGGCTGCCGACGCTAAGATCGACATCGCCTTCGACGACGAAATGGCCGGAGGCTTCCGTGATGCTCTTGCCGATTTCCCTGTCATCGACCAGCGCGCGCACCGTCGAACCGGCGGGTGCGGAACCGGCGACGAAAATCTTCGATCCCTCGAACTCGACGGCGGTGACCTGAACGCTCGAGGTGAGCGGAGCACCTGACGCTGCGCCGGGCGCGGACGGAGCCGCAGTACCGGCGAGCGGTGCGGAAGCGGTGTTGGCGCTGGTTTCGGACGTTGCCGCAGGCTGTTGCGACGGCGCGGCTTGCGGCTGAAGCGCCGGAGGAGCCGCCTCCGGCATGGCCAGCACGCGGCTTGCCTTGCCGGGCTTGGAAACCATGGCCAGAAGCTCGCCCGTCTTGCCGTCAGGCACAGAAACCGTTGCCACTTCTTCCGATTGCGTCGCCTTGCCGCCGGCATCGGTCGAACGCAGCACCAGCTCGTGATCCCCCGGGGGAAGCGGATTGTCGAAAACGGCAGCGAAGTCGCCGGTGCCGTCGATGGTCGTCTGGGCGACCACCTTGCCATTGCTCAAGATTTCGAGCTTTGCGCCGGGCTGTGCCTTGCCGGCAATCACGGCCGAACCGTCCGGCTCGACGCGCAGCACGTCGAAAGTCGGCGTGGCGGAAGAAGATTGTGCCGCGTCGGCGGGTGCGGCGGCCGGTTTTGCCGGTTCGGGCGCGCCATCGTCGGTGCCGGCGAAAACGCCTGCCAGACGACGCACCTGTGCCGCCGCCGCCGCCGCATTGTCGGGCAGGCCGCGCAGGAACGCCGTGGTGCGTTCGGCGGCCGTGCGGGCGGTGGTGATGAGCCGCGACGTCGTTTCGTCCAGCGACTCTGGAATTTCGATATTCGTCAGTTCCTTGAGCGAGGTCTCGACCTTCTTGCGCGCCGCCGCGAAATCGGCGTCGGAGGGAACCTTGCTATCGGCGAAAAGCGTCGTCAGATCCTTGATCGACTGGGTGGCGGAAGCCGCCCGCCGCCCGACCTTGTCGGCAATATTGGCGGTTTCCTCGGCGGCGTCGGAGAGAATGTCGCCCGCCTTGTCGGCGCCCATTTCCACGCTGTTCTTCACGGCGTTGCCGGCTTCGTTGATGGCGTCGCCGATCGGTTTGCCGTCGTTTGAAATCCGCGGCAGGACGAAAAAGATCATGAGCAGGGACGCAACGCCCAGCACGATCAGCGCCAGCAAACCGGCCTTATTGTTTTTCATCCTGATGCTCCGGGTATTTCAAGCTTTTCACACGAGTTGAGATTGCTAGCGTCTTACCTTCTCCCAGACAAGCGGCGAGTGGCCGAAAGGCCATATTTGCAAGGGATTTCCCAAATTTTCTTGACGTGCCGCATCGCACATAGTTCCTTCCCTTCATGACGGACAAAAATACAGCGATTCGATCCATCTGCGTTTATTGCGGCTCCCAGCCCGGACGTGATCCGGCCCATATGGAAGCGGGCCGCGCGCTTGGGAAATCCATTGCCGAAAACGGCATTCGCCTCGTCTACGGCGGCGGCACCAAGGGCATCATGGGCGCGGTTGCCAGCGGCGTTCTTTCCAATGGCGGCGAAGTGACCGGCATCATACCGGAATTTCTGGTCGATATGGAGGCGACGCGCCATTCTCTCGGACAATTGAACGAGCTTGTCATCACCAAGGACATGCATGAGCGCAAACATATGATGTTCGAGCGCTCCGATGCCTTCGTGACATTGCCGGGCGGTGTCGGCACGCTGGAGGAGATCGTCGAGATCATGACCTGGGCGCAGCTTGGCCGCCATGCCAAGCCGATGGTCTTTGCCAATATCAACGGTTTCTGGAACCCGATGCTGGAACTGGTGCAGCACATGCGCGACCAGGGTTTCATCCACCGCGCGCATCTTCTCAACCCGCTCATCGTCGACGAAGTGAAGGACATCGTGCCCGCCATCATCGACCGGGCGCTGGCGCAGCAGAACCCGGAAGGCGACCCTTCGGTGATTTCCCGCCTCTAGGTCTGCCGTTTGTTAACGGCCGCCCGGGCGGCTCGTTACAATTTTAGTGTATATTAATACAGATTTAACGGCGGCATCGCTCCGCCCTCTCTTTTCATGGCCCCGCGACTGATCCTGTGCCAGCCTCAATAAGGCGTTGGTGTCGCGAAATTCGTTTCGCCGCCATGAGAGTGGGTGTCATCGGGAAATGATTGCTTTTGTGGTGCGGCTCAAAAGCCGGGCGCATTTTATTATTCAGAGAAATTCCGCGCGGGGCAGGGAGGCGCTCCTCGGTTCCGCCGCCCGCCGCAGGGTCGATGCGCGCATGAGGCTCGGCATCGTGATCGCCGTCTTCGCTGTCATCTATGGCGTCGTCGCCGCGCGTCTCGTCCAATATGGTCTTGCCGAACCGGTGGCGACCGCATGGATCAATACCGGCGCCAACGCCGTCGCCTCCCGGCCGGATATTGTCGATCGCAACGGCACGCTTCTGGCGACCGATCTCAACATGGTCTCGCTCTATGCGGATCCGCGCCGGATCGTCGATCCGGATGAGGTGGTGGAGAAGCTCGCGACCGTTATCCCCAATCTCGACTGGCGTGAAACGCACCGCCGGTTGCGCTCCGATACCGGCTTTCAATGGCTGCGACGCCAGCTGACGCCCCGGCAGCAGGCGGATATTCTCAATCTCGGCATACCGGGCATCGGCTTCCGGCCGGAAAAACGAAGGTTTTATCCGGGTGGTCCCACCGCTTCGCATATTATCGGCCACGTCAATGTCGACAATCAGGGGCTTGCCGGCATGGAGCGTTACCTCGACCAGCAGGGTCTGGCCGATCTTCGCGCCGTGGGTCTTGCCAGCGGCGCGCCGCTGGAGCCGGTGCGGCTCTCCATCGATCTCAGGGTACAGAACATCGTCCGCGAAGTGGTCGTGAAGGCGAAAAGCGCCTATCAGGCCGAAGCGGCAGGCTCTGTGATCCTCGATGTGGAGACGGGCGAAGTACTGGCCATGGCCTCGGTGCCGGATTACGATCCGAATGAGCCTTCCCGCACCCTTGCCGATGGCAGCATAGACAAGGAGTACGAAAAGGGCTGGTTCAACCGGATGAGCAACGCCACCTTCGAAATGGGCTCCACCTTCAAGAGCTTCACGCTCGCCATGGGGCTGGATGCCGGGGCGATCACGCTGGGTTCGGTGGTGGATGCGTCGCGGCCGATCCGCATGGGCGGCTTCACCATCAAGGATTTCAAGGGCCGGAACCGGCCGCTCTCCATTCCGGAAGTGTTTCAATATTCATCGAATATCGGCACGGCGGCGGTGGCCGACAGGGTCGGCGTCGAAGGCCATCAGCAGTTCCTGACGAAGCTCGGACTGCTTACCAGAATGGACACGGAAATGCCGGGCGTTGCCACGCCCACCCAGCCGAGAAACTGGAAGAAGATCAATTCCGTCACCATCTCCTTCGGCCACGGCGTCGCCACCACCCCGTTGCAGACAGCGGTGGCCGCTGCCGCGCTGATCAATGGCGGCAACCTGATTTCGCCGACCTTCCTGCCGCGGTCGAAAGAAGCTGCCGCATCGCTCGCGCGCACCGTCATCAACGACAGGACGAGCGCCGATATGCGTTACCTGTTCAACTGGAACGGCATAAAGGGTTCCGGCCGTGGCGCGCAGGTGGAGGGATTTCATGTGGGCGGCAAGACCGGAACCGCCGACAAGGTGATCAATGGCCGTTACGCCAAGGATATCAATTTCAACGCTTTCGTGGCCGGTTTTCCAATGCACAAGCCGAAATATGTCGTGCTGACGATGATCGACGCGCCGAGAACCGGCGTGAACGGCGGGCGAACGGCGGCCTCCACCGCGGCCCCCATGACCCGCGAAATCATCGCCCAGACGGCGGGCCTTCTCGGCGTCAAACCACGTTTCGGCTATGATGCCAACCCGCATTTGCTGGTGGATTATTGACGCTACTTCTCCCCATTCCCGTGATGGTAAAGGAATGAGGGAAGCAGCCCGGATTACCGCTTGAGCCGCAGCAGGCTGGAGCCGGTATAGATCGCCAGCGCCACCCAGATCATCGCAAAGGCCGCCATGCGCACCATGTCGAACGGCTCCTTGAAGATGAAGATGGCGATGAGGAAGATCATCGTCGGCGCGATATATTGCATGATGCCGATGGTCGACAGCCGCAGCAGTTTCGCGCCATTGCCATAGAGGATGAGCGGAACGGCCGTAATGAGCCCGCTTGCCGCCAGAAGCCAGGTATCGGCGGAATTGCCGCCCATGAAATGCGCCTGTCCGTTGAAGGCAAGCCAGATCATCACCAGCACGGCGGGGATGGATAAAAGCATGACTTCCAGCAGGAAGCCCTGCGTCGCGCCAATCGGCAAGGTCTTGCGGAAAAAGGCGTAGAAACCCCAGGACACGGTAAGTGCGATGGACACCCAGGGCAGGCTGCCCGCATGCCAGGTGAGGATGGCCACCGCCAGCGCCACGAGGCCGATGGCGGCGATCTGGGCCGGATAAAGCTTTTCCTTGAGGAGAACCGCACCAAGGAAAATGCTGAACAGCGGATTGATGAAATAGCCAAGCGCGGCATCGAGCGCGCGGCCTGCGCCGATCGCCCAGATATAGACGCCCCAGTTGATGCTGATGAGGATGGCCGTCAGGCTGGCCATGGCCAGCATCTTCGGGGTTCTGAGCGCGGTTCTGATTTCCGCCGTGCGTCCGAGCGCAATCAGCACGACAGCTGCAATCGGCACCGACCAGACGACGCGATGGACGATGACCTCGATCGGCGAAATATGCGCAACCGCCTTCATGTAAAAGGGAAGGAACCCCCAGAGCAGATAAGCGGAAAGCGCGAAAGCAAAACCGCGCGCGCTGTCGCCGCCCTCCTGGGCCGGGAGCGATTTGTCGAGTGCCATGGGGAGTACCGCCAATTGTTCGGATAGCGTTTTATAACGGATCGCCACAGTGGCGGCCAATTCATTTCCGTGAAGGGTCCATGAGAAAAACTGCATTAATAAAAGGCGCGCTGCCCTTGAAATGGGCTGCACCCCGACTGGAGGAGATGATTCACGCAGGAAGCCCCGCGTGAATCATTGTCTTATCCGGCCGTTGCAAGGCGCTGAAAGGACTGGTTATTTCCCGGCAAAACGGTCGTTGGCGCGGATCAGTTGGTCAAGAATGCCTGGCTCGCTCATCGCGTGTCCGGCCGCCTCGATGATGTGGAAATCCGCCTTCGGCCAGGCTTTGGCCAGCTGCCAGGCATATTTCAGCGGGCAGGGCATGTCATAACGCCCATGCACGATGACGCCGGGAATATCTTTCAGTTTGCCGGCGTCGCGCAGCAATTGGCCTTCCTCCAGCCAGCCGCCATTGACGAAGAAGTGGTTCTCGATACGCGCGAAAGCGATGGCGTATTTATCCTCGCCGAAATCCTCGACACGGTCGGGATCGGTGACGAGCGCGATGGTCGCGCCTTCCCACTGGCTCCATGCCTTGGCGCATTCGAGTTTCTTTGCCTCGTCGGTGCCGGTGAGATAGCGGTTATAGGCCTGCATCATCTCGCCGCGTTCGGCTTCCGGGATGGGCGCGATGAATTTTCCCCACCGATCCGGATACATTTCGGAAACGCCGAACTGGTAATACCAGTCCAGTTCCGGTCTGGTGACGGTGTAGATGCCGCGCAGAACCAGTTCGCTGACGCGGTTCGGATGGGTCTCGGCATAGGCGAGCGCCAGCGTCGAGCCCCAGGAACCGCCGAAAACCAGCCATTTTTCGAAGCCGCAGAGTTCGCGCAGCCTTTCGATATCGGCAACGAGATGCCACGTGGTGTTGGCTTCAAGCTCCGCATGCGGCGTGGAGCGGCCGCAGCCGCGCTGATCGAACAGGATGACGTCGTAAAGGGCGGGATCGAAAACGCGGCGATGCGTGGGGTTCACCCCGCCGCCGGGGCCGCCATGCAGGAAAACCGCCGGTTTTCCACCGCGCGTGCCCACCCTTTCCCAATAGATCGTGTGGCCGTCGCCGACATCGAGCATGCCGGTCTCGAAAGGTTCGATCTCGGGGTAAAGGCCGCGCAATTCTTCGGTCATGGGTCATCGTCCTTCGCTGGCCATTCGGCCGTATCATGGTCCGGGTGCTGGCAATTGTTCACCCGAGGGGGAGGGCTATCCGTTGCAGGTTCCGGCTCGACCGGCAAGCCATCGAGTGCGCCGAACCAGTGCATTTTGCCGGCGAGATTGGATTGCGCCTCGGGTCTTACCCGCTGGGGTTCGTCCAGAGAACCGAGGGTGATATTGATGAAATCGGCGCCCGGCATGTCATAGAATAGCGGCGTGCCGCATCGGCCGCAGAAACCGCGACGCACGTGATCGGAAGACTGGAACCACGCTGCTTCGCCACGGGTCATTTCAAATTGCGTAAGCGCAGCTGCGGCAAGCGGCATGAAATAATTGCCCGATGCCTTCTGGCACATGCGGCAATGGCACAGATGCGGATAACGAAGACCGCCCCCTATCCGATAACGCACCGCGCCGCACTGGCATCCACCGCTGAAACCCTCGGTTTCGCTCATGCGCGCTCGTCTTCCGGCGGCCAGACCTGCGTGTCGTGATCCGGGTGCTGATAGGAGGTGATTTCGGCCTCGTCCACGCCCTGTTCCACGGTCGGCTTGCCGAACAGCTGCTCGATCCACGGCATCCGCTTGTGGAAATTGACCTGCACCTGCGGCTCGATCAGCTCGGGCTCATCGAAAGCGCCGATGGCGATCTCCACGCCGCCGGGATAATGATAGGTCAGCGGCGTGCCGCATTTGTTGCAGAAACCGCGATGGATTTTTGCCGAGGAGCGGAAGAGGGCAGGCTGGCCGCGCGTCCAGGTCAGATGCGCCTGATCGGCGCTGACCAGCGCGCCGAAGAAATTGCCGAAATGTTTCTGGCACATGCGGCAATGGCAGATGGAGGCCCGGCCGAGCTTGCCCGCATGGAAACGCACGGCGCCGCACTGGCATCCGCCGAAAAATCCCGCTTCGCTCATCATCTGTTCTCCGGTGGCCAGTTTTCAGTGTCGTGGTCGGGATGCTGGTAGGAAACCAGATCTGCGAGATAGTCCACCTGCGTCAGGTCGTCCTCGGTGGCAACGGCAGGCAGCGTGTGAAGCGTGTCGACGAAATCGATCTTGCGCTCCACGCCCCACTGAATGGTTGGTGGCAGCGCGGCCGGATCGTCAAAAGCCCCGGCCGCCACCGCCACACCGTCAGGCGCCTCATAGGTGAGCGGCGTTCCGCATTCGGGACAGAAACCGCGCTTAACGACGCTGGATGACTGGAAGCGTTTCGGCTCTCCCCGGGTCCATTCAAACTCTACGCCGCGCACCGAAACCAGTGGCGCGTAATAGGCCCCGAAAGCCTTCTGGCACATGCGGCAATGGCAGATGGAACTGTCTTTCAGTTCGCCGATAGCGCGAAAACGGATCGCGCCGCACTGGCATCCGCCTGTATATGTCGTCATGGTCGGTCCTCCTTCACCGTTCGGATAATGTGGAGACAGACATTGTCTATGTCTCTAAGGATATCCTCGTTCCAGAAACGGAGGACTGTCCAGCCGTCCTCCTGAAGCCGCGCAGTTCTTGCCTGATCGTAGCGCAGTGCCGCTTCAGATGTGTGTTGAGAACCGTCGACCTCAACAATCAGACGATGATCCGAACAGGCGAAATCAACGATAAAGCCGGCAATCGGCATTTGTCTGCGAAAACTTAGTCGTTCAAGGCGATGAGCGCGAATGGCATTCCAGAGCTTCAGCTCGGCATCCGTCATGACTTTACGCATCTGCTTCGCATATTTGCGATGCATCGGATCTACGTCTGCATGCGGCATGATTTGGCTCGCTGTTTAGTGCCTCAGCTTAGATTGGTTGAGGTAACTCAAAACCGCAAGAGGATTGTGGTGACCGTCGGCCCCCTCTGCCCTGCCGGGCATCTCCCCCACAGGTGGGGAGATCAATTGCGGCTATCGCTCGCCCATCTTTAACGCTGAATAGGGAGCGGGAGGCTGCTCCAGTTAATCTCCCCACCTGTGGGGGAGATGCCCGGCAGGGCAGAGGGGGGTGAGCCTCGAATGCGGAGCCTACCGCTTCAACTCCCACGTCGTCGTCCGCTCGCCCGTCTCCTTGTCCTTGCCATCCTTCAGCTGAATGCCCTTCTCCGAAAGCTCGTCGCGAACACGATCCGCCTCCGCAAAGTTCTTCGCCTTCAGCATCTCGAGCCGCAATTGCACCAGCGCATCGACGGCCGAAACGATGGCCTCATCCATTTCCGCCTTCTTCGGCAAGACACCCAGCAGGGCGGCGCTGGCCGCAAAGGCGGGCAGCCTGGATGGGTCCAGATTGGCGGCGTGGGCCAGCGCGTGCAGCGCCTGCACGGCGGCAACCGTGTTGAGATCGTCGGCAAGCGCTTCGAGCACGGTTTCATCCGGCGCAGCATCGGAGGCTTCCGCGGCCGGCCACTTGGCGAGCAGGCGTTCGGCCTCTTCCAGACGCTTCACGGAAAAATCGATCGGCTCGCGATAATGCGTCATCAGCATGGCAAGGCGCAGAACCTCGCCCGGCCATTTCCGGCCGCCGAATTTCTCCGTGTGCAGCAATTCGTAGATCGTCACGAAGTTGCCCTCGGATTTCGACATCTTGCGGCCTTCCACCTGCACGAAGCCGTTATGCATCCACACATTGGCCATGACATGCGTGCCGTTGGCGCAGCGCGATTGCGCGATTTCGTTCTCATGGTGCGGGAAAATGAGGTCGAGCCCGCCGCCATGAATATCGAAGACCTCGCCGAGATATCGGCCGGACATGGCCGAGCATTCGATGTGCCAGCCCGGACGGCCGCGACCCCAAGGGCTTTCCCAGCCCGGCTCATTGTCCGAGGACAGTTTCCACAGTACGAAATCGCCGGGGTTCTTCTTATGGGCTTCCACCGCCACGCGCGCGCCGGCCTGCTGCTCGTCCAGCGGCCGCTTGGAAAGCTGGCCATAATCGGCCATCGAGCGGGTATCGAACAGCACCTCTCCGCCGGCCGTGTAGGCATGGCCGCGGGCGATCAGCTTCTCGATGAGGTCGATCATCTCCGCGATGTAGTCGGTGGCGCGCGGTTCGACGGTCGGCGGAAGGCAGCCGAGCGTGGCCACATCCTCATGGAACTGGTCTGCGGTCTTTTTCGTCACCGCGTGAATGGCGTCGTTCAGCGGCAGATGCGGATAATCCCTCAGCGCCCGCGCGTTGATCTTGTCGTCGAGATCGGTGATGTTGCGGGCATAGGTCACATGGGTCTCGCCATAGACGTGGCGCAGCAGCCGGTAGAGAACATCGAACACGATGACCGGGCGCGCATTGCCGATATGGGCAAAATCATAGACCGTCGGACCGCAGACATACATGCGCACATTGTCAGCGTCGATCGGCGCAAATTCCGCTTTTTCGCGTGTGAGTGTATTGTGAAATTTCAGGCGCAAGGACATGCGGCAGTTCCCTAAAGGCAGAATATTATCCTGGCCGGAACGTTTATCTTTCTTGACCTTGCGGGAGACGAAAACGATCTGGCCGGTGGCGAACCAGCAAAAAAAATCTCAGCAGCAGGTGCAGATCATCGTTCTCATGTCTTGCTTTATGGCGCGGCGGTGCGGCCCGGTCAAGAGCAACCGTGGTGGCCGCACCGCCGCCCCGAGCGGAAAATATTCACTCCGGCTGGCGGTAATCCACGAATTTTCCCTCGCGCACGAGGAAGAGTTTGCCGGTTTCGGTCAGATCGGGCGAGGCGAGCGGAAGAATGGCCGCGGCCACCTCTGACGGATGCGGCACGGTGGCCGGGTCTTCACCGGGCATGGCCTGCGCACGCATCGCCGTGCGTGTCGCACCGGGATTGATGCTGTTGACGCGAAGCGCACTCTTCTGCGTTTCCGCCGCCCAGGTGCGGGCCAGCGCTTCGACTGCCGCCTTGGAGGTGGAATAGACACCCCAGAAGGGGCGACAGCTATGGGCGGCGCCCGAGGACAGGATCAGCGCGCGGCCGGCATCCGATTTCAGAAGCAGCGGCTCGACCGAACGGATCAGCCGCCAGGTGGCGGTGACGTTGATGTTCATGACCCTTTCGAAGACTTTCGCCTCGATATGGCCAACCGGCGAGATGACGCCGAGAACGCCGGCATTGGCGACGAGAATATCGAGCTTGCCCCAGCGCTCGAAGATATTGGCGCCCAGCGCATCGATGGCTTTCATGTCGGAGAGATCGAAGGGAACCAGCGTCGCCGTGCCGCCGACAGCCTTGATGGCGTCGTCCAGCTCCTCAAGGCCGCCCACCGTGCGGGCGCAGGCGATGACATGCGCGCCGGCCCTGGCGAGTTCCAGCGCCGTGAAATAGCCGATGCCGCGCGAAGCGCCGGTAACGAGAGCGATGCGGCCCTTGAGATTGATGGTCATGGTCTCCCCCGAAATGATTGCGCTTCCTTCTACGAAGCGCCGCTGGCTTTTCGCAAGCGATCATATCGTCGCATGCGAGGGCCTGACAAAAGGCAAGAAAAAAGCGGCCACCGGAAGCCGGATGGCCGCTTTGTTTAAGGCGTATCAGCCGTTGCTGGCCAGCATGGAAATCTTGCTGCCCATCGCCTCGCCATTCTGGTCGAGAAGGCGGGTCGGATAGTCGCCGGTGAAATAATGGTCCGTGAACTGCGGACGCGCGGGGTTGCGGTTTTCGCCGCCCACCGCACGGTAAAGTCCGTCGATGGACAGGAAGGCCAGCGAATCGGCGCCGATATATTTCGCCATCGCCTCGACATCGGCATATTGGTTGGCGAGCAGCTTGTCGGCGTCCGGCGTGTCGATGCCGTAGAAATCCGGGTGGAAGATCATCGGGCTGGCGACGCGGATATGAACTTCCTTGGCGCCCGCCTCGCGGATCATCTGCACGATCTTCACCGAGGTCGTGCCGCGAACGATGGAATCGTCCACCAGCACCACACGCTTGCCTTCGATCATCGCCCGGTTGGCCGAATGCTTCAGCTTGACGCCGAAAGCGCGAATCTGCTGTGTCGGCTCGATGAAGGTGCGGCCGACATAATGGTTGCGGATGATGCCGTATTCGAAAGGAATACCGCTTTCCTGCGCAAAACCGAGTGCTGCCGGCGTGCCGCCATCGGGAACCGGGACAACGACGTCGGCTTCCAGCGGCGCTTCCTTGGCAAGGTTCATGCCCATGTTCTTGCGCGTCGTGTAGACGTTGCGGCCGCCGACGACGGAATCGGGGCGGGCGAAATAGACATATTCGAACAGGCAGAGGCGCTCCGGCTGCGGCTTCGAAGGCTTGCGCGCATCGATGGTGATCGAACCGTCCGGCTGGATTTCGCAGATGATGACTTCGCCGTTTTCAACGTCGCGGACGAACTTCGCACCGATGATGTCGAGAGCGCAGGTTTCCGAGCAGAAGATCGGCTTGCCATCAAGCTCGCCCATGACCAGCGGGCGGATGCCGATTGGGTCACGGGCGGCGATCAGCTTGGTGCGGGTCATCGCCAGCATCGAATAACCGCCTTCCATCTGGCGGATGGCATCGATGAAGCGATCGGCGGTGGAGGAGTGGCGCGAGCGGGCGATGAGGTGAAGGACGACTTCGGTATCCGACGTCGACTGACAGATGGCGCCGGTGGCGATGATCTGGCGGCGCAGCGTCAGGCCATTGGTGAAATTGCCGTTATGGGCAATGGAAATGCCGCCTTCTTCCAGCTCGGCAAATAGCGGCTGCACGTTGCGCATCGCCACTTCGCCTGTCGTCGAATAACGGGTGTGGCCAATGGCGATGGAGCCGGGCAGGCGGGCAAGGGTTGCCGGATCGGTATAATGATCGCCGACGAGGCCCATATGGCGTTCCTGATGGAAGCGTTTGCCATCGAAGGAGACGATGCCCGCCGCTTCCTGGCCGCGATGCTGAAGCGCATGCAGGCCGAGAGCGGTCAGCGCCGAGGCGTCGGCATGGCCGAGAATGCCGAACACGCCGCATTCTTCATGCAGCGTGTCGCCGTCGATCTCTTCCTTGAAAGTGGCCCCAGGGAACGGGGAATGCGAAAGCGGCTCAATCATCCGGCTTGCCCTTGCTCTCTACCGAGAAAAAAAGAAAGACCTCTCCGGTGAGTATTTCCCCCGGTCGGTCCGTCTGTGTCGTGCTTGATATTTAGCACAAATAGCGCGCCTTGCATGCATTGCAAGGCGCGACACTGTGTCAATTATTCGTTGCCGGCGGATTTGTTGCCGGCACATCTTCCGCAGGCGCCTGCGTGGCTGCCGGCTCCTGTGGTTTTCCGAGGATGCGGGCGCGGATCTGCGGTTCGATATCGTCAGGCAGAACCGCTTCCAGCTTGCCCACCAGCCCGTCGAGGAAGGGCTTGGACTTTGCCTGCGTCACCCATTCCGGCTGCGTCTTCACATCCACCAGCCAGTTCCAGAAGGCGACCGCGACGACCAAAAGCAGAATGCCGCGCGCCGCGCCGAACAGGAAACCGAGCGTGCGATCCAGCGCGCCGATGCGGCTGTCGATGATGAAATCGGCAATGCGCGAGGTGATGAAGGAAATCACGATCAGCGATACGAGGAAAACCACGCCCGCCGAACCGGCAATGGCGATCTTGTCGTCATCGGTATAGTTGCGCGCATAGGGCAGCAGGACCGGATAGAGATAATAGGCGGCGGCGACCGAACCGCCCCAGCTCGCAATCGACAGAATCTCGCGTGAAAAACCGCGCACCATTGCAAGAAGGGCGGAGAAAAGAACAACGGCGATGACGATGCCGTCGAAAATTGTAATGGGCATATACCAACTCCGGAGGTGCGACGCCTTGTCAGACGCTGCCTTGCCAATTTTGCGATCCTCTTACACCACTGTTTCCCTTGGCGAAAGGATCAATATTCGTCGTCCTCAACCTGTTTGAACCGGTTGCCGGAGCCGGCGATGCGGGCCACGAGGTCCGGAAGACTTTCGATTTCCGTCCAGCGCCCCTTGCCGCCTTTCGGCAATTCAGCCGAAGCAGAAGGCAGAAGTGCGGCGGAAAAGCCGAGTTTTTCAGCTTCTTTCAATCGCTGGCCCGTATGCGAGACCGGCCGCACCGCGCCCGACAGGCTGATTTCGCCGAAATAAACACAATCGGCGGGCAGGGCAAGACCGGCAAGCGAGGAAACGAGCGCCGAGGCAATCGCCATATCGGCGGCCGGTTCGGAAATACGGTAGCCGCCGGCAACATTCAGATAGACATCATGCTGGCCGAGCTTCACGCCGCAATGGGCCTCCAGTACGGCCAGAATCATGGCAAGGCGGGAACTGTCCCAGCCGACCACGGCACGACGCGGCGTACCCAGCGAAGTGGCGGCGACCAGCGCCTGCACCTCGACAAGCACGGGCCGCGTGCCCTCGATGCCGGCAAAAACCGCAGCACCCGGCGACTTTTCGTTGCGCTCGCCGAGAAACAGTTCGGAGGGGTTGGAGACTTCCCGTAGACCGCGATCCGACATTTCGAAAACGCCGATTTCATCAGTTGGCCCGAAGCGATTCTTGACGGTGCGCAGGATGCGATGGTGATGTCCGCGGTCGCCTTCGAAGTAAAGCACGGCATCGACCATGTGCTCGACCACGCGTGGACCGGCGATCTGGCCCTCCTTGGTGACGTGGCCGACGAGCACCATGGTCGCCCCGGTCTGTTTGGCAAACCGGATCATCGCCTGCACGCCGGTGCGCACCTGTGTCACCGTGCCGGGGGCGGAATCGGCCGTATCGCTCCACAGCGTCTGGATGGAATCGATGATGACGAGATCGGGCCGTTTGCCTTCGGAGATCGTCGCCAGAATATCCTCGACATTGGTTTCCGCCGCCAGCAGCACATCGGTTTCCGCAGCCCCGAGACGCTGCGCGCGCAGACGCACCTGCGCCACCGCCTCTTCGCCCGAGACATAGATGATGCGATGCCCGCGCCGCGAAAGGGCCGCTGCGGCCTGCATGAGGAGCGTCGACTTGCCGATGCCCGGATCACCGCCGATCAGAACCGCCGAACCGCGCACGAAACCGCCGCCGGTCGCCCGGTCCAGCTCGCTGATACCGGTCGGGATACGCGGCGCCTCCTCGATTTCACCGGAAAGCGAGGTGAGCGTGACGGGCCGGCCCTTCTTGGGCGTCTTGCCCGGCCCGGAGCCGATGCCGCCCATCGGGTCTTCCTCGACGATGGTATTCCATTCGCCGCAGCCTTCGCATTTTCCCGCCCAGCGGGTGTGAACCGTGCCGCAGTTCTGGCACACGAATTGGGTCTTGGCTTTTGCCATCTTCTATCAGTTTTCTTCTTGTTTGAAATGGTCGGCGGAGATGTCTTGGTGGCCGTGAAGCACGCGCATCACAGTAAGCTCGCTATCGCTGACACGAAAGAAAATCACGCGCTCCCGGTACGCAATACTACGAATTCCAACGCCGTATCCGCTTCTTGAAACGCCGGTCAAACCAAGTGCCGCCGTCGATTCAATTTTATTGTAGATATCAAGAACGAGGCGATCGGCAGCAAGGGGATTTTCAGCCTCGATATAGGCATGATCGTCAACGAGATCGCGCCTTGCCCTCGTGGTCCATACAGGGATCCGAATCTTAATGATCGATCCCCGTTTTTTGTTGCGCAGCAACGCGTTTGATATCGCTCAGGAAGTCGTCCTGGGAGGCATAACGGTGAACCCGTCCGGCTTCTGCATCATCAATGCCCTCCTGAATCAGCAATTTAAGTGCGGCTCTTTTGCCTTCATCACTGCTCAACAATTGCAGGCTCGCATGAATAACCGCGTCCGCATCGCTGTAGATGCCCGCCGCCACCTGCTCCTCGATGAACTTCTCGTCCTGCTCGCTCAAATGGATTTCGGGCATTTCGATCTCCTTTTGTTCTCTTCTAGCACAGGTCACCGCAGCTTTCCAAGGGCTAAAGGCGCGGCTCAGTCGTCGGCCATCAGATATTGCCGTTCGTAACGCAGGCCAAGCCCCGTCAGCATCTCGTAGCCGATGGTGCCGGCCGCCCGCGCGGTCTCGTCGACGGGCACACTGGGACCGAAAAGCTCGATATAGTCGCCAGCACGGATGGCATTGGCCGGAACATCCGTCACGTCGAAAATGGTGAGGTCCATGGTCACGCGGCCGGCTACCGGCACCCTGTGGCCGTTGACGACGCCATAAGCGCCGCCATGGCCCATTTCGCGCAGCGGAATGCCGGAACCGGAAAGCGAACGCTGGTATCCATCCGCATAACCCACGGAAGCGATGGCAAGGCGGCTGGCGCGCTTCAGCAGGAAAGTGCCGCCATAACTCACGGTCTGGCCTTCGCCCGCTTCGCGAATCTGGATGATCCGCGCTTCGGCCGTGGCGACGGGACGCATCGGGTTTGCCATGCCGTTGACCGCTTCGCCCCCATAAAGGGCGATGCCGGGGCGAGTGAGATCGAAATGATAGTCCGAGCCGAGGAAGATACCGGCGGAAGCCGACAGGCTTGATTCGATGCCTTCGAAAGCGGCGCTAACCTTTCGGAATGATTCGAGCTGGACCCTGTTCATCGGCGAGGAGGGTGTGTCGGCGCAGGCGAGGTGCGACAGCACCAGAACCGGGTCGAAACTTGCCGGCCGCGTCACGTCGTCAGCCAGAAACAGCGCGTCGTCGAGGGGCAGACCGAGGCGGTTGAAGCCCGTATCCACATGCAGCGCGCAGGGGTGATCGCCCCGCTCGGCAACCGTCGCCATCCAGAAGGAAAGCTGCTCCTCGGAGGCCAGAACCGGCACCAGATCGTTGTCGAAGACCTGACGTTCCTGGCCCTGCCATATGCCTGACAGCACGAAGATACGCGCTTCCGGGGCATAGGAACGCAGGGTCGCACCCTCGGCCACCGTGGCCACGAAGAAATCGCGCGCGCCGGCATGGTAAAGCGTCGCCCCGCAATCCTCGATACCGAGACCATAGGCATCGGCCTTCACGACCGCCGCCGTCCGCGCCCTGCCGGAACGCCTCTTCATGTCACGCCAATTATCGGCGAGCGCGCCGAGATCGACGGTCAGCCTCAGCGGTGCGTGCTCGAAAATGTCGGTTTCGTTTTCGGGAAAGCTGTCTTCGAAGTCGTCTGTCATGCCATGCGTCCGGTTGATCTTGAACCGGTTTGGACCCTAGCACTTTTGTTCAAGACGGTAAGGATGGAATGTTTTAAACTCACGCTATGCACAATGTTTCGCAGGAACAGGCCATAGATGTCATGCCGATTGCGACGACGGAAACCACCCGTTTCTGGCGTGACAGGCGTTTTGGCGGCATGGAGTGCCTGAGCGCGACTTTTCTGACCCATGAATATTCGCCGCATGCGCATGACACCTTCTCGATCGGCGCCATCGAAAGCGGTTCGCAGATTTCCACCATTCAGGGCACCACCGAGCAGACGGGGCCGGGGCATCTTTATCTCATCAACCCGGATGAGGTTCACGATGGCGCACCGGGTGGCGGCGGTTATCGCTATCGGATGATCTATCCCGATATCGTCTTGCTGCGCGATATTATCGAGGATGTGACGGGCAGGGCCTTTCACGGCACGCCGTCCTTCCCAAGATTTCTGCCGCGCGATCCGCAGGTGGCGGCCGCCTTCCAGATGGCGCATCGGCGGCTGGAGGAGAAATCCGGCGCTCTGGAGGCGGATGAGGGCATGTTCTCGGTTCTCGCCGCCCTGTTCGGCAGGCACGGCAGCGCCATTATCCTGCCCGTCGAAACACGGGAGAAAACGGCGGTTTATACCGCCCGCGACTATCTTTCCGACAATTACGAGACCGATATCGGCCTGGAGGAACTGGCCTCCATCGCCGGTCTCAGCCGCGCGCACCTCATCCGCGCTTTCAGGAAAGAGTTTCACATCACCCCGCATGCCTATCTGACGGATGTGCGCGTCCGCAGGGCGCGCCGGCTTCTGCGCGCCGGCGAGATGCCGGCCGAGGTAGCGGCAATGTGCGGTTTTGCCGACCAGGCGCATTTCACCCGGCATTTCAAGGCCCGCACCGGTGTCACACCGGGGCAGTTCCGGGTGGCCTGAGTTCAAAGCCCGCATTTCCGTTCGGAAATGCGACAAAAGAAAAGCGACGCTTCAGCAGAAAACCGCCTGACGTCACTTTCGTTCAAGACCGAATAATGTCGCAAGCGTAATCCCTCTCCTTCGAAAGGGAGAACGCGATGTCGATATCGGGAAAAGGCGCGGAATTCAGCGCGGGATTGCGGGCCGCCGCGCCATTGCTGGTCGCCATGGTGCCGATTGGCGTGGTGTTCGGCGCTGTCGCCATCGGCAAGGGCCTGTCGCCGCTCGAAGCCTCGCTGATGTCGTTGCTGGTCTTTGCCGGCGGCTCGCAATTCGTGGCGATGGATTTATGGACGCATCCGGCAAGCTGGAGCGCGCTCGGCTTTGCGGCGCTGCTGGTCAATCTGCGCCATGTGCTGATGAGCGCCTCCATAGCCGGCAAGCTGGAGGATTTCAGGGGCTGGCGCAAATGTGCCGCCATGCTGGTGCTGACGGATGAATCCTGGGCATTGTCCGAATTCCGCGTCATCGCCGGCAGGCTGACGGCGGCCTTTTTCACCGGTGCTGCGCTGTCGATCTATCTCGTCTGGAACCTTGCAACTCTTGCCGGCGCGCTGCTCGGTTCGGTGGTGGGGGATATGTCGGTCATCGGTCTGGATTTCGCCTTTCCCGCCGTCTTCATCGTGCTGCTCATGGGGTTCTGGAAGGGCAGGGAAACCGGCTTCGTGCTTCTGGCAAGCGCCGCCGCCGCCTGTCTCACCCACGCACTGGTTCCCGGCGCCTGGTATATCGCCGCCGGCGCGCTGGCGGGTCTCGCCGTCGCCGCCTTTGGCCACGAGGAACAGGCGGAGCAGCCGGCATGACGCTCGACCCGAATACGCTGCTGACAATTCTTGCCATGATGGCGGCAACCGTCGCCACGCGCCTTGGCGGCCTGTTGCTGGTCACTCATTTTACGCTGACACCACGCCTGAAAAAGGCGCTCGGCGTGGTGCCGCCCGCCGTCCTGATGGCCGTGGTGACGCCGACGGCGCTCGCCAGCGGACCGGCGGAAACCATCGCCTGCGCGGTAACCGCCATCGCGGCGCTGCGCCTCAGCCTCCTGCCAGCCGCAACGCTCGGTGTTGCTGCCGTGGCGCTGCTGCGCGGAATCGGATTGTGAGACAATCCGGTCAAACCGTTGAAAAGACTCCTCCCTTGGGAACAGAACGGGCGGGACAGGGCGAAAACCCGTTCCATGCGCACTATTGAATGTGAACTGAGGACGATAGTCCGGACTTGAGCAAGCGCTTCCAAGCCGTTATCCAGTGCCTGCCGTATCTTTCAAGCAGCGCCGGGCGGGAGAGAGTGATGACAGGCAATCGCGAAGTTGCATTCGGACCGCTTTCCCGAATCTATGCCGAAGACCTGAAGACGTCATGGCCATCCATCACCTTTTTGCTGCTGACGATCCTGCTCGGGTCTGTTCTCGCCACCGCCGGGCCTTACGTGTTTTCCCGCCTGATCGACGATCTGCCGGATGCGCCGCTGCAATGGATGCTCGGTTTTTCGCTCTATGCGGGCCTGACGGCGCTGGCGACGGGTATTCAGCGCTCCACGCAATATATGTCGGTCATCCATTCGGAGCGGCTGGAATATGTCGCGACCACGCGCTTCTTCGAGCGCATCGTCCATAAAAAACCGTCGTTCTTCAACGATCACAACCCGGCGGAAATTCAGGCTGCGCAGACAAGGGGCGCTTCGGCCGCCTCGGCGATCATGCAGATCGGCCTTATTTATTTCGTGCCGGGCATCGCCACGTTCCTGTTCAGCACCCTGTTGCTGGGAACGGTCCTCAGTGCGGATCTGGTCGCCATCGTCGTTGTTTACGGCGCGGCCTTCATCGCGCTCACGCTCGCTTCGAACCGCCTGACCACGCCTTTTCTGGAAAAGGCTATCGAAGCCGGGCAGGAGAATGCCGGTTTTGTCGGAAACGCCATCGGCATGATCGAGCCTTTGCGGCACACGGGCAGCACGGCGTGGATGAAGCGTCGCTTTGCGGATAATGCGGGCTCTATCTATCGCAACTGGCGGCTTTATTCCCTGCGCCGGATCGGCTTCGTCTTCACCATCTCGCTGGCACTCGCCATGCAGATGGTCATCGGCTTTTATCTCCTGTTGCCGCGTTACGAGGCGGGAGCCCTGTCGATAGGCGATATCGTTCTCTTCAACACACTTCTGCTTCAGCTCAACATGCCTTTTGAACTGATCGGGCAATCGATCAGCGAGGCGGTCCGATCCTTCGCCCACTTCGCGCCCTATGCCCGCATGTGGAATGCGCCGGAAGAGGAGGGACCGCCCCATGCCAACCCGCTGCAACTATCGGGCAAAGCGATAGAATTCGACGATGTGGGTTTTCGCTACGAAAACGGTCGCGGCGTCGAAGGCGTTTCTTTCAATGCAACGCCGGGGCGTCTGACCTTCATTACCGGCGAGACCGGTTCCGGCAAATCGACACTCTTCCGGCTTCTGCAGAAAACCATGGCGCCGCAATCGGGTCGTATCACCATCGACGGCACCGATCTGACCGCAATCGGTCGGGACGACTGGTTTGCCGTTGCCGGCATCGTTCCGCAGGAGGTGCAATTGCTGAACGATACGTTGCGCAGCAATGTCGTGCTCGGGCGGGTGCTGGATGAGGAAAAACTGCGCCGCTCGGCCGAGCGCGCCGCGATACTCGACAGGATAGAGGCGATGCCGGAGGGTTTCGACACGATTGTCGGGGAAAGGGGCCTGAAGCTTTCCGGCGGCGAGCGTCAGAGGGTTGCCATTGCCCGTGCGCTTTACGGTGAACCGTCCATTCTGCTGCTCGATGAGGCAAGCTCGGCGCTGGACGAGGAGACGGAGCGGGAAATCATGGACCAGTTAAGACGGGTCGACAGCGATATTACCATCATCGCCATCACCCACCGCCAGAGCAGCATCCGCGCCGGCGATCAGGTCATTGCACTGCCGAGCGGTACAATCGATGAATCGGCGTCTGAGGTGTCAGTCCCAAGCCATTGAAAAGATTCCGCCCCATCCTGAAGCAGGACGGGGCGTTTTTGTCGATAGCCGGCGCGGCGGCGCCTCAATGTTCTTCGTACTGGCTGAAGCTCGGATCGGCCAGATCCGTAAAGCGGGTGAATTCGGACTGGAAGGCGAGCTTCACCGTGCCGGTCGGTCCGTGACGCTGCTTGGCGATGATGACGTCGGCCGTGCCTTTCACCTTGTCGAACAGGGCTTCCCATTCAGCATATTTGGGATCGGAAATATCGCGCGGCTCCATGTTCTTGACGTAATATTCCTCGCGGAACACGAAAAGCACCACGTCGGCGTCCTGCTCGATGGAGCCGGATTCACGCAGGTCGGAAAGCTGGGGGCGTTTGTCTTCGCGGCTTTCCACCGCACGGGAGAGCTGTGACAGCGCGATGATCGGAACGTTGAGTTCCTTGCCGAGCGCTTTCAGACCCGTGGTGATCTGGGTGATTTCCTGCACGCGGTTTTCGCCGCTCTTGCCGGAGCCGGTCATCAGCTGAACGTAGTCGACCACCAGAACATCGAGGCCGCGCTGGCGCTTCAGGCGGCGGGCGCGGGCGGAAAGCTGGGCAATCGAGATACCACCGGTCTGGTCGATATAAAGCGGCACCTTCTGCATCATCTGGGAGCAGGCGACGAGCTTTTCGAAATCGGCCTCGGTAATGTCACCGCGGCGGATTTTCGAGGAAGACACTTCGGTCTGCTCGGAAATGATACGGGTGGCGAGCTGTTCGGACGACATTTCGAGCGAGTAGAAGCCGACGACGCCGCCGTTCTTCGCCTTGTACGACCCGTCCGGCTGCACTTCCTGCTCATAGGATGCGGCAATATTGTAGGCGATGTTGGTCGCAAGCGAGGTCTTGCCCATACCCGGACGACCGGCAAGCACGATAAGGTCGGAACGCTGCAACCCGCCCATGCGGGCGTCGAGCGAATGAATGCCGGTGGAAATACCGGAGAGATTGCCGTCGCGTTCGAAGGCGGCGCCCGCCATGTCGATCGCCAGCGCTACTGCATCGTTGAACGACTGGAAACCGCCATCGTAACGGCCGGTTTCCGCCAGTTCGAACAGGCGGCGTTCGGTGTCCTCGATCTGCGCCTGCGGCGGCATGTCGAGCGGCGCGTCATAGGCGATGTTGACGACATCCTCGCCGATCTGGATCAGCGCGCGGCGCAGCGCCAGATCGTAGATCGCGCGGCCGTAATCTTCCGCGTTGATGATCGATACGGCTTCCGCCGCCAGACGCGCGAGATATTGCGCCACCGTCAGATCGCCGATCTTGTCGTCGGCGGGCAGGAAGGTCTTGATTGTCACCGGATTGGCGGTCTTGCCCATGCGGATGATATCGCCCGCCACCTCGAAAATCTTGCGATGCAGCGGTTCGTAAAGATGCACGGGCTTCAGAAAGTCCGACACGCGGTAATAGGCGTCGTTATTGACGAGGATGGCGCCGAGCAGCGCCTGTTCGGCCTCGATGTTGTTCGGCGCTTCGCGGTAGTGCGGTTCCGCCGGTTGCGCGGGGGTGATCTTTCTCACAGCGTCGTTCATGGTTTGCGCGATCTCCCTTTGCCTTTGTCCTTGAACCTCGGGTTTGGCTTCCTGGGGCACGGCAGTCAATGATAATGTTGCAACACTCTATGGCAGGCTGACGTCCGCTCTGCGAAGCTCGATCACTTCTTCAGTTGTCCCCAGCAATCCACAGGCGGGTTGGGGACAAGGCGCCGGATCCTTCCGGCAAGGTGATTCGCTGCCATGAGTTTATCGCATGGCAGACCCGGCGTGAAAGAAACTTGAAAATCGTCAGTCTTACGAATAAATAGGCAGAAAATAAGTAGTGTGCTAATTATAAGGCTTGCTGACATGTCCCGCGAGACCGACAAGGAACAGCTTCTGGATGAAGTCTCCGCTTTCACCCGCAAACTGCGCGCGTTTTTCGATGCGCGGGTGGGGGAGAGCGGGCTGACGCTTGCACGGGCGCGCGCTCTTTTTGCGCTCTCGCGTCGTGGACCGCTGACGCAGACCGAGCTTGCCGAGGAAATGGAAATCGAAACGCCGACGCTGGTTCGGGTGCTCGATGGCATGGAGAAACAGAACCTCATCGAACGCCGTTCCGATGAGAACGACCGCCGCGCCAAACGCATCCACATGACGGCGGAAGGGGAAAAAACCTCCGAGACGGTGCAGGCGATGGCGAAATCACTGCGCTCCGAGATTGCCGCCGATATTTCCTCGCAGGAACTGGCCCTGGCGCTCGATGTCATGCGCCGGCTTTCGGCCAATCTGCAAAATCTGGCGGCGGGGAGGGCGCAATCGTGAGCACCCTCATACCGCAAACCGCTGACAAGGCCGTTTCCCAGGATGCCGAAGGGACCGCCAAACCCGCCGACCTTCCGGAAGAGGCAGCGACGCCGATGAGTGCTTCCGGCACGGGCGAAGCCGTGTCGGAACCTGCCGCCGCCGCCGCACCTCAGCCCGTTGAGCGGCCGCTCTGGCTGCGGCTGTGTTTCATCTTCGCTGGCCTGTCGTTCTTCATCACGCAAGGCCTCGGCATGAACCTCGTCATGGCCAATATCTACCAGTTGCAGGGCGAGTTTTCCGCCACCGTGGCCGAGGTCGCCTGGCTCTCCGCCGCCTATATGGCGCCCTATGCCACGTTTTCCATCGCGCTGTTCAAGGTCCGGGCGCAATATGGCCTGCGGCCCTTTGCCGAAGTTTCGATTATCGTGTTTGTCGTCGCTTCCTGTCTCAACCTGTTCGTGACAGACCTGCATTCGGCAATCGTTATCCGTTTTGTCAGTGGCATGGCAGCCGCACCGATCTCGTCGCTCGGCTTTCTCTATATTCTGGAGGCCTTTCCGCCTGCGCGGAAATTCTCGCTCGGTTTCAGCATAGCGCTGACTGGTACGTTGCTGTCGGCGCCGCTCGCGCGCATCGTCTCGCCATCCCTCTTGGAAATCGACGGCTGGAATGCGCTCTATTCCATGGAAGTAGGATTCGCGCTGATCGCTTTCGCCATGATCTATGTGCTGAAAGTCACCCCGCCGCCGCGCGCGAAAGTTATCGAGCGCATGGATATTCTGAGCTATCTTCTGTTTGCAGGCGGTCTCGGCTGTCTGGCGGTCATGCTCACGCTCGGCCGGTTCTACTGGTGGTTCGAAACCTGGTGGCTGGGCGTCCTTCTGGCGACGTCGATCGCACTTCTGACCCTCATGGCTTTCATCGAATTGCCGCGCAAGAACCCGCTGCTCGACCTGCGCTGGATTTTCTCGAAAACCAACCTGCACATTATTGCGGTCCTGCTCGTCTACCGTGCGGTTTCCTCCGAGCAATCTTCAACGGCGGTCAGCTTTTACCAGCAACTTGGCCTGCTGAACGAACAGACGACGACACTTTATGCACTTGTGCTGTTGGCGACCGTTCTCGGCGGTGCGGCCTGTGCGTGGCTGATGCTCACGAAATACGTCGATACCGCCCACGTGATTGCGCTGGCGCTGATCGCTGCCGGTTCGTTCATGGATAGCCAGTCCAACAATCTGACGCGGCCCGGTGAGATGTATCTCAGCCAGATGATGATTGCCTTTGGCGCGGCCATGTTCCTGCCGCCCGTCATGGCCAAGGGTTTTGCCGCCGCACTGGCCCGGGGTGCGCCCTATCTGGTGAATTTCATCACCATCTTCCTGTTCACCCAGATCACCGGTTCGATGCTGATGACCGGCCTGCTCGGCAGTTTCGTGACGCTGCGGGAGAAATTCCACTCCAATATTCTGGTGGAAAATATCCTGCTCACCAATCCCGTGGTCGCCCAGCGCGTCTCGCAGCTTTCCGGCGCTTACAGCCATGTCATCACCGATCCGGCATTGCTGAAGGCCGAGGGGCTGTCGCTGCTTGGCCAGCAGGTCAGCAGGGAGGCCTATGTGCTTGCCTATAATGACACGTTCCTGCTGATCTCCGTCGTCTCTGCGCTGGCGCTGGCCACGCTTTTGATCCACCTTGCATGGCTGCGCATCCGCCCTTTCCTTTTCCGGGAAGAAATCGATGCCGCACCGGCACCACAGTCTTGAACATTCCAAGAGTGACAAAATGCTGAAGAAGTTTTTTACCCCCGTTTCCATTCTCGTGCTGCTCGGCGGTCTCGCCGGCGTGGCGCTGGTGCTTTACGCTTGGCGGTTGCCGCCGTTCCTTTCCACCGTCGAAATGACCGACAACGCCTTCGTGCGTGGTTATGTCACGACGATGAGCCCGCAGGTGAGCGGCTATGTGGTGGACGTGCCGGTGAAGGACTATCAGGAGGTCAAGCAGGGTGCGCTGCTGGCGAAGATCGATGACCGCATCTACCGCCAGAAGCAGGCGCAGGCGGAAGCAACGCTCGATACGCAGAAGGCGGCACTCGATAATTCCCGCCAGCAGGAAAATGCGGCCAATGCCAATATTCTTTCCAGCCAGGCGGCGGTCGACAGCGCCCAGGCCTCGCTGAAACAGGCGCAGCTCGCATCCGACCGTCAGGATAATCTCATCAAGAGCGGTGTGGGAACCTCCAGCCTCCAGGAAGAGGCCCATGCCGCGCTCGAAAAGGCGCGGGCGTCGCTCTCGCAGGCCAAGGCGGCGCTTGAGGTTTCGCGGCAGGATCTGCAAACCATCATCGTCAACCGCAGCTCGCTGCAGGCGGCCGTCGCCAATGCTGAAGCGGCGGTCGAACTTGCCCGGATCGACCTTGCCAATACCGAAATCCACGCGCCCGTGGATGGCAAGCTCGGCGAAGTCGGCGTCCGCACCGGCCAATATGTCACCGCCGGAACGCAACTGATGGCTGTCGTGCCGCATGATGTCTGGGTCATCGCCAATTTCAAGGAAACCCAGCTTGCGGGCATGCAGGTCGGCCAGCCGGTGACGATCTCCGTGGATGCGCTGCATCGCCGCAAGCTTACCGGCCATGTGGAACGGTTCTCTCCCGCCACCGGCTCGGAATTCGCCGTCATCAAGCCGGATAATGCGACGGGCAATTTCGTAAAGATAGCCCAGCGCCTCGGCGTGCGTATCGCCATCGATGCCGATCAGCCGCTCGCCGCGGATCTGTCGCCGGGCATGTCGGTGGTGGTGCATGTGGATAAGAGCGTGGCACCCGAGGGGGCGGAGACGGCGGCGAGGTAGTAGGAAAGTTTGGTGGCTGCGGCTTCACCCCCCTCTGTCCTGCCGGACATCTCCCCCTCAAGGGGGGAGATCGGCAAGAGGCACTGCCACTACTTCATTCGCAAACGTTGAGATGGAAGAGATCTCGCCGCATATCGATCTCCCCCCTTGAGGGGGAGATGCCCGGCAGGGCAGAGGGGGGTAAACTTCCCTGCAAACTCTCAGCGCGCAAACAAAAACCCCGGATGTCTCCATCCGGGGTTTTCCTTTTTGACCGTTAAGCCAAATCTTATTCGTCGTCGCCGTCGCGATCGGCTTCCGGATCGAAGAAGTCTTCCGGACGCAGCGCGTCTTCGTCAACGCCGTAGATGGCGTCAGCGGAGGTGAGGCTTTCGCCCTTGGCCTGACGCTCAGCTTCTTCAGCCGAACGGGCAACGTTCAGCTCAACCTGCAGCTCGACTTCGGCATGCAGGTGAAGGGTAACGTTGTGCAGGCCGATGGTCTTGATCGGCGTGTTCAGTTCAACCTGGTTACGGCCGATGTTGAAGCCTTCTGCGCCGAGGATTTCGACGACGTCGCGAGCGGCGACAGAGCCGTAGAGCTGGCCGGTTTCGCCAGCCGAACGGACGACGATGAAGGACTTGCCTTCCAGAGCCTCGGCAACCTTCTGGGCTTCCGACTTGCGCTCGAGGTTACGGGCTTCGAGCGTTGCGCGCTCGGTTTCGAAACGTGCCTTGTTGGCGGCGTTGGCGCGCAGCGCCTTGCCCTGCGGCAGCAGGAAATTACGGGCGTAGCCGTCGCGAACCTTTACGGTTTCGCCCATCTGGCCGAGCTTGTTGATGCGTTCGAGAAGAATGACGTCCATCTTCTTGATCCTTTCTATGGTTTGGTTTCGTTCGTATTGTCGGTTTTCCGCGTCGGAGTAAGAGAGATAGTGCTGCGCACGTCGCTCAGGCCGAACACGAGAATGATGAACAGCGGAAAGACAAAGACCGCCGAGAGATATGCGAGAATGAGAACCGGCAGCCGCCAGTCCTTGCCGCGCGCGCGCTTGTGCAGCGAGGCGTAACCCGCCATCAGAAAGCCCGCGCCGAAGGTGCCGCAGATGACCGCGCCGACCATGGCCGCGACACCGCCGAGGAACATGGCGACGATGCCGGCCAGAAAAATGAAGATGGCGTTGCGGTGCATGCGCAGCGCGGAAGCGATATCCTCACGCGGGCGAAGGCCCTTGCCGAAAGAGCCGACCAGCCGGGTCGCGAAATAATAGGCCGCAAACAGCAGGATGACCCACAGGCCGCCCTGCACGATCGGCAGCATCAGCACCAGCAGCGATTTCGTCTGGGCGAGCGCCTCGGCATTGGGTTCGAACAGCGGCTCGCGGTTCTGCACCGAGGTCATCATGATATCGACCATGCGGGCGACCAGATCGGGACCGTAACCGATCATCCAGCCGAGAATGACAACGGCGATGGAGACCAGAATGCACAGGTGCAGGACGATGCCGGAGAGCGGATACCAGGCGAGCAGATCGTCCGGGCCGCCGAGTTCGGAAGCCGGGCGCGCCAGATTGGAAAGATGCGAAAGCCAGCCCGCCGGGATCAGCGTGAAGATCGCGATGGTCAGCGCAAACAGCGGCGACATGACGAGAGCGCCGATGATGGCCGTGGTGATGATCGCGACGATGGCGGCGCGATTGCCCCAGCCCATGCCGGCGATCAGGATCGGCATGGCGGAACCGGCATAGAGCAGGAAGGAAAAGGACGACTGTGCCGTTGCGCCAAGCGTCAAAAACGCGGCGCATATGCCGGCGAGAACGCCGGTGATCAGCACTGTCTGGTTCAACTTTTGCACTTCGCTGTCCTGCTGAAACGAAAGCAGTTAGAGGATCGCTCCATGGAGCCTCATCCCCAACATGGGTTTTACGGTATCGATCCGCGCCCAACGCGGAAGGATTTGAACTCGCAACCTACTGATTAAAAGTCAGTTGCTTCAAAGGAGAAAACGAGGCCGCGCCGAGACGCGGCCTCGCTTCAATTCATTACGCTACGACGTAGGGCAGCAGGCCGAGGAAGCGGGCGCGCTTGATCGCCTGGGCGAGTTCGCGCTGCTTCTTCTGGGAAACGGCCGTGATGCGGGACGGAACGATCTTGCCGCGCTCGGAAATGTAGCGCTGCAGGAGACGAACGTCCTTGTAGTCGATCTTCGGAGCGTTTGCGCCGGAGAAGGGGCACGTCTTGCGACGGCGGTGGAACGGGCGGCGTGCCTGGGAAGAGGATGCGTCAGCCATTGGTCAAAACTCCTTCTTATGCACGGTCTTCGCGCGGACGGCGCGGACGGTCTTCGCGGTCGCCGAAGCCACCTTCGCGCGGTGCGCGCGGGCCACGATCTTCACGCGGGCCACGGTCCGGACGGTCGCCATCGCGGCGCGGACGGTCGTCACGGTCGCGCTTCTGCATCATCGCGGACGGGCCTTCTTCGTGGGCTTCGACGGCGATGGTCATGTAGCGAAGAACGTCTTCGTTGATGCGCATCTGGCGCTCGACTTCATGGATGGCGGCCGCCGGAGCGTCGATGTCCATGAGAGCGTAGTGAGCCTTGCGGTTCTTCTTGATGCGGTAGGTGAGGGACTTCAGACCCCAGTTCTCGATGCGTCCGACTTTGCCGCCGAACGATTCGATAACGCCCTTGTACTGCTCGACAAGTGCGTCGACCTGCTGGGCAGAAATATCCTGCCGGGCAAGGAAGATGTGTTCGTAAAGAGCCATTTAAGCTTTGCCTTTCTTGCGTTTCGTCCTTCACCCGGCAACGGCGCTAAGCCTCAACGACTGCTCTTGGGTGAGGCGGGTAAAGCCTTGAAGCAAGAAAAGCGTTGTTCGAGACGGTCGAGAGCGGAGACACGGGAGGCCGGAAAAACCTTATGGTTCCTGCTGTTCCGTTACCGGAACCAGCCCTCCGTTCAGCCACCAGCCAATTGGACCGGGTGTTGTGAACAGCGCGCTTATACGCAATTTTGCCCGGAATGCAAGGGCAAGCGGTGAAAAAGCGCGCCGTAGAGCCATCAGATCGCCATCGGATATTGCCGATGGATCGCCGCAATCCCTTTTAGTACCTCTTCAGACAACGTCACATCCGCAGCCGCAATATCCACCTTCAACTGTTCGATCGTCGTTGCGCCGATGATGGCCGAGGCCATGAAGGGACGTGTCAGGCAGAAGGCGATGGCGAGCTTTGCCGGATCGATTCCATGCTGGGCGGCAAGCTCCAGATAGGCCTTGACCGGCGCTTCCTGAAGCGGCTGCAGGCGGCCGCCGAGGTCCCTGTTGATGGTGCCGCGCGATCCCGCCGGGCGCGCGCCGTTCTGGTATTTGCCGGTCAGAAGACCTGCCGCCAGCGGCGAATAGGCGAGCAGGCCGACATCCTCGTGATGGGCGACTTCCGCCATGTCGAGATCGAAGCTGCGGTAGAGCAGGTTATATTCGTTCTGGATCGTGGCGACGCGCGGCAGGCCGTTGGCCTCGGCGATGTCGATATATTTCTGCGTGCCCCAGGCGCTCTCGTTGGAAAGGCCGATGGCGCGGATCTTGCCGGCCTTCACCAGTTCGCCGAGCGTTTCGAGCTTTTCGGTGATTTCGGCGAGCGTGCGCTGCTTTTCCTGGCCGAAAGCATCGAAGCTCCAGACGCCGCGGAAATGATAGGTGCCACGATTTGGCCAGTGAATCTGGTAGAGGTCGATGTAGTCCGTCTTCAGGCGCTTGAGGCTGGTATCCACCGCCTCGCGGATGGCGGCAGCGTCGATATCGCGACCGCCGCGAATATAATCGCGTCCCGAACCGGCGACCTTGGTGGCGAGCACGACCTGATCGCGCTTGCCGGTCTTTTCGAACCATGTGCCGATATAATCTTCCGTTCGGCCCTGGGTCTCGGCGGAAACGGGGGTGGTGGGGTAAAGTTCTGCCGTATCGAAGAAATTGACGCCGTTTTCAACGGCGTAATCCATCTGCGCATGCGCGTCGGCTTCGGTGTTCTGTGTGCCCCACGTCATCGTGCCGAGGCAGATTTCAGACACGGAAATATCCGTGCGGCCCAATAGTCTCTGTTTCATGGAAATGTCCCGGTGCTTGGCCAGATAGTTTGGAAGGTGGTGTGAAAGTAATGGGGAATTGCCGCAGTGCAAGAAAAAATATGATGAAAAGAAAGGGGAAAACAGGACGGCAAAACCCCTGACATGGGCCTGCCATGGGGCTTCAAGCCTTGACTTCGCTGGCGGGAATGTGAATGGAAGTCCGAAAGAATAAAGGCAAGGCCAGACAAGAAGGACGACATCCCATGGGTATTGCATTCACATTTCCCGGACAGGGAAGCCAGGCCGTCGGCATGGGCAAGGAGCTGGCGGATACCTATCCGGAAGCGCGCGCCGTGTTTCAGGAAGTCGACGAGGCGCTCGACCAGAAGCTTTCCGATATCATGTGGAACGGCCCGGAAGAGACGCTGACGCTGACCGCCAACGCCCAGCCGGCCCTCATGGCGGTGTCCATGGCGGTCATGCGGGTTCTCGAAGCGCGCGGTTTCAAACTGTCCGATACGGTTTCTTATGTCGCGGGCCACTCGCTCGGTGAATATTCGGCGCTCTGTGCCGCCGGCACCTTCTCGGTTGCCGATACCGCCCGTCTTCTGCGCATCCGCGGCAACGCCATGCAGGCCGCCGTGCCAGTGGGCGAGGGCGCCATGGCGGCGATCATCGGGCTTGAGCATGACGCCGTTTCCGCCATCTGCGAAGAGGCGGCCATTCTCGGCGTCTGCCAGATCGCCAACGACAATGGCGGCGGTCAGCTCGTTATCTCCGGCGGCAAGGCCGCCGTCGAGAAGGCGGCGGCGATCGCTTCCGAAAAGGGCGCCAAGCGCGCCATCATGCTGCCGGTTTCCGCACCCTTCCACTCCGCGCTGATGGCGCCGGCGGCGGAAGCCATGCGCGAGGCGTTGGCGGCCGTCGAAAAGCACAACCCGGTCGTGCCGGTTATCGCCAATGTGCTCGCCACACCCGTTTCCGATGCCAATGAAATCGCCGCTTTGCTGGTCGAGCAGGTGACGGGTCAGGTGCGCTGGCGCGAGACGGTGGAATGGTTTGCCGCCAACAATGTCACGCAGCTTTACGAGATCGGCTCCGGCAAGGTGCTGACGGGCCTTGCCCGCCGCATCGACAAGACGGTGAACGGCGTTGCCGTCAACGGCGCTGCCGATATCGACCAGCTTCTTGCCACCCTCATCGGCTGAGACGGACATTCCGGCTGCCGCATTCATCGGGCGCAACAGCGCTGAACATTTTCAGTCCGAAGCTCTAAAGAAGGAATAGGACATGTTTGATCTGACAGGCCGCAAGGCTCTCGTAACCGGCGCGACCGGCGGCATCGGCGAAGAAATCGCCCGCCTTCTGCACAGCCAGGGCGCAACCGTCGGCCTGCACGGCACCCGCGTTGAAAAGCTCGAAGCGCTGGCAGCGGAACTTGGCGAACGCGTCAGGATTTTCCCGGCTAACCTCGCCGACCGCGCCGAGGTCAAGGCGCTCGGCGAAAAGGCCGAAGCCGAGCTGGAAGGCGTCGATATCCTCGTCAACAATGCCGGGATCACCAAGGACGGCCTCTTCGTGCGCATGAGCGACGAGGACTGGGACAACGTCATCGAAGTGAACCTGACGGCGATGTTCCGCCTGACGCGCGAGCTGACGCATCCGATGATGCGCCGCCGTTTCGGCCGCATCATCAACATCACCTCCATCGTCGGCGTTACCGGCAATCCCGGCCAGGCCAACTACTGCGCCTCCAAGGCCGGCATGATCGGTTTTTCGAAGTCGCTGGCCCAGGAAATCGCCACCCGCAACGTCACCGTCAACTGCGTGGCGCCGGGCTTCATCGAAAGCGCGATGACCGGCAAGCTGAACGACAAGCAGAAAGACGCCATCATGGGCGCCATTCCCATGAAGCGCATGGGAACCGGTGCTGAGGTCGCATCGGCTGTTCTTTACCTCGCCTCCAACGAGGCGGGCTACATGACCGGCCAGACCCTGCACGTCAACGGCGGCATGGCGATGATCTGACGGCGCCTGAGGCCGTCATGAAAAGGATTGCGGCGCTGTTTAAGCACCTTCTTGGGTAGCTGGCGCCGCAAGGCCCCGCCGACTGGTTTTCGGCGAAATTGCCTGTCATACGCTGTGCTTAGCGCGTTTTCAGGCTTTTCGACCGATTGAAACCATGTTAAGCGGGCCAAGACTGTGAACAGTCGTCCCGGAGAGACAGGAAGCCGTTGCGATTTTGCGTGACGATGTCTAGCTTGGACCGGGTTGAACGGGTTTGCCAGCAGTGCCGGATTTGAACGGCGCATGAGGGCTTCTAACAGGGCAGGGTGCCGCAAGGCATTCCCTTCAAAATAAAGGTCGAGGAAACCGACATGAGCGATATCGCAGAACGCGTAAAGAAAATTGTAATTGATCATCTTGGCGTTGACGCCGACAAGGTTGTCGAAGGCGCCAGCTTCATTGACGATCTGGGCGCTGATTCGCTCGACACCGTTGAACTGGTCATGGCTTTCGAAGAAGAATTCGGCGTTGAAATCCCCGACGACGCAGCTGACTCGATCCTGACCGTCGGCGACGCCGTAAAGTTCATCGAGAAGGCCCAGGCCTGATCGACCTTGATGGGGGAGGTGCAATATCCTCCCGTCCTTGGCCCGGCTCGTCCGGGCCAATGTTTTATAGGCAGACGGTAACATGCTCCTGACGGTGTGTGTTCCGGGCAATGCATGGGGTCACGGGCCGGAGACGGCGCCCACAACCGTCATGCTGAGATTTGAAATACTGCAGCATCCGATGAACATCTCCTGATGTCCGGCGTTGCATGAAGACCGATGATTTGGATAAGGGCGGAGCATTGGCGATGAGGCGTGTCGTTATCACCGGTACCGGCATGGTATCTCCTCTTGGATGTGGGACGGAAGTGACCTGGGAGCGGCTGCTGGCCGGCCAGAACGGCGCCCGTCTCGTGACTGAATTCGAAGTCGAAGACCTTCCGGCAAAGATCGCCTGCCGTATTCCCGTGGGCGATGGTTCCAACGGCACCTTCAATGCCGATGACTGGATGGAACCCAAGGAACAGCGCAAGATCGATCCTTTCATCCTGTACGGCATGGCTGCCGCCGACATGGCGCTTGCCGACGCGGACTGGCATCCGGAAACGGACGAGGACCAGATCGCCACCGGCGTTCTGATCGGCTCCGGTATCGGCGGCCTGGAAGGCATTGTCGAGGCGGGCTATACGCTGCGCGACAAGGGCCCGCGGCGCATTTCTCCATTCTTCATTCCCGGCCGCCTGATCAACCTCGTATCCGGCCAGGTTTCCATCCGCCACAAGCTGCGCGGACCGAACCATGCCGTGGTGACGGCCTGCTCGACCGGCGCGCACGCCATTGGCGACGCCGCCCGTCTGATCGCGCTCGGCGATGCCGACGTCATGGTCGCCGGTGGCGCCGAATCGCCGGTCTGCCGCATCGCGCTTGCCGGCTTCGCCGCTTGCAAGGCGCTCTCCACCCAGCATAACGACAATCCGGAAAAGGCCTCGCGCCCCTATGACCGCGACCGCGATGGTTTCGTCATGGGCGAGGGTGCGGGCATCGTCGTTCTGGAAGAACTGGAACATGCCAAGGCGCGCGGCGCGAAGATTTATGCGGAAGTCGTCGGTTATGGCCTTTCGGGCGATGCCTATCACATCACCGCACCGTCAGAGGACGGCGAAGGCGCCTATCGCTGCATGTCGATGGCGCTGAAGCGCGCGGGTCTCACGCCTGACGATATCGACTACATCAACGCTCACGGCACCTCGACCATGGCCGATACCATCGAGCTTGGCGCGGTCGAGCGGCTTGTCGGCGAATCGGCCTCGAAGATTTCCATGTCTTCCACCAAGTCGGCCACCGGCCATCTTCTCGGTGCGGCGGGCGCTATCGAGGCAATCTTCGCGACGCTTGCGATCCGCGACAACATCGTTCCGCCGACGCTGAACCTCGACAATCCCGATGTGGAGACGAAGATCGATCTCGTGCCGCACAAGGCGCGCAAGCGGCAGGTCGATGTGGCGCTCTCGAACTCCTTCGGCTTCGGCGGCACCAACGCCTCCCTCGTGCTGCGTCGCTACGAAGCATAATTGCGGCGGCGGTTCTGCCGCCGCTGGCGCCCTCCCACCGGGTGCTGACAAAGGACGTTCTTTCCTTTGAAGAACGCATTGCGGCTTGCGAAAGCCATTCCGGTTTTCGCGCCGATATTGTAGTCGTTTATGGGAAGCGTTTGCCGGTTCGGGGTGATTTCCGGCCGCAGGCTGCTTCCTCCATCGGCTTTGTCCGAAACGATGTTCGTGAAGCGGAACAGCAAGGCTTCACGATATCTCTATGTGGTGCAGGAAGACATTCCGAACCTGTTTTTGCCGCATTACCTGCGCAAAAAGCGCTGACAACGCCGAACTGAAAAGGACCGACGGTGAGCGACACGAACCAGAACAGCCAGGGACCATACGGACAAAACGGCGCGGGCGAAGGCAATCGCGGCCCGATCATTCCGAAATCCCCGACGGAAGCACTGCGGCCGGAGAAAGTGCCGGCTCCGCCCAAGCGCTCCCGCAAGGCCCATGGCCAGCTTGTGATCTTTCTGAATTTTCTGATGACGCTCGCGGTTGCCGTCTGTGTGCTGGCGATTGCCGCTTTCTATTACATGATCGATGCGTTCCAGGAGCCCGGTCCGCTTCAGACGAACACGCATTTCACGGTGCGCAACGGCGCCGGCATTATCGAGATCGCCAATAATCTCGAGCGTAACGAGGTCATCTCCAACGCCCGCGTCTTCCGCCTGATGACCGGCAGCTACCTGCAGAAGGACCAGACGCTGAAGGCCGGCGAATATGAGATCAAGGCCGGCGCATCGATGAAGGACATCATGATGCTGCTGGAGTCCGGCAAGTCTATCCTTTATTCCGTCTCGTTGCCGGAAGGCCTGACCGTGAAGCAGATGTTCGCGCGCCTTGGAGCGGATGAAGTGCTGGATGGCGAACTGCCCTCCGCCCTGCCGCCGGAAGGCAGCCTGCGCCCCGATACCTACCGCTTCACCCGCGGCACCAAGCGCGAAGAAATCATCAACCAGATGAGTGCTGCGCAGGACAAGCTGATCGACATGATCTGGGAACGGCGCGATCCCGACCTGCCAATCAAGACCGTCGAGGAATTCGTGACGCTTGCCTCTATCGTCGAGAAGGAAACCGGCAAGGATGACGAGCGCGCCCATGTCGCTTCCGTGTTCTACAATCGTCTGAAGAAGGGCATGCGCCTGCAATCCGACCCGACGATCATCTACGGCCTGTTCGGTGGCGACGGTAAACCGTCGGACCGCCCGATCTACCAGTCGGACCTGCAGAAGCAGACGCCGTTCAACACCTATGTCATCAAGGGCCTGCCGCCGTCGCCCATCGCCAATCCGGGTCGGGCGGCGCTTGAGGCCGTGGCCAATCCATGGCGCACGGATGACCTTTATTTCGTAGCCGATGGCACCGGCGGCCATGTGTTTGCGAAGACGCTTGAAGAGCATAACGCCAATGTGCGCCGCTGGCGCAAGATAGAGGCCGAAAAGGCGGCCTCCGGCGCCAATCCCGATGTTGTCGTGGATGGTCAGCCGGGCGGGGCCGAGGCGGAAAAGCCGGCCAACAATTGATAATCCTGACCGGGCCCTGCGATCCGCATGGCCCGGTTTGCACGGCATGACGGGGGGCTTCCAGATATGACATTGCAATCGATGACCGGCTTCGCACGCAGCGAAGGAACCTCCGGCCGTTACCGCTGGGCGTGGGAATTGCGCTCGGTGAACGGCAAGGGGCTCGATGTGCGCCTGCGTCTGCCGACCGGTCTTGAAGCGCTGGAAACGGCCCTGCGCGAAATCGCAGGCGAGCATCTTTCCCGCGGCAATATCCAGGCGGGTCTGACGCTGGCGATTGCGGAAAACCGGCTGGAGGCGGTGATCAACCGCGATGCTCTGGCGGCGGTTCTGGCGCTGAAGAAGGAGCTTGGCGATGTGGTGGAAGACAAGCCGCTGAGTTTCGACACGCTGCTCACGCTGCGCGGGCTCGTCGATTTTCGCGAGGCGGAAGATGACGCGGAGGCGCAGGCCGCACGCAACGGCGATGTGCTTGCCGGCTTCGCTGCCGCCGTCGAGAAGCTGAAGGATATGCGCGAACGGGAAGGGGCGTCGCTGTTTGCCATCCTGTCCGGTCATGTCAACCGGATCGAGCAGCTCGCGGACATTATTGAAAACGATCCTTCCCGCCAGCCGGAACAGATCGCGGCACGGCTCGCCCAGCAGATCGCCCTCATCGGCGACGGCTTGCATGGTCTCGACCGTGACCGGCTGCATGCCGAGGCGGCGCTGCTCGCGACCAAGGCAGATCTGCGCGAAGAGATCGACCGGCTGCACGCCCATGTTCAGGCGTCGCGGGAGCTTTTGGCCAATGGCGGGCCGGTAGGGCGCAAGCTCGATTTTCTTGCACAGGAATTTAACCGCGAGTCGAATACTATCTGTTCCAAATCGAACGCCAGTGCGGTAACCGCAGCAGGCATAGAGCTGAAAGTGGTGATCGACCAGTTCCGCGAGCAGGTCCAAAATCTGGAGTAGACCCCATGGTCCCGGTGAATAATTCTCCCGTCACGATTGCCCGCAGAGGGTTGATGCTGGTGATTTCTTCGCCATCGGGCGCGGGCAAATCCACGATTGCGCGCAACCTGCTCGACAAGGACAAGAATATCGGTCTGTCCGTCAGCGTCACGACGCGCCCGCGCCGCCAGAGCGAGATTGACGGCATTCACTACCATTTCATTTCCACGCGTGAATTCGAGCGCCTGCGCGATAGCGATGCGCTGCTGGAATGGGCGGAGGTTCACGGCAATTTTTACGGCACCCCGCGTGGGCCGGTGGAAGACGCCATGGCTGCCGGTCGCGACATGCTGTTCGATATCGACTGGCAGGGCGCCGAGCAGCTTCAGGACAAGATGAAGGCGGACGTCGTTTCGATCTTCATCCTGCCGCCGACCATGACCGAACTTCAATCGCGCCTGCACCGCCGCGCCGAGGACACCGAAGAGGTCATCAAGACCCGGCTTCTCAATTCCCGTGCCGAGATCGAACACTGGCGCGACTATGACTATGTCATCCTCAATGACGACCTGCAGGCCGCCTTCGAGGCCGTCGAAGCCATCGTGAAGGCCGAACGCGTCCGCCGCGACCGCCGCCACGGCATGTTCGATTTCGTGCGGGCGTTGCTCGAGGAAGAGCCGAAGCTTTAAGCGCTTCCGGTAGGCTAAGGCTGGATTCCGAGAGCTAAATCCCTCCCATCCGCTGGGATGGGAAGAATCCATCGCCCGGGCCGTATGGGATAATTTGTTTGACCTGTTTTAGTTAGCTGCGCCCAAAAGCAAGATCGAAGCCAGTCAGGTTTCTGATTGCGGCACCGATCACACCAAAAACCGCGTTCAGAACTGTCTGGACGGTATCGTAAACGAGGAACTCAGAATAAAGCAGCACGCTGCTGAGGGCCAGCTCCTGTGTATGCATGGCCATATCCGCGTGCTCTCGGGAAATCGTGCCGTTCTTGAGGCCTGTCTGCGTTAGCCATGCCTTTTGTGCAATCGACTTAATATGAACGGCAATTTCATTTTTGACTTCGTTGAAGTGCGAAATGAGAACCGCTGAAACCTGCTGCAAAATGCCTTTATAGAGTTCCGACGCATCTTTCGGTTCAAATTTATCCAGATCTAGTGCCTTTGCCATGTGAACCTCACTTCAACCGGGCTTCAAACAACTTCGGAACGCTACAGGCTTCCTTCGTGGCGAATGTGGACGCGGTCTCAACGTTAAAGGGTGCTTTTCGATGAGCAGCCAACTGTGTCATCAGCGCTTCCTGGCAGATCAGCAGTGCTTTGTGAATAATCTGGGCGGGTCTACCGGAAACGCGGTTGCGAAGGTAAGTTGCGCGACCTTCGGCAATATAAATTGCCGAACGTACATTTGATACCGCGTCGACGTATATGCCTTCGACCTTGGAGAACGGCGTTTTATCTTCGTAAACAGCAGATACTGCGGCATCAATCTTATCGATATCGTTGTTTAGCGCCTCAATGTGCTTCATCAGCGCTTCATCAAAAGTAGGTGTCACGCTAACACATGAGGAAAGCGTGAATAGCGAGATGGCCAAAACATAACTTATCTTCACGCGATCCCCCTGATATTTGAAACTGTGAAGTGGAAAATGTGCAATAGGAATGGATATATAATTTACAGTTGTGTGTTTGGAGTCAAGCATTGGTTGTGGTCAGGCTTGGTGATTGCGGTCTGGATCATGTCACTCAAGGTGAAAAGCGGAAAATTTCCCAAATAGGCAGTGCTTTTCATAAAGTTTCTTGCGAGCCAGCCATGTTAACAGAGGTGGCTGTGCCACCGATTTCCCGTGGCGCGTGATCGTCGAAAATTCATCATCGGAAATTTATGGACCGCGCCGCAGATCAGGGTCTGCCGCGGACCTGAAGGTATCCGTGTCGTTAAGCTTTCGTGCCTGGTCCAGCCTTAGAGGCAGTTCGCCAAAGTGACGAATTCCTCCACCGACAGCGTTTCCGCTCGCCGTGTGGGATCGATGCCCGCTTTTTCCAGCAGCGTTTCGCCGCCAAGGCTTTTCACACTCTGGCGCAGCATTTTGCGACGCTGGCCGAAGGCGGCTTCCGTCACCTTTTCAAGCTTGGCGACATCGCAGGGCAGCGGTTTGTCCTTCGGCAGCAGGTGCACGACCGTGGAGGTTACCTTCGGCGGCGGGCTGAAGGCCTGTGGCGGAACGTCGAAGGCCATTTCGGCAACCGTGCGCCAGCCGGCGAGAACGCCCAGCCGGCCATAATGGTTGTCGCCTTCTTCGGCCACGATGCGCTGGCCGACTTCCTTCTGGAACATCAGCGTCATCGAGAGCCAGAAGGGCGGCCACTGTTTCGGCAGCAGCCAGTTGACCAGCAATTGCGTGCCGACATTATAGGGCAGGTTGGCGATGATCCGCACCGGTTCGCCGGCAGGAACCAGAGCCTCGAAATCGGTCTTGAGGGCGTCGCCTTCGATGACTTCGAGCCGTCCGGGATAATGCGCTTCGATTTCCGCCAGCGCCGGCAGGCAGCGGCTGTCGCGTTCGACGGCGATGACCTTTTTTGCCCCGAGCGAAAGAATGGCGCGGGTGAGGCCGCCGGGACCGGGGCCGACCTCTATCACCGTCACGCCGTCTAGCGGCCCTGCCGTCCTTGCGATCTTCTGGGTGAGGTTGAGGTCGAACAGGAAGTTCTGGCCGAGCGATTTCTTCGCGTCGAGCCCGTGGCGCTGGATGACATCGCGCAGCGGCGGCAGTCCGTCGATGGCCGCCATTATGCGTTGGCCCGGCTGCGGAGGGAAATGTCCGCCGCCATCCTCAGCGCCGCCACAAGGCTCGCCTCATTGGCTATGCCCTGGCCGGCAATGCCGAAGGCGGTGCCATGGTCGGGCGAGGTGCGGATGAAGGGCAGGCCGAGCGTGACATTGACGGAATCGTCGAAGCCGAGCGCCTTGGCCGGAATGAGCGCCTGATCGTGATACATGCACACCGCCACATCATAACGCTTGCGGGCGGCATCGTGGAACATGGTGTCGGCGGGCAGGGGGCCGAAGGCATCGATCCCATCCTTCCGCAACCGCATGGTCGCAGGGTGAACGATATCGCGATCCTCGGTGCCGAGTGCGCCATCTTCACCCGCATGCGGGTTGAGGCCGGCAACCGCCAGACGCGGCGCCTCGATGCCGAATTTCTGCCGGAGATCGGCATCGATGATCCGGCAGGTCGTAACGATCAGCTCTTCCGTGAGAGCGGCCGGCACGTCTTTCACGGGGATATGGATCGTCACCGGAACGACACGGACCTTGGGGCCGGCAATCATCATCACCGGGATGACTTGCTCGCCGGTCTGGCGCAGGGCGAGATCGGCGAGAAATTCCGTATGACCGGGAAAACCGAAACCCGCCTCGTAAAGCACCGATTTCGCGATCGGATTGGTGACGACGGCCGCAGCCTTGCCCTCGACCGTGAGGGAAACGGCGGCCTCGATGGCCTTGATCGTCGCGTGCGCCGCGCCGACATGCGGCTGACCCGCCTGCACTTCGAAGCCGACAGGAAGGGAGAGGATGGGGAAAGCCTGTTCGAACAGGCCGACGGCGCTTTCCGCATCGCAGGTCTCGATATTGACCGGCACGCCGATCAGCGCCGCACGGCTCGCCACCACATCGGGGTCGCCGATGAAGATGAAGGGCGGCACGCCGTTCTCCCGGCGCTTAGCCCAGGCGGTGATGGCGATGTCGGGGCCGATACCGGCTGGATCTCCCTGTGTCAGGGCAAGCGGCAGGGATGCATATGTCACGGAAAGACCCGGCTCTCGTATCAATATCAGGTGTTGACGATCTGCGCCTTCTTGCGCAGCTCATCCATATATTTCTTTTCGTTCGGGTTTTCGCCGTCCTTGGCCTTCATCAGGTCTTCGGACTTGAACACCATTTCCGCCGCATAGTCGTCGGAAACCTGGCGCTGCTTGCAGATGGCCAGATATTCGACGCCCTTTTCGGTGACGCGGGTGCCGGTGGTGCCGCCTTCCTTGGTCTTCTCCACCAGCGCTTTCCAGTCTTCCGGCAGCTCCGGCGCCAGAATGCGGCCAAGGTCCTTGATCGCCACATCACGCATGGTCGCGGCGAAGCTCATGGCCTGGTCGCAGCCGGGGTAACGCTTGCGCGAGGCCTCAGCCTCGGCCTTGCGCTTGCCGGTAATGGCGTTGCGTTTCGATTCCGGGATAACGAAGATGACCTGCTGCAGGAAATATTCCGTGGTGACGGGCTTGTCGCCGCGTTCCTTCAGGCGGGTAACGAGATCCTGCGTCGACATCTTGCCGCGTGCGCCATAACGGGCGTTGACAAGGCGCGGCCAGCTCATCTGAACGGCGATGAAGGCCTTGAAATGATCGGCTCCGACACCCGCCTGCGCAAGCACCTTCGTCAATTGCTGCGGGGTCATCTTGTTGTTGCCGGCAAAGCGTGCGAAGGCCGCATCGACATCGTCGGTGCTGACCGACATCTTGACGCGGCCGATTTCCTCGCGCTTCAGCGCTTCGTCGACAAGCTGCTCGCGCGCCTTTTCATTGAGATTACCGGACTGGCGCTGCAGCTTTAGGAAGGCGACGCGCTTGGCAATATCGTCATTGGTGATGGGGGTCTTGTTGACGACGATCTTGACGGTGCTATCGGCGAAGGCCTGGCCGGCATAGGGCACAACGGCCATGGGAACGGCGAATATCGCAAAGGCGAAAGCAGCGCCACGCAAAGCCGTCTTTCCGAAATTCATCATATCCTTCTCCCTTTCGTCGGGCAGGGTCCTGTTGCCCTGTCCCGCCAATCTGTTCTGCCTGATGAGGGGAATATTGAACTCTCCCGCTTTTCAGACCTGCAACTGTGCATCCGCACCGCGAATTTGCCACGTATATATCATCGCGATCCGCAAGACGGCAATGTGTCGGTTTGTTGAAAGAAAACCCGATAGGTTCCATGCGCGGCCGACATTGGCGTGTTGTTGCGGCGAAACCGTGGCTTTACTGGCCAAATGGTAAAAAGGCAGGTCACGATGCTGCGTAACCTGCCTCTAAACTCAGTAGTTGTTTGGCTTCCAGCCGATATCCATGTCGCTCCAGTCCTCATTGGCTGAGCCGACACTGACATCGCCGAGCGTACGGAAGGCCAGACGGGCATTGATCGACCAGTCATTGGCGGCCTGGCGGCTGGAATTGATATTGCCTTCGTCGGAATAGCTGACCGTCAGGATCGTGCATTCATCCTGATAGGCAATGCCGATGCGGCGTTCGGCGGCAAACTTCCCGTTCAGATCGTAATTGATCGAACCGAACAGCGACCAATTGTCGTCCATGCGCAGCGAACCGGACGCCTGGATGATATCGCGGTCTTCGTTATAGCCGTATTTCGGCTGTGCCTTGACCTGCGTATAGCTGAGCTTGCCGGTAAGGCGACGGTCCGAATAGCTGATGCCCGTCTCCGAGCGGTTGATGTCGAAATCGTCCTTGTCGAGACGCAGGCTCGACGACAGCGAAAGTCCGATCGGCGCATCGAAAGCGGCCATGGCGACGTAATCCGAACGGTCGGATTCGAGGCCCGAATTGGCGCCTGCATTGACGAGATCGTAGGAGGCGAAGGAATTGTCGCCTGCGAGATGGAAGGACTGGCCGGCAATGGCGCGAACGCCGTAGCCGTTGTCGAACGTACCGTTATAGCGGAAGCCGATATTGGCGCGCGTGCCGCCTTCGATCCGGTCGTAACCGGAGAATTTGTCGCGTTCGAACAGATTGGTCGCGTCGAAGACGAATGCCTGTGCGTCTTCGTTCGGAAGGCGGCCGGCATATTGTTCGTTCGGACGCACGAAAATCTGTGCAATGGGCTCGATCACGTGGCTGCTGTTGAGCGCCGTGAACAGCCAGGGATAACGCACTTCCAGGCCACCGGTGACCATGCCGCGGAAAGCCGCGCCGTCATGCATCATGCCCTCATAGGCATAGGAGGTCCCGCCTGAGGTGAAGGCCGCAGGAGACATGTCCGTCCAGAGCGCGTCGCCGCGCGCGGCGAATATCGGCGTGATCTGCAGGCCGCTATCCATCGTGAAGGTGCGCTTCCACTCGGCTTCGGTGGAAAGGCGCGTATAGTCGCCCTCAAGCCCGCTGAAACGCGGATAACCGCCGAGCGCGTAAGCATCCTGTTTCAGGCGCGTGATGCTCGTCAGGTTGGTGGTCAGCGAAAGTTCGCCGCCATAAACCGGATCCGGCACGAAATAACGGTAGTCGACGACCGGATGGACGATCGCCTGCTTGCGTTCCTTGGATTCGGTATTGTCCGTATCCTGAACGTTGAAATAATAACCGCGGGCTTCGAAGCTGTTACGCTCACTCGCACCGCTCAGATAGATCTGGTTGGTCTGAACGTCGTTTTTATAACCCTTCAGCCCATAGGTGCGCGAAAAGTTATTGTCGGTCTGCACCATGGCATCCCAGCCGAACGCCCAGCGCGGGTTGATCGAGAAATCACCCTTGCTTGCGATCATGCCGCGATTGTCGTTGAGGGCGTCGCTGGTGCCGGCCGTGAAGGTTTCGGACTTCTGCTGGCTGATGCCCGCGATGGTGACCGTGTGCATGCCGGTTTCGAAGCGCTGGCGCAATTCCGCCTGCAGCAGCAAACCCTGCGTCGTGTAATAGGTCGGCGTGACGGTCACGTCCGAAGTGTCGGACAGGACGTGGAAATAGGGGACACCGATACCGAAACCGAGATTGTCGGTAATGCTCATCTGCGGGAACAGGAAGCCGGATTTACGCTTCACCGTATTGTCCGGAACCGTAAGGAACGGCAGATAGGCGATCGAATGGCCGAAAAGCTGCAGGCGGGCCTTTTCCAGCCGCACCGTATGGGTCTTGCCGTCCTGAACGACGCGCTCGGCCTTGACCTGCCACAAAGGCGCCTTTTCGGGCCGCTGGGCGCAGGGCAGACACGCGGTGTAGACGCCGTTGTTGAGCACCATCAGGTCGCCTTCGAGGCGCTCGGCGCTTTCACCGGCGATACGGGTATTGTCCGTGGTCTCGACGCGCAGCGCATTGACGAAGCCCTGACCGAAATCGTCGGTCACGTCCATCTCGTCGGCATAGATCTTGTTGCCGCCCGGCTCGATCAGCTCGATGTTGCCATGGGCGATCACGCGACCGGACTGCTGGTTATATTCCACTTGCTGGGCCACCATGCGGTAGCCCGAATATTTCATGCGAACCACGCCCTTCGCGATCACGCGCTGGGAATCGCGATTATAGGTCAGTTCATTTGCTGTAAGCAGGAGTTTCGAATCGTCTTGGCTTGCCGACGCAAGCAAACCATCCTGGCCGAAAGCGACCGGGCTGGATGCCAAATACGCGCACACAGCGGCACCTGTCAGAAGGGCCGTCCAAAGCCGCCTGATATTCCCGCGGTCAATTACCGCCACTTAGCCGTCCTCCTGATGAAGCAGAATGGTTGCCCCCAAAGCCAACGCCACGATGACTGGAACCCAGACCGCGACGGTGGGAGGGACAACACCACCACTCCCGAATGCCCTTACGAGCACGGTTACTACATAAAGCACGAAGCCGGAAACGATTCCACCCAGAATCACGGAGCGCGATTGGGCGAAGCGGCTGAACTTTAATGAAACGGTCGCGGCGATCAAGGTCATCGCAACCAGAAGCAGGGGCGTCGATAGCAGGAAATGATACTGCGTCTCAAGCGCCTTCGAAGATAGTCCAAAGGACTTTGCAACTTCGATCTTGTGAGAAAGGTCAAAGAAAGCAACGGTTTCCGTCTGCGTCATGCGCTCCTGAACGAATTCCCGTCTCAGATTGGTACTGATCCGCGTGCTTTCTTGCCGAACTGGCACATGCCCGGCGCGCGTTTCCGAAACGCCGTTAAGAAGCCAGTAACCATCTTCCAATTTAGCCGACTTCGCATCCTTCCGCGAGACGATGTTTCCGTCCTTGTCGATGTCGATCAGAACCACGTCGAGAAGCAGCGTTCCATTGTCCTCGAAGCTCTTGGCGCCGATGATCGTATCCTGGCCGCCGCTTGATTGGCGCATCCACGGAACGATCTCCTGCTGGCGGCCGCCGCCTGCTTCGTTGCGCAGGCCGGCTTCCATCGCCAGCGACTTGTTCTGACCCCATGCCGCGATGGGGTTGAGGATGGTGACCGAAAGGATGCCGATGAACACCGCGCCGAGCACGAAGGGAAGGATGAACTGCCAGGCGGAAATGCCGGCGGCGCGCGTCACCACCAGTTCGTAACGCCGATTGAGCGAGATCAGCGTCGTCATGCCGACGAAAAGCGCAATGAAGGGCACGGTCTGTTGCAGGATCAGCGGCAGGCGAAGCGCCGTCAGGCCAAGGGCGGCCGGAACGGAATAGCCGGGCAGGCCTGACATGCGCCGTGCCGTTTCGCTGAAGTCGGCAAGGTAAATGATCGAGGATACGCCGAGCACGAACCAGATGGCGGTGATCAGATATCGCTTCAGGAAATACCGGGAGAGCGTGTTGAAAATCATGCGTTGCCGCTCCCAGAGCTTTTCGCCATCCGGCTGGAGAAGAGACGGCGCAGACGACCCATCGCATCGGCGATGATTTTCGGCATTTTCGGCTTGCGGCCGGTCAGCAGAATGAAGGCGGCGGCGCCGCCGCTGAGGCCCGGAACGGCATAGACCAGCGGAATGAAGGCCGCGCTCTGCTTGATCTGATTGGTGACGTAAAAACCAAGCCACCGCAGCATGAAGGCCGTCACCAGTGCGGCCACCATCGGATGCAGGCGCGCTTCGCGGTGAGAACGGGCATCGGCGGCGATGACCAGCGAAATCAGCGCGAAGGAGAAGGCGAACATCCAGTCCGACAGGCGCTTGTGCAGCTCGCTGCGGAAGGCTTCCGGTGAGCGCTTGTAGCTCGCATTGTTCTCGTCGGGCGAGAGAAGGAAACCGAGGCTGGCATCGCCCGGAGAGAGCGACGGCTCGGAATCCTGCTTTTCCGACATGGTCGAAAGGTCGAAGGCATAGGACAGGAACTTGACGATCGAAACCTTGCCGTCCGGCGTCTTCTGCTGCACTTCGCCGTCGCGCATGGTCAGCGACGTGCCGCTTTCATCGATCATGCCTTCCTTGGCATAATAGATGAGGTCGAAATTCGGATCGCGGCGGTCGGCGACGAACAGGCCCTTGAGGATACGGCCCTGCCGCTGGGCGATCTGCACGTAAAGACCGTCCTGAATGGTGCGGAAAGTCTTTTCTTCGATCACCGAGGACAGAAGGTCGGCATAGGCGGCGGCCACCATCTGCCGGGCGGAGCTGCGGGCGGGCGGCTCGATGAAATTGGTGATGGTGAAGGAAAACGCGCTCAGAATGGCGGCCAGAATGAGAACCGGGCGATACATGATCGACCGGGGCGATCCCGCCGCGTCGATGATGGCAAGCTCGGAATCGTTGTTCATCGTCGTGAAGATCTGCGTGATGCCGATCACCAGCGCGAAAGGCAGGACGACCGGGATCAGCGTCGGCAGGATCATCGTCGCGAGCGCCATGAAGGAACCCATCGACTGGCCGGTATCGGTGACGAGATTGATTCTCTGGAGAACCTGGATGGTCCAGATGATGGCCAGCACCGGCAGCAGCGCGACCAGAAACATCTGCGTTGTCCGCCGCAGGATATAGTTCTCGAGAAGCTTCATACGGCCCTGTTCGACATTGTTTTTCCGTGCGATCGCTCGCCGAATTTCCGCCTATCTAATCGCATCGTTTGCAATTGGCTATTCCGGCGTGCTCACAAATATGTTTTGCGCGATGATTTTTCCATCGCCTGTGTCTTTTTGTGGAACAAGCTGTCGGTTTCATGACGCGATTTCGCATTCCACAAAAATGCCTTTCCTTTAACGGCTGTAGGCCTTTAAAGAATGCGGGGTTGCGCCCGGGGCCGAAAAGGCCATGATCATGCGCATCGTGCAAGTCGTAGAAGAAGAGCAGGAAAACATGTCCGCCAAATTCGATATTTCTTTCGCCAATTCCGCCGCGCTTGAAAACGCGCTCGCCGTTGTGCTGCAGGCTTCGGGTGAGGCGCAGGCCGTCGCCGGTGCCTCAGAGGCCGATCCGGGCGGTGTGATCGAAAGGGCGGCGAAGATTTCGGGCTTTTCCGCAAAGTCCATGACGACGCTCGACGTGATCGCGCCGCAGGGTTCCGCCGCCGACCGGCTGCTCGTCATCGGCCTGGGCAAGCCCTCGAAGCTGGTCGCCCATGACTGGCTGCGGGCCGGCGGCACCGCCGCCGCCAGTTTCAAGAAGGCGGACAAGGTCGTCATCTATCTCGATGCGCCGGGCGTAGAGGTCGGTGCGCAGGCGGCTGCGGATTTCGCGCTTGGCCTGCTGCTGCGCGCCTATAGCTTCGATGCCTACAAGACCAAGAAAAAGTCCGACGAAGAGAAGACGCCGAAGAAGGTGGAGATCGTCATCGTCACCGCCGCTCATCAGGAAGCGGAAAAGGCTTTTGCCGTCTCCGAGGCCGTTGCGGGCGGTGTTACCCTGGCGCGCGATCTCGTCAACCTGCCGCCGAATGCTCTCGGCCCCGTCGAATTTGCAGAGAAGGCGGAGGAGCTGCGCAAGCTCGGCGTCGAGGTGGAAGTCCTCGGCGAGAAGGAGCTGAAGAAGCTCGGAATGAATGCGCTTCTCGGCGTGGCGCAGGGGTCGGCGCGCCCGCCCAGACTTGCGGTCATGCAGTGGAACGGCGGCAACAAGAAGGATGAACCGATTGCCTTCGTCGGCAAGGGCGTCGTTTTCGATACCGGCGGCATTTCGCTGAAGCCCGGCCTCAATATGGAGGACATGAAGGGCGACATGGGCGGGGCCGCCGCCGTGACCGGCCTGATGCATGCGCTCGCCGCCCGCAAGGCCAGGGCGAATGTGATCGGCGTCATCGGCCTCGTGGAAAACATGCCTGACGGCAACGCCCAGCGCCCGGGCGATATCGTCACCTCCATGTCCGGCCAGACCATCGAGATCATCAATACCGATGCCGAAGGCCGGCTGGTTCTGGCCGATGCGCTCTGGTACACCAAGGATCGCTTCAACCCGAAATTCATGGTGAACCTCGCCACGCTGACGGGCGCGATCACGGTGGCGCTTGGCAATCTGCAGGCCGGCCTTTTCTCCAATGACGACGAGCTTGCAGCGCGTCTTGCGCAGGCGGGCGATGTGACGGCCGAAAAACTGTGGCGCATGCCGCTCGGCAAGGATTACGACAAGATCATCGATTCCAAATTCGCCGACATGAAGAACAGCTCGGGCCGTCTGGCGGGCTCCGTCACCGCCGCGCAGTTCCTCAAGCGTTTCGTGGGCGAAACCTCCTGGGCGCATCTCGATATCGCCGGCACCGCCATGGGTTCGCCGCTGACCGAGATCAACCAGTCATGGGGATCGGGCTACGGCGTCAGGCTGCTGAACGAACTCGTTCGTGCCCATTACGAAGATTGAAGCGAGCGGAGCGGCACGTCTGCGGATGACTGAAATTCTGTTTTACCATCTGACGGAATCGAAGCTGGAGGATGCGCTGCCGCCCTTGCTCGAGAAATCGCTGGAACGCGGCTGGAAAGTCGCGATCCAGACGGTGGGCGAGGAGCGCCGTGATTTCCTCGACACGCATCTGTGGACCTTTCGTGACGACAGTTTCCTGCCGCACGCCACCGATACTTCGCCCGCACCGCAAAACCAGCCGATTCTCCTGACGGCGTCGGACGAGAACGCCAATGCGGCGAGTGTCCGCTTTCTCGTCGATGGCGCCGAGCCGCCGGCGGTCGAGACTTATGAACGTATCGTGTTCATGTTCGACGGATACGATGCCTACCAGCTCGAAATGGCGCGGAATCACTGGAAAAGACTGAAAACAGAGGGGCATTCCCTGACCTACTGGCAGCAGTCGCCTGAGGGCCGCTGGCAGAAGAAGGCCTGATCGCACCGCCGATTGGGCATCCCACGATTGGTTCCATACGCAAACAGACCGGCAAAAATTCGCACGTGGCGTCAATTGCCGGTTTTTGCATTATGCGCCCGAAGGAAAGCTCCGAAACAGGCGTGGGCTTTCGTGGGGCGGGTCGTTTGATCCGGTCAAAGGCGGGCGCCGCAGACGAAACAGCAGAAGGACATGAGCATGGGGCAGGCGATTTCACGGCCGGACGGGGAAATGGAGCGTCTGGTCGCGGTGCGGTCGATCATGTCTTTCAAGAATGCCGAAATGCCGGAACTGAAGGTGCTGTCGCAATTGGGGCAGGGCGTTTTCGGTGTGCCCCGGGCGGCTGTCCATATCATTGACGAGGACTGGCTTCACATCGCCGAACAGGCGGGAATGGAGCTCTCGGAATGCCCGCGTGATCTTTCGATCTGCAACCGGGTCATTACCAGGCAGGACGTGGTGGTCATCTCCGATCTGACCGCGCATCCGGATTTCCGTTTCATGCCCTATGTAAAGGGCGGGCCCGAACTGCGTTCCTATGCCGGTGCGCCGATCGAGCTGGAGCCGGGCCTCATCGTCGGCGCTTTCTGCCTAGTCGATACGGCGCCGAGAAAATTCTCCGTTACGGAAATCGACAGCCTAAAGCGTTTTGCGTTGCTGGCTGCCGCGCTTTTACGGCTTCAGAAGGCCAATTTCACCATGAGTCTGGCGGAACGCGAATTGCGGGATGCGGCGATGACCGATCCGTTGACCGGTTTTTATAATCGCAAGGCTCTGGAAGCGATTGTCGATAACCAGCTTGGCGCGGCCCTGCGTGCAAACGAGGCCTTCGGTGTCCTTTATCTCGATCTGGATGGTTTCAAGACGATCAACGATACTTTCGGCCATCCGGCGGGTGACCGTGTTCTGACCGAAGCTGCGGGACGCATCCGCAATGCGGTCCGCGGCGAGGATATCGTGGTGCGCATGGGCGGCGATGAGTTCGCTATTTTCATACCCCGGCCGGGCACCGCCGAGGTGCTGAACGGACAGGCGGATCAGCTGCTTGCCGCCTTTCGCAAACCTTTCGATGTCGACGGGCAGGAGGTCAGCGCCCGTCTCAGCATAGGTGGCGCACTTGCTCCGCAGGCAGGTGCGGACCGCGCGACGCTTCTGCGGAGTGTCGACGAAGCGCTGTATCAGGCCAAAAAATCAGGGCGAGACCGTTTCGTCAGCCGCGCCCTTTGAGGCATTGTCCTTCAGGAGGCGTTTCGGCTTCTCAGTCGTAGAAGGAATCCACGAATTTGTGGCGGCCGAGCAGGAAGGCGTCGGCCACATGGGTCAGCGGCGCGAGATCGACATCGGAGCGGCCCGCCTTGATGATTTCCGAGAAACGCTCGTAAAGGGCGGGATATTCCCGCTCGGGCTGGGAGAGTTTTTCTTCGCCGTTGATCGAGAGCTTTGCGCCGCCTTCCGAAAGCACCATCCGTCCCGCCGCCGTCTCGGCAACGATATCCCAGCTCTGCTTGCCGGTCTGGCGCCAGTCGAATTCGGCGTGGACGGGCGTTTTCATCACATCGGAAAAATGCAGGTCGGCGGCGATTGGGGCGTCGCGGTTTTCCGGGAATTCCAGCGTGGCCTTGGTCAGGAACAGAGCGCGCGGCAGGATATGGGTGATGATCGAAAGCGCGTTGATGCCGGGGTCGAACACGCCGAGACCGCCCGCCTGCCAGATCCAGGCCTGGTTCGGGTGCCAGTGGCGCACGTCCTCTTTCCAGATGACATGCACGCTGTCGATTTTCGTGGAGGCGAGGAACGCCTTCGCAGCCTCGACCGCCGGCGCATAACGCGAATGCCAGCTTGCAAACAGCGAAAGGCCCTTCTTGTCCGCCAGCCGGACGAGATCCTGCACTTCCGAAAGGGTAGCGCCCGGCGGCTTTTCGAGGAAAACGTGCTTGCCGGCATTCAGCGCCGCGTAAGCCGCCTCATAACGATATTGCGGCGGCATGCACAGCGATACCGCATCGATATCGGGCACAGCCTCCAGCATGGCCTCGATGGTGCCATAGGAAGCGACGCCGTCCACAGTGCCGTGGCGGCTTGCGGTGCAGATCAATTCAAAATCCGGATTGCCTGCAATGGCGGGAAGATGCTGGTCGCGAACGATTTTGCCGACGCCGACGATGGCAAGCTTGGTGGCTGACATGAAGTGGAACCCGTGTGAGTGCTGCAGGGGATAAAGTGTGATTTTTACAAGTTTTTAGCAGAAACGACCGAAGGAGCAAGGTGATCGTTTCCACGCCGCGCGTCTTTTTTCAAGCTGTAATGTCATAACAAAATTTTGGTATGTACATTCGTAGGTTGGGTAGAATTTGAGAATAGCAACTATTTTTCTGAATTTTAAAGTGTTGTTTTTTGTAAATCAGCAGTTTTAATGTCGATTTTTTCCGGTATATTCGCAGAATATTCGTATTAATTTTAGATTTCGCTTTAATAGATTTTTTAAGAGCAGGTGCATGGCGGTTTTACTTGAAGATGGTCGTTCGTCTGGCTCCGTTCGCAAAGTCGATGACAGCAGCCATCCATTCAATGCACATGCATTGGTTTTCGGTGTCATGAGCTGGCCGTATGCTCGCCGTCGCTATGCCCGGTTCGCGGGCTGCTTCGGCATTCCGGTTCCCGATGACGGCAGGGAAATCACATAGGGGATGGTGAGGCGGGCCGATATGGCGCTTTGGAAGGCGAAGCACCGTGGCCGGTGCTGGCCTCCGTGTATATGGGGCCAATTGTCGGGGGGCAGCGAAGCTTTACAGCGTCGAAGCCGCAATGGCGGCATAGGACACTGAAGGCCTGGCGATTGTGTTATAAATTCTGTCCTGCACGAAGCAGGATTTGTGAAGGCCATATCCCGCAATGCCGGCGCCAGAACAGATAATAAAGGGGGAATGCAGATGATGGAATTGATCGCCGCACAAGCGGCAGCATCGGCTGCCGAACTTCCGTTTCTGCTGCTTCAGGCGGCTGCTGTCGTTGGCATGGTGTCTGTGCTGATCCTTCTGCGGCGAAACATCGCCCTCGAGGATCCACGCTATAAAATCTATTACGGCATCGTGTTCGGGGCGACTGGCTTTCTGCTGACATTGCTGGTTTCCGAATTCATCAAGCTGCCCTCCAAACCCTATATCCGCTCCGACCTGCTGTTTCTGGCCGGGGTGCTGGGATCCTGGCAGGGCGGGCTGATCAGCCTTGCCCTCGTGGCGGCCGGGCGTTTCGTGTTCGGCGGTCCCGTGCTGTTTTTTGCGGCCCTGCAGGACATGGCCGTCATTTCGGCCTGCGGCATCATCATGTATGGCTGGATGCGCAACCGCCACCTCGCCGATCTGGGAATTCGGGATATCCTTACTGTCTTCGCGGTCAGGTTCATTGCCGTGCTGCTTGCGATCTCTGTCTCATTCGCGCTCGGGCTGGTCGACCAGACGCTGTTTTTGAGCGCAATAGGCCGCCGAACCCTGGGCGCGGTCGCCGTCGGCCTGCCGATGATCGTCTGCCTGTTCATCCTGCTGCGCAGCGAGGCGCGGGCGCGGGAAGAGACACGGAAACGCGAGGTGGCGGCGCGGACGGATTCATTGACCGGCCTGCCCAACAGACGCGCCCTCAAGGACCATATCGAAGCGGCGATGCGGCAGGAGCCGGCCGTTCCGCACGCCCTCATTCTGATCGAGATCGTCAATATTGCCGATGTCGCCGCCTGCGAGGGCGAGGACTGGAGCGATCTTTTCTGGCCGAGGCTGGCGCGGGAAATCTGCGACCGGGAAGACGGCTTATTGTGCAGATCCAATACGCCCTGCAGCTTCATGTTCGGCGATACGACACTTGCGGTCGTCATGCGGGGGATTTCGCTGGAGAAGTCCGAAAGCGCGAAACTCATGATGCATCTGCATGACGGGTTGAGCGCATTTTGCCGCTCGGCGGAGGCGGGGCCGGTGCCGCATCTCAAGATCGGTGCGGCGAATCTGGACAGGCTTTCCCGGCAGAACGTCGCCTCCTTCCTCAGGCACCTCAGCCTCGCGCTGAAGGGAAGCGATCATCCGGTGCAGATTTTCCCCTTCTCCTTTGCCGAAAAAGCGACACGGGACGAGGCCGTGCGGCAGATGCTGGTCAACTGGATCAAATCCGGCACGCCGCCCATTTGCTACCAGCCGAAATACGAAATGCGCAACCGCCGCATGATCGGCGCCGAAGCGCTGTTGCGCGCGGTCGATGCGCGGGGGCAGGCGCTTTCGCCCTATTATGTGCTGGAGATCGCCGAACGCCATCGGCTGCTGGTGGAATTCGAATGGTCGACGATCGAAGCCGTCGTGCGCGATCTTCGCGACCTGCACGGCCTCGACGCGGATTTTCATCTGGCGGTGAATATTTCCGCTTCGTCTTTTGCGAGTGCGCATTTCGCAGACCGGGTCGTGGTGTTGCTGCACGAAATGGCAGTGCCGGCGCATCGCCTCTCGATCGAAGTGACGGAGATGAGCAGGATACCGACCACCGATGTCGTGCAGCAGAATTTCGATACGCTGATTGCCGCGGGCATCCGGCTGGCGCTCGATGATTTCGGCACCGGTTATGCGGCCCTCACTTTGCTTGCGCGGTTCCCGTTCGAAGAGGTCAAGATCGACCACTGGATGACGTCGAGGCTCGACCAGTCGCGGTTCAGGGACGCCATCGCGCTCGCCTTCGAGAGTGCGGAGCGTTACGGCGCAAAGCTGGTAACGGAAGGTATAGAAACGGAAGAGCAGAGCCGGCTTCTCATGCAGATGGGCATACGCTTCGGGCAGGGCTATCTTTATTCCCCCGCCGTGCCGCTCGACCGATTGCAGGCCCGCAGGGCGTGCGCCTAGCGCGGCGGCCAAGCACGGTCAGGGGCAAATTCGGCGACCGCTGCATTGAATGTTTTCCCGGTCTGTGCTGAGAAACGCCTTTGATGAGCGAATGTTATGACCCTTTTTGCAGGTCATGCGGGCGAGCCGATGCTGGAAAACAACGATGCATGGAACGAGGTGCCCGGAAAGCCGGCCGAGCACCTGCCGAATGAGGCGGCCAGGGGCGCGGACAGCGCCGGCCGCTCGTTTCGCGCAGCCGCCCATCCCGTATCAGGCGGCCGACGCACGGCGAACAATCCGCGGCCGCTGACAGGATGGAGTTTTCTCAGGTTGTTTCTGGCCTGGGCATTGCTCATGGCGGCCGTCATTTGCGCTCTGGCGGCTTATCAATATGTCAGCCTGCTCGGCGAGCTGGGGCGGCAGAGCGATGCGTTGCAGGCCGAGGCATCCCGCCGGGCCGATCAGCATGATGCCCATGTGACGGCGCTTTCGGCGGTGGCGCAGGCGGAGCAGGGGGCGGATTACGGCCTGCTGCTCGATGTCGCGGCACCCATTCTGCAATTTTACCCGCGCATCGATGAGGTTCAGCTGGTTTCCCTCAATGAGGCGGGGCCTGTTATCGGCACCCGGCCGCTGGAAAACGAGTTGGCAGCGGCGATCCGCAAGGCAGCATCGGTCTTTACCGGACGGCCCGCCCTAGTGGCGAGCGATCTCAGGCCCGGCCATTACATGATCGTCAAGCGCAGCCCCAATAGCGAGACGGCCTCGAAAGTACTGGTGCTTGCCGTCGATGCCGCGCGGCTTCTGGCGTCCGATGCTCCGTTCTGGTCGGCGAAACAGGCGGTGATCCGCCTCAAAATGCCTGACGGTCCAGTCCTGTTCGGTCCGCCCTCTCTACCGGAAGCGCCGCAATATGTCCGGCAGCTGAGCAGCGCCACCCAGCCGCTCATGCTTGAGGTCGCGCTCTCGATCACCTGGCGCGATCTCTTGCCGGGCCGGGCCCTGTTGGCGGGCATGGCTGGGGCGAGCATCGTTTTCCTGCTCGGCACCGTCATGGCAAGACAGAGGACGCGTATGCGCGCCGCCGAAAGACGGGCCGAGCTGAGCGGCATGGAGGCGAGGCTCACCCATGCTTCGCGGGTCAATGCCCTCGGAGAGATGGCAAGCGGCCTTGCCCATGAACTGACCCAGCCTCTGACGGCGATATTGGCGCAGGCGCAGGCCGGGCGGCGGCTGCTTGCCCGTCAGGATGTCGCGGCCCTTTCCGGTGCCCTCGACGATATGATCGATCAGGCACGATGCGCCGCCAATATGCTCGACCGGTTTCGCAACTGGTCGCTGCCGCACCGCCAGCCGGTGGCGGCGCATGATCTGCGTGCCGCTCTGCGCAACGTCGACGCGCTGCTTGCCGGCGAAGCGGCCCGGCATGAGACCAGCATCGACATCGCGATGCCTGATGCTCCGCTCCTGGTGCGGGTCGATCCCGTTGAAATAGAGCAGGTCATGTTCAATCTGCTGCGCAACGCGCTCGATGCGCTCACTGCCATTGAAGGCAGACGCGCGATTACCGCCAGATTAAGCCGGAGCGGTGATTTCGCCCTTCTCGAAGTTGCCGATAACGGCCCCGGTGTCGCACCCGGCCTGCGCGACCGGCTGTTTACGCCCTTTGCCACCACGAAAACGAACGGCATGGGTCTGGGACTTGCCCTCAGCCAGAGGCTGGTGGAGCGCGCAGGCGGCGAAATCCGCTATATCGAGGGTGAGAATGGGGCGCATTTCCGCGTTGTCCTGCCGATTGCAGCGGAGGCGCAGAACCCATGACGCTGCCCGTCTATCTCGTCGATGACGATGACGCCGTGCGCAAGGCGCTGATCCTCCTCCTGTCCACCGTCGGCATCAAGGCGAAGGGCTTTGCCGATCCGGTGGTATTTCTCGGCCAGCTATCCGGGCTCGAACCGGGTTGCCTGATCTTCGATATCCGCATGCCGGCCATTACCGGATTGAAAATGCAGGAAAAGCTGACGGAAGAAGGGGTCGACTGGCCTGTCATCATCATTTCCGGTCACGGCAATATCGAAGCCTGCCGCCGGGCCTTTCACAATGGCGCGGTGGATTTTCTTTCCAAGCCCATAGATGAGCAGGATCTCATCGACGCGATCCAGAAGGCGCATCGGATATTGGCCCGCACGCTCGATGCAAAAGCGCTGCACGCGGAAACGACGGCGCTTTTGTCGCTGCTGACCGCGCGGGAGAGGGAGATACTCGAACGCATCGCCCTCGGTTTTACCACGCGCCAGATCGCAGACGGGCTTGGGCTTTCGCCGCGCACGGTGGACAGCCATCGCGCCGCCATCGGCCTCAAGCTCGGCACCACCTCGCAGGCGGAAATGACAAGGCTCTGGCTGGAAGCCGGCGCTGATCGGTAGAACTACCGAGCCGCCGGCAAGTCTTACGGATTCGCGATGGAACGCCGTCCGCTTAAGCTGCAGTCCTCATCAAGCAAGAGGACCTCTCAATGATCCGCACCCTTCTCATCGCTTCCGCCCTGATCGCTCCTTCGGCCGCATTGGCGCAGACGCTGCCGACCGCGCCCTATCTGCCGCTCGAAATGGCGGAAAAGGCGGCCAAGGCTGCGCTTCAGGCCTGCTCGACCAAGGGCAACGCCGTCACCGTTGCCATCGTCGCCCGCGACGGCGCCACCAAGACGGTGCTGAAGGCGGACGGCTCCGGCCCGCACACGGTCTCCAGCGCAACCGGCAAGGCCTTTGCTGCCGCATCGCTCGGCCGCGACACCGGCGAAATTGCCGAATTCGTCGCCTCCAAGCCCGCCAATGAAGGGCTGCGCACCATGGATGACCGTCTGGTCGTTCAGGCTGGCGGTCTGCCCATCAAGATCGGCGAAGCGCTGGTCGGCGGCATCGGCGTCGGCGGCGCGCCGTCGGGCGCGATCGACACCGAATGCGCCCGTGAAGGCCTCAACGCCATCGGCGCGAAGTAAGATTGTCAATAAGGTCCAGCGGCTTCATGGGAGGTCGCCGTATGCCTTGGGTTGTCAATCTCCGTCATTCCGGCTCAAGGCCGGAATGACGGAGATGGGTTTCCCTTCACAAGGTGCTGAAAACCACGTCACCGCCGCGCATCACCCCGCCATTGCTTCCTCATACTCGCTGGAAAGCAGCAGCCATTGCTCCTCCGCGTCGGAAAGTTTGCTGGCGGCCTCGCCGCGTTCTTTCACTTTCTGCGCGGCCTTGGCGGGGGCTTTTTCATATAGGGCAGGGTCGGCAAGTTCCGTGTCGAGCGACTGAATCAGTTTCTCAAGCTTTGCCGTCAGGGATTCGATTTCGTTGATCTTTTTCTTGAGCGGCGCAAGCTGGGCGCGCTTTTCCGCACTGGCCTTGCGCTGATCCGCCTTTGAGGCCTGATCGGCCGCGGCGTCGGTCTTGTCTTCCTTCTTCTTACCGGAAGAAACGACGAGATCGCGATATTCCTCCATGTCGCCTTCGAAGGTCTTGACCGTGCCGTCAGCCACCAGCCACAGCCTGTCCACTGTCGCCTCGATGAGATGGCGGTCGTGCGAGATGAGGATGACCGCGCCGCTGTAGTCGTTCAGCGCCTCGATCAGCGCACGGCGGCTGTCGATATCGAGATGGTTGGTCGGTTCGTCGAGGATGAGCAGGTTCGGCGCATGGAAGGCCGCAAGTCCCATCAGAAGCCGGGCCTTTTCACCACCGGAAAGGTCCTTTGCCGCCGTCGCCATCTTTTCCGTCGCGAGACCCATCTGTGCCACGCGGGAGCGCACCTGCGCCTCCGGGGCCAGCGGCATCAGTTTGCGCACATGTTCGACCGGCGTTTCATCCGGCACGAGGTCATCGAGCTGGTGCTGCGCGAAGAAACCGATCTTCAGGCCAGGGGCGACGCGAAGATCGCCCGCCTGTGGTGCAAGCCGGCCGGAGATGAATTTCGCGAAGGTGGATTTGCCGTTGCCGTTGGAACCGAGCAGCGCAATGCGGTCGTCACTGTCGATCCTGAGATTGAGCTGCTTCAGGATCGATTTGCCCGGCTCGTAACCCACAGCGCCGCCATTGATGGCGACGATGGGGGAGGCGGGCTGCTTTTCCGGCTCCGGGAAGGTGATCGGCTGGACGTGATCCTCGATCACGGCGGCGACGGTGCCCATGCGCTCCAGCGCCTTGATGCGGCTCTGCGCCTGCCGCGCCTTGGTGGCCTTGGCGCGGAAACGGTCGATGAAGCTTTGCAGGTGCTTGCGCGCGGCGTCGTTTTTCGCCTTCGCCTTCATCTGCAATTCGTCGGCCTCGGCCTTCTGCCGCTCGAACTGGTCGTAACCGCCGCGATAGAAGGTCAGCTTCTTCTGATCCAGATGCACGATGGAGTTGACGGCATTGTTGAGAAGATCGCGGTCGTGGCTGATGATGATGACGGTGTGCGGATAACGCCGGATATAATCCTCAAGCCAGAGCGTGCCTTCGAGGTCGAGATAGTTGGTCGGCTCATCGAGCAGAAGCAGGTCGGGTTCGGCAAACAGCACGGAGGCGAGCGCCACGCGCATGCGCCAGCCGCCGGAGAAGGAGGAGGCCGGGCGAAGCTGCGCTTCGTGATCGAAACCGAGGCCGGCAAGAATGCTGGAGGCGCGCGCTTCCGCCGAATGGGCGTCGATATCGACAAGCCGCATCTGGATTTCCGCGATACGGTGCGGATCGGTCGCGGTTTCCGCCTCGGCCAGAAGCGCGCTGCGCTCCTTGTCGGCCGAAAGTACGATGGAAATCAGCGATTCTTCGGTGCCTGGGGCTTCCTGCGCCACCTGGCCGATGCGCGCCTGTTTCGGAATTGTCACCGAACCGCTTTCCGCCGAGAAATCGCCGGTGATGACCCGGAACAGGGTGGATTTGCCGGCGCCGTTGCGGCCGACAAGGCCCGCCTTCACACCGGCGGGAAGCGTCACGCTGGCATGGTCGAGAAGCAGACGCCCGGCGATGCGGGCGGAAAGATCGGTAATCGTAATCATGGCGCCGTTTTGGCCGAACTGTCTGGCCAAGGCAAGAGCGCCCGCGCCACATCGGGCGAGATTAAACTGTCAATCGCCGAGCTGCGCCAGATAGCTGCTGCGGCTATGCTGCGCCACCTCCCGCGAATAACCGACGACGCAGTTGCGCGTGCCGCAGCGGGCCGAAAGCAGAGCGAGTTCGGCATGGCTGAAAAACTCGGCCGGCGTCGCGGTTCCATCCACTTCCGCGACGCCGATCGACACGGTCAGATGTTCGCCATCGCCGCCAGTGGTCGCGAAGCGCAATGCCTCCACGCTCTGCCGCAACCGCTCGGCAATGGCCTCGGCCGTGTTTTGCGGCACGCCTGCAAACAGAAAGGCAAACTCATCGCCCCCGATGCGAGCGACGAAATCGTCCTTCTTGATGGTCTTGCGAAACAGGGCGGCGAGACGTCGCAACGCCTTGTTGCCGGCAGACGAGCCATATTTGCCGTTGATTTCGCGGAAATGGTCAATATCCAGCAGCACCAGCGAGGTGGCTGAGGCCGCCCGGTCCCGTGCAAAAAGAGCGCCAAGCTTTTCGAGAAAGGCGGCCCGGTTTGGCAGGGCCGTCAGCGCATCGCGAAGCGAGGCGGCCTGAAGCTCCGCGCGGTTTCTTTCGACCTCGCGGATTTTCACCAGCCCCATGGCGATGAAATGCCGAAGGCTCGTCTGTTCTTCGTGGATATCGCCCAGCAACTCCACGAAGCGCTCCGTTGCGGGCGGCTCGCCATCCTCATCCTGCTCAAGGCTGGCAAGGAAAGTCTGGGTACGCTGAAGGCTTGCATCCAGACGCGCGGAAATCTGCGTCAGTGTATCGAAGGCCTCGCTTGCCATCTGTTCGGCTTCGATGCGCGAAAAGCCGGGCAGATTGTGCCGCTGGCCGATGAGGTCGATTTCATGCTGCTGCGGGGCATTGCCGAGCGCGAGAATGTCACGGCCCATGGCCGGATTGTGTCCGGACAATATTTCATAGATCAATTCATAATTGCGCGGCAAAGGTGCAATGTTCATCTTGGCGATGAACTGCGTGATTTTGGTAACGACAAGAGCGCTTCTTGCCTGTTCGCGTTTCTTATCGCCCGCCGATGTCGTCACTGACAGCCCCAATAGCAATGGATTATTATGAATGGACCGGCGATAACCGATTGTTGAACGGCGTTATTCTTACAAGCGACGGTTTAAAATAGAATAAATCCACAAAGAATTTTGCCGTCATGAAGCATAAATTCCGCGTTGTGGAAGGCGGGTGTGCCCGAGGCGTTCCTTGATCGATAATATGACAAATCCTGATTTGATTTCGGGCGGCGACCGTTTTTATATCGCTCCATCGATGTTGCAGAAGAGGGGCAGCCCATGACGACTTCCAGAACGCTCTATTCGCTATGCGGAAGCGATACTTCCCGGCCATTTTCTCCCCATTGCTGGAAAACCGTGCTTTCGCTGGCGCATAAGGGGCTGGATTTCGAGGAGCGGCCTTTACCCTTCACGGTGATCCCGACGGTGGAGGACGGGTTTTCGAAGACCGTGCCGATCCTGCGCGACGGCGACGAGCTGGTGAGCGACAGTTTCGAAATCGCGCTTTACCTGGACGAAGCCTACCCGGAGCGCCCGTCGCTGTTCAACGGCGAGGGCGGCAAGGCCATGGCCCGTTTCGTAGAAAGCTGGTCTCAGACGGTGCTTCACCCCGCCATCGTGCGTATTGCCGTGCTCGATATCCACAATATGCTGGACGAGCCGGATCGCCGTTATTTCCGCGACAGCCGCACGAAAGCGCTCGGTCGTCCGCTCGAGGATGTGGTGGCGAACCGCGAGGCGGAAATCGCAGCCTTTCCGGCATTGCTTGCGCCGATCCGGCGTATGCTGAGCTTCCAGCCTTTCATCGGCGGCACATCGCCGCTCTTTGCGGATTACATCGTGTTCGGCGCGCTGCAGTGGGCGCGGATCACCACCGGGGCGGATTTGTTCGCCGATAACGACCCCGTGCGGGACTGGTTCGAAGGCTGCCTCGATCTTTACGATGCGAGAGGCCGCAGTGTGACAGCGGCGTGAAATGTCTGGCATGATCGTCGCAATCTCGTCGATCCCCCTTGTTTTCGGGCCTTTGGGCGGGTAAAGACCGCCCACTTTCTCTGAAGGAAAAGGAAACGGACATATGGCGATTGAACGCACATTTTCGATGATCAAGCCGGACGCAACCAAGCGTAACCTGACGGGCGCGATCACCAAGGTATTTGAAGACAACGGCCTGCGCGTCGTCGCCTCCAAGCGCGTCTGGATGAGCAAGCGCGAAGCCGAAGGCTTCTACGCCGTTCACAAAGAGCGTCCCTTCTTCGGCGAACTCGTTGAAGGCATGACCTCCGGCCCGACCATCGTTCAGGTTCTGGAAGGCGAAAACGCCATCCTCAAGAACCGCGAAATCATGGGCGCCACCAACCCGGCCCAGGCCGCTGAAGGCACCATCCGCAAGACCTTCGCGCTCTCCATCGGCGAAAACTCCGTTCACGGTTCCGACGCCCCGGAAACCGCCGCACAGGAAATCGCCTACTGGTTCGCCGAAACCGAAATCGTCGGCTGATTCAAAATCTCAACGGCTTGAATCGCCGTTGCAGGCGATTGCACGAAGCTGCTGAAAAGACTCGAAGAAGCGGAGCCGAAAGGCTCCGTTTTTTTTGTTGAGGGGCGGTTCCCTTTTGACGGCATAGGCTACGTCAGCCCCTATGACGCCGGACACCCCTGAACGGGCCGCATATCCGTCGTGCCATCCGGTTTGAACACCTCCGGATTGGGCGTATAAAGCGGACCGACCACCAGAGGCTTGGCGGGAAGAAGCGACTGGTCGGTGTCCGAGCGGATCGTGGTTTCGATGGTCTGGAGAATGTCGCCTTCCGGCCCCTTGATGCGGATGGTGACCTTGTAGGGCCGGTCCTGCTTCACGCATTCCACCGGTGGGCTCTGAACCGTGATCTTTTCGTCTTTCGGGAAAATCTTCTCGCGGCTGGTGAGGTCTGGACCGCCGCGCGGGTTTTCGAACGTCGCTTCCACCGTGCTGCCATCGCGAACGGGGGCGATGCGCTGAAGCGTCACCAGATAGGTGGCGATGGCGACGCGATAATTGAAAACGAACATCCGACCGGAAACCTTGGCCACCTCACGCGGTTCGTCCCGCTGGCAGCCGGAAAGAGCGAGCATTGCCGCAATCGCCAGCAAGGGAAGGGCAATTCTTCTCATGATCGCATGTCCTTCTTCCGGTGATAGTGCCGGCTGGCTTTCTGCCGGTTGCCGCACACAGCCATATCGCACCAGATACGGCTCCTGTTCTTGCTGCGGTCGATGAAAAGCCAGCCGCAATTGCCGCAGATCCGCAGCCGTTCCCGTGTCTCACCGGCAAGCAGCGAGAGGGCGGAATGGGCGGTGGCGTTGCCGAGGCTTTCGGCAAGCGGAAACGTCCGCAGCGCCGTGCCGCAGGCGAAGAGAAGCCCGGCCAGCCTGTCGTCGCCATCGTCGTCGCCGGAAATGGCGGCGCGGAAATAGTCGTCGACAGCCTCGCGAAGATCGAGAAAAACCGCCTGCTTTTCCGCCTCGGGCGCAATGAGCGTGGGAAACCTGTCACGTTCCGCACCGAGCCTTGTGGCCGCTTCGGCAAAGGCCGCGATCTGCGCCGGCACGGCAAAACGATCGACTGATTTTGCCGCATCCGAGCGCAGGATCACGCTATTGGCGACATCCAGCGCCAATGCACCGCCTGCGAAACGATGTTCTGTCCAGCGAAAGGTCATGCCGCACATTATAACTGTCAAAATCAGTTTTAACAGTTATAATCATGGCGGGAGGACGCGCTTGGCCTATTTCCTGCAACAATTGCTGAATGCCGTGCCGGTCGCCTCGCTTTATGCGGTTCTGGCCTTTGGTTATGCCATCGCCTTTTCGGTCACCAAACGCCCCGATGTCACTTATGGCGCCATATTCGCCTTTGCCGGCCAGACCTGCCTGTTATTTGCCGATTTCGGCTGGAACCGGCTTTGGCTGGTTCTGCCGGCAACATTGGCGCTCGGGGCAGGGGCGGGCCTGTTAGGCGGGCTGTGGGCGGCGGGTTTTGTCGGCAGGGCGGTGATGCGGCCGCTGGCGAAAGCCTCTCCCAATGCCGTGACCGTCGCCTCCGTCGGCGTGCTGATCGCGCTGACCGAAAGCGCGAGGCTGGCCGCCGACACAAGGCAATTATGGCTGCCGCCGCTTTTATCTCAGCCGGTGCGCTTCTGGGCCGATGGCGGTTTTGCCGTGACCCTGACACCGATGCAGATGCTGAACACGGCGGCCTTCTGCCTGCTCATTCTCGCAGGGTCGCTTTATCTTGGCCGTTCCGCTTTCGGCAGGCGCTGGAAGGCCGTCTCGGACGATGCTTTCGCCGCCGCTTTATGCGGGGTGAATGCGGGTCGGATATTTCTCGTTTCGTATTGTGCGGCGGGCCTCGTTGCCGCCATCGCCGGCGTGCTGGCCACATTCTATTACGGCACCATGGATTTCGGCGCCGGTCTGGTCTTTGGGCTGAAGGTGGTGCTGATTTCGGCGGCGGGCGGTTATGCCAGTCCGCTCATCTGCGGCCTTGGGGCCGCCGCCGTCGGCTTTGCGGAAACTTTCTGGGTCGGTTACGGACCGGCCGCCTGGCGCGATGCGGTGGTTCTGGCGATGCTGGTCGGCTGGCTGATTGTCATGCGCAGCAGGGTGGAAGCGCCCTGAGTCCGGCCCCTAGAGCGCTTTCGCGTTTCTTCTAATCGCGAAAGCGCTCTAACTCTTTGTTTCGTCGCATTTCCGGACGGAAAACCGGGCTCCACTTTTCCTGGAAATGCTCTATCGCCACTTGTCCTTCGCCGTGTCATCGGTCGTCTTTGCCGCAACCCAGTCGCCCGCCGAGCCATCCTTGCCATGTTCCTTTTTCCAGAACGGGGCGGATGTCTTCAAGTAGTCCATCACGAAATTCGCGCCATCGAAGGCCGCCTGTCGATGCGATGAAGCTGCGATGACGAGGACGATGTTTTCGCCGGCGGCGATCTTGCCATGGCGGTGGATGGCGGTGAGGCCGAGAAGGCCGAAACGCTCCACGGCAAGTTTGGCGATGCGGGTTATTTCCGCCTCCGCCATGCCGGGATAGTGTTCAAGCTCCAGCGCCGCAAGCGTGCCGCCATCATCCCGGCAGATCCCGGTGAAGGCCACGACCGCGCCGATGCTCCTGTCACCTTCCGTCAGCCGGCGGGTTTCTTCCGCAGCGTCGAAATCCTCTGCCTGCACGCGGACCGTCGGCTGCATCCGCTCATCCCCCCGTCATCGGCGGGAAGATGCCGATCTCGCGCGCGCCGACGATGCTTTCATCATGCTCGACATGTTCCTGATTGACGGCGACGCGGATCACATTGGGGAATTCGAAGGCGGCTTCGTAATTCTCGCCGCGCGTTGCAAGCCAGGCGATCAGCTGACCGGCGGTGGTGATGGAGGAGGGGATGTCCAACTCTTCCTCGTCCGTGCCGATCTTCTCGCGAACCCAGGCGAAATAAACGATCCGTGTCATCAGTCTTCGTCCACGATGTGCTTCAGGCCGGCCTTGAAGTAATCATAGCCGGTATACATGGTCAGCGCCGCCGCGATCCACAGCAGGGTAATGCCCATTTCGGTCGTGTAGGGCAGAACCTTGTCGCCCGCAGGACCCGCGAGCAGGAAGGCGATGGCGACCATCTGGATTGTGGTCTTCCACTTGGCGATGCGGGTGACGGGAACGCTGACCTTCAGCGCCGCCAGATATTCGCGCAGGCCCGAGACCAGAATTTCACGGCAGAGAATGGTGATGGCCGCCCAGAGCGACCAGCCGGCAATGGTGCCGTCCGCCGCCATCAGAAGCAGGACGGAGGCGACCAGCAGCTTGTCGGCGATCGGGTCCAGCATGCGGCCGATATTCGACGTCTGGTTCCAGATACGCGCCAGATAACCATCGAGGAAATCGGTCAGCGAGGCGATGATGAACAGCCACAATGCCGTCCAGCGCGCGAAATCCGAGCTTTCCAGTTTCCCTTCGATGTAAAAGCACAAAACGATGACAGGAACCGCGAGGATGCGGCCATAGGTGAGTAGGTTGGGAATGCTGTATGCGCGCGAAGCCATGGGAAACCTGTCAGTCTAAGATTAGCTGCCTTGATGCCGCCGCCAGGGCATAGCGTCAACATGTGATTATGTTTTTTTAGCAGTTCGCCACGACGGCGCGGCATCAATCGCTGCCGCTCTCGTGGAAGTGATTGTAGATTTGCCGCGCAACCGTCTCCGAAATGCCGCTGACAGCCATCAGATCGTTGAGGCCGGCGCGGGAAACCGCTTTGGCCGTGCCGAAATGCTGCAGCAGGGAGCGCTTGCGGCCCGGACCGATTCCCGAGATTTCGTCGAGCGGATTGCGCACCATTTCCTTCTTGCGCCGCGCCCGGTGCGAGCCGATGGCGAAGCGGTGCGCTTCGTCGCGCATGCGCTGAATGAAATAGAGCACCGGATCGCGCGGCGGCAGCGAAAAATCGCTGCGCCCATCCGCAAAGAAGCGCTCGCGGCCCGCCTCGCGGTCCACGCCCTTGGCGACGCCGATGGCGGTCACGCAGTCGCGAATGCCGAGTTCGTCGAGAATGGCCCGTACCGCCGTCATCTGGCCCTGTCCGCCATCGATCAGGATCACGTCGGGCCAGGCGGGGAAAGGCATGTCGGCCACTTCTTCCGGTGTCTGCGTCTGCGTCTGCCCACGGTCGGGCTTTCCCTCTTCCTTCAACAGACGCGAGAAGCGACGGGTCATCACCTCGCGCATCATGCCGAAGTCGTCGCCGGGAGTGATGTCGGTCGATTTGATGTTGAACTTGCGGTACTGGTTCTTCACGAAACCTTCCGGCCCCGCCACCACCATGCCGCCCACGGCATTGGTGCCCATGATATGGGAGTTATCGTAAATCTCGATCCGGCGCGGTACATAAGAAAGACCGAATGTTTCCGCAAAACCCTTCAGCAGCCGCGCCTGAGACGAGGTTTCCGCCAGCTTGCGGCCATGCGCCTCGCGGGCATTGGCAAGCACGTGGTCGGTGATGTCCTTCTTCTCGCCGCGCTGCGGCACGCTGATGGTAACCTTGTGCCCGGCCTTTTCCCCAAGTGCCGCGGCCAGCAGCTCCTGCTCCTCCACCGTTTCGGAAAGCAGGATTTGTTTCGGCACCGGCTTGTCGTCGTAAAACTGCGCCAGGAATGCGTTGAGGATTTCCGAGCCGGCGAGCGATGGGTCGGCCTTGGGGAAATAGGCGCGGTTGCCCCAGTTCTGGCCGGTGCGGAAAAAGAACACCTGAATGCAGGAAATGCCGCCTTCGTGGTGGATGGCGAAGACATCCGCCTCCTCGATGCCGGCGGGATTGATGCCCTGATGGCTCTGGACATGCGAAAGTGCGGCCAGCCGGTCGCGATAGACGGCGGCGCGCTCGAAATCGAGGTCCTCGGCCGCCTCGTTCATCTGCCGCGCAATCGCGGTCTTGACGCTCTGGCTCTTGCCGGACAGGAAATCCTTGGCTTCCTTGACGAGTTCTTCATACCCCTGATCGCTGATCTCATGCGTGCAGGGGCCGGAACAGCGCTTGATCTGGTAAAGAAGACAGGGACGCGTGCGGGTTTCAAACACGCTGTCGGTGCAGGTGCGGATCAAAAAGGCGCGTTGCAGCGAATTGATCGTGCGCCCGACCGCACCGGCCGACGCAAAGGGGCCGAAATAATCGCCCTTGCGCGCCCGTGCCCCACGGTGTTTGAAAATCGCCGGCGCGCGGTTGTCTGCGGTAATGAGAATATAGGGGAAGGATTTGTCGTCGCGCAAAAGCACGTTAAAGCGCGGCCGCAAGCGCTTGATGAGATTCGCTTCCAGCAGAAGCGCTTCGGTCTCCGTGCGGGTGGTGACGAATTCCATATGGGTGGTGAAACGCACCATCTGGGCAATGCGGTTGGAATGCACGCGGCCCTGGGCATAATTGCCGACGCGCTTCTTCAGCGAGCGCGCCTTGCCAACGTAAAGCACGTCGCCCGCCTCGTTGAACATGCGATAGACACCCGGCGAGTTGGGCAGGTGTTTGACGAATTCGGCGATGAGGTCCATGCCCTTCAGGCCGGATTCGTTCTTCCAGCCCGCATTCCAGTCCATGCCAACGACATCGCGCGAAGCCTCTGCCGTTTCCGTTGGGGCAAAGCTTGCATCGTCATCTTCGTCGTCGGTGTCATCGAAGAGAATACCGCCATCAGGCAGCTTCTTTCCGTTCATTCATTTATCTCCGCCACGTCAGGGGTTTCCCAGCCAAGATGCTGGCCGCCGTCGAGCGCGATCATTTGTCCGGTGACCGACGGCGTGTCGTAAAGAAAGCGAATCGTCCGCCCGAACTCGTCCGGTGCGGGACCACGCTTTAATATAAGGCCGTCGATCTGCGCCTGAAAGTCCTCGGGCGCCTGTCTTTCGCTTTTGAAGGTGGGACCCGGCCCGATGGCGTTGACCCGCACACGCGGCGCAAAGCTTTGCGCCATCGTTCGCGTCGCCGTCCAGAGGGCGGATTTGGAAAGCGTGTAGGAATAAAAACGCGGCGTCAGCGCAAGCACGCGCTGGTCGATGATATTGACGATCAGCCCGGATTTGTCGGCAGGCAGTTGCTCGAGAAAGGCGGCGGCGATGAGGGAGGGCGCCCGCACATGCACGGCGAAATGCGCGTCGAAGATCGCCGGATCGGGCTTGTCCGCCGAGTCGTCGAGAAAAACCGACGCATTGTTGATAACGACGCCGATAGGCCCCAGCACTGACGCAGCCTGTTCGATGAGCCCCGAAGCAGGCCCGGATTGTGTCAGATCCGCCTGAACGGCAACGGCCTTGCCACCTTTTTGCCTTATTTCGTTAGCGAATTCCTCGGCGCTGGCCATGGATGCGTTGGCATGGACGGCGATGGCGAAGCCATGGGCGGCCAGATCGGTGGCGATTGCCCGCCCGAGCCGGCGGGCGGCTCCCGTTATCAAGACTGTCTTTTGTATATTTTCTTTCACGGCTGACCTGCATTTGCTCATATCCGTCCTATTTGCTGGATATAAATGCAAATCGCAAGCTGTCCATCGGCCCCAAAAGAATTGGGCGATTTTTTATTCGCAATGCAATTTCGGTTTAATTTGAATATAACTAAGTTTAAAGGCGATATATTGCTGGTTAGGCTTCTATTAGGGTTAATAAACCCCTTGTGGCAATTAGGCAACGTCTAATTCTAGTCACGTCGCTGCCCCAAACAATTCACATTTTGGCTCTTTGATCTCCGCATTCTCCTATCAAATTCAGTTTCCAGAGGGGCGATTAACCCGACGAGTTTACACCGCGTCTGAGAACAATAGTTTTGAGTACAGAGCGGTCCTGAAAGGAGAATAGCATGCGTATTTTCGTAGCAACCCTTATGGCTTCGACCATGGCAGCCGCCGGCTTTTCGGCTGCTCACGCCGCTGACGCCGTAAATGAAGTGCCGCAGGCACCGGTTTCCTACGACCAGCCCGCGCCGGTCAAGGATTGGTCCGGCGCCTACCTCGGTGGTACGGTCAATTACGATTGGGGCCGTTTCAGCTCCAGCAACGACGGTCGTGACGCCAAGGGCGCTGGCGGCGGTCTCTACGGCGGTTACAACTGGCAGAACGGCCAGCTGGTTTACGGTGCGGAAGCAGACGTCAACCTCGGCGACGAGCGCGGTTCCGCCGGTACGGTCGCAGGTCGCGCCGTCGAAGGCAAGCAGGGCGTCAACGGCTCGCTGCGTGGCCGCGTCGGTTACGACATGAACCCGTTCCTGCTCTATGGTACGGCCGGTCTCGCCGTTTCCGACAACAAGGTTCGTGACGGCGTCAACAAGGACAGCGCCACGGCTCTCGGTTACACGGTTGGTGCCGGTGTTGAAGCCATGGTTACCGACAACATCACCGCTCGTCTGGAATATCGCTACAGCGACTACCAGAAGAAGGACTACACGCTCGGCAACGACGCCTTCTCGCGTGGTTATGACGACCACTCCGTCAAGGCCGGTATCGGCGTCAAGTTCTGATCCCTCAAGGATCGCTATTGGAAAAGCCGGGGTTTTCGCCCCGGCTTTTTTGTTTTTCGGTCTTAAGTGTCGGGATGAATGCCCGGCCTTCCGGCCAGGCATTCGTCTGCATTCGCCTCAGGCGGCGGCCTTCATTTCCGCATAGGCTTCGAAACGCTTGCCGAAGGTTTCCGGCCAGGCGGCCAGCGCATCGCGCCCTTCGGCCCATTCGCCGGCGAAACGCAGGTCGAGATAACCGATCATCGCGGCAAGGGCGAAATGGCCGCCATGCAGCTTCTTGCCGGTTTTCGGCAGGTTGGTGTTGAGATAATCAAGCCCGCGGACCACCTTGCTCCACTGCTTGTCGATCCATGGCTGGTGGATCTTGTCTTCCGGGCGGTAACGGCGCTCGTAAACGATGGCCAGCAGGCAATCCATGATGCCGTCGCACAGCGCTTCGAGAATTTCCACATCCGTGCGCTTGCCGTTCTTTTTCGGGTAGAGCTTGCCGCCCGAAAGACGGTCGAGATAATGCATGATCGCCACGCTGTCATAGACCGAGCCGCCTTCATCCAGAAGCAGGACCGGAATCTTGCCGAGCGGATTGTTGTCCATCAGCGTTGCGGGCTCGGCATTGGTATCGACACGCACGGAGGTAATGTCGATGCCGAGATGGCGCGCGGCCATACATACCTTGGCGGAGTAGGGGGAGGCGGGCGAGTAGAGCAGTTCCATGGTCGTGTCCTGTGGGTTGTCGTCTGGGGACTGGATTAGTCAATAAAGCTGCATAGCGGTTTTATGTCTGGAAAATGTGTAGAAGAGCGCAACAGGGAACATTCGATGCGCTCTAGCGAATGGGGATGATTTCCGTGGCGTTGGCGCGGCAGCCCTTGCGGTCAAGCTCGGGGCAGTCGCGGAATGTCATGTCCCTGTTGAGGCAGATGCGCACTTCCTCAAGGCGCCTGCCGTCGCAGCTGATGGAGATGCCGCGTTTCGACAGGCCGGGATTGGCATCGGTGAAGGCGGTTTCTATGGCATCGGCGGAGAGAGTGGCGGCTTCGGCGCCGGAGGCGATCTTTCCCGGCAGCCGGATGGCTTCGAAGGCGGCCCGTGTCGCCGAGAAATAGTCCCTCTGCGACAGACCGGAGCAGGAGCCGTGCTTGCGCCACTGGTGGCCAATCAGGCCCATGGACGGCATGATATCGAACATGGTGCGGCCGATCGCGTCCGGAACACGGTCGGGCTCGCCGCTTTGGCAGAATTCGGGATAGCCGTTTTCGTTCTGCGGCCACAGCCCATGCACCACGAAACCGTAACGCCTGTCGCTGCCGCATTGCTGGCGGTTGCCCGAGCCTTCGGAGCTGGCGCAGAACGCCGGTGACCAGGAGAGCGACAGCACGTAAAAATCGAACCCGTTTCCGCGGGGCGCAGGGTTTTTGCCCGTCTCCTGTCGGGAAACGTCGCGCCCTGGAGCATCCAACCGGGAATTGCCGGCGGTCTGCGATTGGGATTGTGTCTGCCGGTTGCCGGCGGGTTCGGTCGGAGCCGGATTTTCCCGCGCGAACCACAATGCGCCGAGCGACAGAAGGCCCAGGGCGATGAAACCGGCATAACGCTTCATTCCGTGTACGTTCTCCGGAAAGTGGACGACCTCACATCGCCGGCGGGCGACGATCCGGTCTTACATCAACTTGTGAACGGGGCAAACCGCCAATCTTTGATGAAAAGGTTGAAAGCTTTGCCGCATAACGAATAAAGTCGAACGAATCTTCCGCAAAAGACGGAACAGGGCTGGGGTGAGGCTGGAGGAAATAGGCGGGCATGACCGCATGAAATTCAAGAAATATATCTGGCCCGTCGTTGGCTTCGCGACGATCGGTTTTTCCGCATGGTTGCTCTTTCACGAACTGCGCGGCCTGTCGCTCGATGATCTCTGGGACAGTCTGAAAGCCATTCGCGTGCGGGACTGGCTGTGTTCGGGCCTTGCAACATTGCTGGCCTATGCCGCGCTCGCCGGTTACGACCGCATCGCGTTGCAGCATCTTGGCCGCAAAGTGAACTGGTTCTTCATCACGCTCACCTCTTTCACCACCTATGCGCTGTCCCACAATGTTGGGGCCTCGGTATTCTCGGGCGCCGTGGTGCGATATCGGGCCTATACGTCCAAGGGGCTGAGTGTGGCGGAAGTGGGCGTGCTTGTCGGCCTTTGCTCCTTCACCTTCCTCATCGGCACGATCATGCTGATCGGGCTGGTGCTGCTTTACGAGCCTGACATCACCGAACGGTTTACCGGCATTCTGCCCGTCGAAGCCTCCACCACGACAGGCGTGCTGCTGCTCCTTTTCGTCGGCCTTTATATTCTTGGCAGCCTGCTCAGGCTGAAACCCCTGAAAATCGGTTCCTTCGTGCTGCCGTACCCCGCGCCAAAGCTTGTTGCGCAGCAACTCGTCATCGGTCCGATAGAGCTGATCGGGGCGGCGGGCATCATCTATTTCGCGCTGCCGGAAGCCGGAAATCCCGGTTATATGGTCATTCTCGGCATATTTCTGGTTTCCTTCTCGGCGGCGCTCATCTCGCACGCGCCGGGCGGCCTGGGGGTGCTGGAGCTGGTCTTCGTCACCGGCCTGCCGGACATGAACCCGGCGGACGTCATCGCGGCGCTTCTGGTCTTCCGGCTGTTCTACCTCATCATTCCCTTCATCATGGCCCTGTTCGTGATCCTGTTCTTCGAACGGTCACAGCTTGCGCAGGCGCAGAGGCGGGAAGGGCTGAGATAGCCCCCTCAATTATCTTCCGATTTTTCCTCGCCGCGCAGCCAGAAGGCGCGCTGCGAGGCGAACCTGTCCTGCGCCAGCATTGTCTTCAGGTAGGGCAGCAGCGTATGCAACTCGTCCTTCAGCGTATAGGGCGGATTGACGATGATGAGGCCGGAGCCGCTCAGGCCATCCAGCCGGTCGCTTCTGACGGAAAGTTCCGCGCACAGCATCTTCGGAATGTCGAAGGATTGCAGCCGCTCGTGAAAGTCCTTGATCGGAGCGCCTTTCTTCAGGGGATACCACAGGCAATAGGTGCCGGTGGAAAAACGCCGATAGGCCTTGTTCAAGCCGTCGGCCAGACGCTGATATTCATTCTCAAGCTCGAAAGGCGGATCGACGAGGATCAGGCCGCGCTTTTCCTTCGGCGGCAGATGCGCGCCGAGCGACAGCCAGCCATCCAGCTCGGTGACACGCACCTGGTAGTCCCCCTCGAACAGGCGCGCGAGCGCCCGGCTGTCATCCGGGTGCAGTTCCATGGCCGAAAGCCGGTCCTGCGGGCGAAACAGCATGCGTGCGAGTTTCGGTGAGCCGGGATAGAATTTCACGCCACCTTCCGGATTGAGTTCCTTCACGGCGTCAAGATAAGGCTCCAGCAGTTCGGCGATGGGGGCGGGCAGATCGGCCTCCATCAGCTTGCCGATACCGGTCTGCCATTCGCCGGTTTTCTGCGCCTCTTCCGAGGTGAGGTCGTAAAGCCCGATGCCGGCATGGGTGTCCAGCACACGAAAGGCCTTGTCCTTGTTCTGCAGGTAACGCACGAGGCGGGCGAGAACGGCATGTTTGAGGACATCCGCGAAATTGCCGGCGTGATAGATGTGGCGGTAGTTCATGGATGTGTCTCGCTTGCCGTTTATCCGGATGAATGATCAGGATGAATATTCTTGATGGACGTCACTTCGGCCTTTTTGCCGCATCGTTGATGCAATATACAAAAGACATGAACGTTGCGACCCCGATTTCCGCTGAAAAAGCCGCCCCGAAGTCCGAAGTCCGTATCGGACACACGGTCTGCCCGCATGACTGTCCGAGCGCCTGCGCGCTCGAGGTCGACATCAATGCCGATGGCCGCATCGGCCGCGTACGCGGTGCGAATGCCAATACTTATACCGCCGGCGTGATCTGCGCCAAGGTGGCGCGTTACTCCGAACGCATCTATCATCCCGGCCGTCTTCTGACCCCGAAGCGCCGCAAGGGTGCGAAGGGCGCCGGCGACTGGCAGGAGATTTCTTGGGAAGCGGCTCTGGACGAGGTGGCGGACGCCTTCGTCAAGGCCGAGGCGCGGCATGGTGCTGAGGCGATATGGCCGTATTTCTACGCCGGCACCATGGGACAGGTGCAGCGGGATTCCATTGAGCGGCTGCGCCACGCCAAAAAATATTCCGGCTTTTTCGGTTCGATCTGCACTAACATGGCCTGGACCGGTTATGTGATGGGCACCGGCGCGCTGCGTGGCCCGGATCCGCGCGAGATCGCCAAGGCCGATGTCGTGGTCATCTGGGGCACCAATGCGGTCGCCACGCAGGTCAATGTCATGACCCATGCGGTGAAAGCCCGCAAGGAACGCGGCGCGAAGATCGTCGTCGTCGATATCTACGACAATCCGACCATGAAGCAGGCGGATATGCGCCTCGTCGTCCGCCCCGGCACGGATGCCGCACTTGCCTGCGCCGTCATGCACATCGCCTTCCGCGACGGTTACGCCGACCGTGATTATATGGCGCGCTTCGCCGACGATCCGCCCGGGCTCGAGGCGCATCTGAAGACGAAGACGCCGCAATGGGCATCCGAAATCACCGGCCTCTCCGTCGACGAGATCGAGGATTTCGCAAGGCTGGTCGGCGCCACGAAGAAGACCTTCTTCCGGCTCGGATATGGTTTTGCCCGCCAGCGCAACGGCGCGGTCGCCATGCATGCGGCGCTTTCCATCGCCACGGTTCTCGGCTCCTGGCAATATGAGGGCGGCGGCGCGTTCCACAACAATGGCGACATCTTCCGGCTCAACAAGGCGGAGCTGATGGGCAGTTCTTACGCCGACCCCGAGGTGCGCCAGCTCGACCAGTCGCAGATCGGCCGCGTGCTGACGGGGGACGCGGAAGCGCTGCGCCACGGCGGCCCGGTGACGGCGCTGCTCATCCAGAACACCAATCCCGTCAATGTCGCGCCCGAACAGCGGCTGGTGAAACAGGGCTTCCTGCGCGACGATCTCTTTGTCGCCGTGCATGAGCAGTTCATGACGGAGACAGCCGATGTGGCCGATATCGTGCTGCCTGCGACCATGTTCCTCGAACATGACGACATCTACCGCGCCGGCGGACAGAACCATATTCTGCTTGGGCCCAAGCTGGTGGAGCCGCCGGAAACGGTGCGTACCAATCTCTTCGTCATCGAGGAACTGGCAAAACGCCTCGGCGTCGACCATATGCCAGGCTTCGGCCTTTCGGCCCGCGATCATGTTGATCGTATGCTCAAAGTCAGCGGCTGGGGCGATTTCGACACGCTGGCTGAAGAGAAGTGGATCGATGCGCAACCGTCCTTCGAGGTGGCGCATTATCTCGAAGGATTCGGTTACGGCGATGGCAAATTCCGCTTCAGCCCCGAATGGGCGACTGGACCGTCTCCGAACAAACCGCCGAAAAATATCGGTGTGATGGGGCCTGTTACGCAATTTCCGAAATTCCCGGATCAGGTCGACGTTATCGAAACCGTGGACGGTGACCATCCTTTCCGGCTGGCGACATCGCCGGCACGCAACTTCCTGAACTCCACCTTCGCGGAAACCAAGACCTCCGTGCAGAAGGAAGGCCGCCCGGAATTGATGATCTGTCCCGAAGATGCGAGCGGCAACGGCATCGCCGATGGCGACATCGTCCGCATCGGCAATGGCCGCGGCGAAGTGCGTCTCCATGCGAAAATCGTGGAGGGTGCAAGACCGGGTGTGCTGATCGCCGAAGGGCTGTGGCCAAACAGGGCGCATCTGGATGGCGAAGGCATCAATGTGCTGACCGGCGCCGATGCCGTCGCCCCCTATGGCGGTGCGGCTTTTCACGACAACAAGGTGTGGCTCCGCCGCGATGACGGGACTCGCGAGGCTTGATATTGCGCCGCAACACGGGCAGGCTGAAATTCCACGACAGGCAAGGACATATCCGGTGACACAGACGCAGGCGAAAAACGTTCCGGCCGACACGGATGCGGGCAGAATCCGGCTGGTGGAAAAAGAAACCGTCTGGAAGGGCTTCGTGCATATGCAGAAGCTCGTTTTCGACCAGCGCATGCCGGATGGCAAAACCATCCGTATCGTCCGGGAAGTCCACGACCATGGCAGCGCCGCCGCCATTCTCCTTTATGACCCGAAGCGCGACAGCGTGGTGATGGTGCGCCAGTTCCGCCCCGCCGCCTTCGTGAACGGCGATCAAAGCTTCATGATCGAGGTGCCTGCGGGGCTTCTCGACGACGACGACGCGGCCGTCGCCATTCGCCGTGAGGCAATGGAAGAATCCGGCTACGCCGTCGAAAAGGTCGACTATCTGTTCGATATGTATGCCAGCCCCGGTACGCTGACGGAAAAGGTCAGCCTCTTCGTCGCCCGCATCGATCTTGACGTGCAGGCCGGCAGCGGCGGTGGACTGGAGGACGAAGGCGAGGATCTGGAGGTTCTGACCTACCGGCTGGATGAAGCCTTCGCGATGATCGCATCGGGTGAAATCACCGATGCCAAGACGATCATTCTGCTGCAATGGGCGATGTTAAATCGTGCCGGACTCGGAAAGTGACGGTCAAGGCCTTCGTAGTGGACGCGGTTACTTGCGCCCTACATTTTTCCATTTAGTGACCTGATCCGCGGTTGCTTGTTTTCGTTGTGCCCGCTCTTTCCTTATCTTGGCGATGAGACTTCGCCGGGCTTGGGAATGAATTGTCTTCACAACACGCACGGCGACCTCCTTTCCAAGTATGATATAATTGCAGCTCAGCCTCGCCTATATTTTTACGAGAATAGGAGAGGAGTTGGCTTGGTCACTGGGCTTATTACCACGAATGGCACTGCCGAATCAAAACCTGCCTTTCACACCCATCCCCACGAAAATCGACTGCAAGTCACCGCCGCCGGCATTCTTTTCCGATGACAGGTTTCCGGCGCCTGCGCCGCTGTAGTGGGTGTCTCCGCGCCCGAGGCTGGTATAGTCATATGCGCCGTCGAGATAGATCGAGGCATTCTCGGTCAGGTCATAGGCGACGCCGGCCTTCACCCCGAACATGCCGGCGACGTCGAATTTGTCGGTAAAGCGCATGTCGCGCAGCCAGTGATCGTCGGTCGCCTTGCCGTAGACCATGGCGCCGCCTTCGAGGCCCAGATTGAGTGACCAGTTGCCGAACCTCTGGCCGCCCGTCAGGTTGCCGTAGAAAACCGGGATTTGCTGGCGATAGGTGATCCCCTTGAGGCCATCCTTGAATTTGCCGGAGAAATCGCGGGGGGAGAAAACGCTGTAAACGGCGTTGCCGCCATAAGCGGACCATTGAACATCCGTATAACGAAAACCGACGCCGGCGCTGAGATATTGCTGCGGATCGTCCAGTAACATGCGATTGAGCTCGAGGTTTCCCGAAAAATAATGGTCGAGCCGCGTATCGTCATGCTGGGAACGGTGGCTCCAATTGTCCTTGGAGCTATCTCTGGAAAAAGGCCAAACCCAGTCATAGTCGGTCATGTAGCCGTCGCCCTCGAAGCCGACGCGGCCTTCCGCCTTGACGCGCCAGCCGGGCGCAAGTTCAAGCCCGAGCGAGCCGCGCAATGCCACGGCGTTTTTGGTTTCCCATTCGAGTTCGCTCAGCTTGCGCCCACCGATATGGACGGTTTCGGTCGCTCGAAGATTGAGAACGCCGGCATCCACTGAGGCTGTAATGCCGCTTTGCTCAGCCGCGACGGGCAGACTGGCACCCGCCAGCAGAACAACCGAAAGCGGCAGGGAAAATCTCGAAAATGGCATAATCGCTCCTGAATGACCGGAGGGCCCGAAATAAGGGCCGTTGCGGGCATTAAAGATGATTATGGTAAACGATCGGTTTATTTTCCAAAAAATACCACTATGAGTGTATTTTGTACTTTAGTTATAGCTTTATCAGAAGGCGGATATGAGGTTGGAATACTCAGTTTTACTTTCGCCATCCGTGGAGACCGCCTTGCCGTCTTCCATCCGAACCTTGCCTTCGGCAAGCCGCTTCAGGGTAAGCGGGTAGAGCTGATGCTCGACAGTCAGGATCCGCGCCGCCAGAGTTTCGGCCGTATCACCGGAAATGACCGGCACCGCACCCTGCGCGATGGTCGGACCTTCATCCATGCCTTCGGTGACGAAATGCACGGTGCAGCCGGAAATCTTCATGCCGCTGTCGATGGCGCGCTGATGGGTGTTGAGGCCGGGGAAAAGCGGCAGCAGGGAAGGGTGGATATTGATGATGCGCCCTTCATAGGGAGCAATGAAATCCCCCGATATCAGCCGCATGTAGCCGGCAAGACAAATGATATCGGGCGCGATTTCACCAAGTGCGGCCAGAATGGCGCCCTCATGCTCGGCCTTGCTGGCATAGGTCTTGCGTTCGAAGACCAGCGTGGGAATGCCCATGCTCCGTGCCTTTTCCAGCCCGCCCGCAGACGCCTTGTCCGAGATGACGCAGACGATTTCCGCCGGAAAATCCGCCGCCTGACAGGCCTTGGCCAGCGACACCATGTTGGAGCCGCTGCCGGAAATGAAAACGACGACGCGTTTGCGGCCGGACGGGAAGGCGGCGCTCATCATAGGCCGAGAGCGCCCTTGTAGATGGTGCCATGCGCGCCTTCTTCGCGGGCGACCATGCGGCCGAGCGGGAAGACGGTTTCACCTTCGGCAGTCAGAACCTCGGTGACCTTTTCGGCATTTTCAGCCGAAACGACGACGATCATGCCGACGCCGCAATTGAAGGTGCGCAGCATTTCTTTCGCTTCAACGCCGCCGGCTTTCGCCAGCCACGAGAAGACGGCGGGAACCTTGATCGCATCGAGATCGATCTCGGCGGCGAGATGCTTGGGCAGAACGCGCGGAATATTCTCCGGGAAACCGCCGCCGGTAATATGCGCCAGCGCCTTCAGCGCGCCGGTCTCGCGGATCGCTTTCAAAAGCGGCTTCACATAGATGCGGGTCGGCGTCAGCAGCGCTTCGCCGAGCTTCTTGCCGTCCGCGAAGGGGGCAGGCGCGCTCCAGTCGAGACCGGAGATCGACACGATCTTGCGCACCAGCGAAAAGCCGTTGGAGTGAACACCGGAAGAGGAGAGGCCGAGAATGACGTCGCCTTCGGAAATGTCGCCGGCCGGCAGAAGCTGGCCGCGTTCGGCCGCACCCACGGCAAAGCCCGCGAGATCGTAATCGCCATCGGAATACATGCCGGGCATTTCAGCGGTTTCTCCGCCGATCAGCGCACAGCCGGATTCGCGGCAGCCGGCGGCGATGCCGGAAACGATGGCTGCACCCTGGTCCGGGTCCAGCTTGCCGGTGGCGAAATAATCGAGGAAGAACAGCGGTTCTGCGCCCTGGACGACGAGATCGTTGACGCACATGGCGACGAGATCGATACCGACGGTGTCGTGATAGTCAGCATCGATGGCGATCTTCAGCTTGGTGCCGACGCCGTCATTGGCGGCCACCAGAACCGGATCGGTGAAGCCCGCGGCTTTCAGATCGAACAGGCCGCCGAAGCCGCCGATTTCGCCATCCGCGCCGGGACGCCGCGTGGAGCGCACCGCCGGTTTGATCTTTTCGACCATCAGGTTGCCGGCGTCGATATCCACACCTGCATCACTATAGGTAAGACCGTTCTTGCCCGACTGGCTCATGGCTCTCGTCTCCGCTGGTTCCTTTGGCGTCGCCATTCGCACGGGACGGGGCCTGATGCAAGGGTTTGAGTGGCAAAAGCTCCGGTTTTTAACGGCTTTGGCGGGGCTTGCCGGATTGGCTGCTCACGATGGCTGCGGCGCGGCGCGACAGACGAGATTGAGCAGGCCGTCATTGGAAGTATCGGAATTTTCCTCTATCGGCCGTCCGTTCTCGCCATAACGTGCGGCGATCTCGAAGCCCGCCGCTTCCAGCTGGCGGGTCTGGGCGGCAAGGTCGATGAAATAAAACAGGCCGCTCCAGCGGTGCGCCTGATCCGCGAGGATGGCATATTCCGGTGTCCGCCGTGTCGAAGGTTGCAGTCGCAGATAGTTGATCCAGCTTTGCGGATGCAGCGAATTCACCACCTCGCGCGGGTGCCAGGAGCGGCGGTGCAGCGGCATGCCGCCGGCCCGCTTCCATTGGCGATTGTGAAACGAAAAGATGAAATATCCACCAGGTGCGAGGATGCTTCGCACGGCATGGATGATGGCAAGCCGGTCCTCGTGGTCGAAGGCGCTTAGAATCGCGAGCGCGCCGAGCACGCAATCGAAACGCTCCGCGCCGAACTGGCCGATCGCCCGCACATCCATGTCGAGAAACGTGGCGGCTGGAAAATTGCGCCGCGCCAGCGCAAGCATCGGCTGCGAACGGTCAATGCCGATATAGTCTCCCACCAGCGGCAGAAGCGGCTTCGTCGTTCGTCCGGTGCCGACGCCGAGGTCAAGCAGCCGCTTGCCCGCATAGGCATGGCGGAACTGGTCGAGAATGATGCGTTCGGCCGGGTAAAGCTGCTGGTTGTCATACCATTCGGCAACTTCGGGATTATCGAAGAGACCGGCATTATATTCCGCGATGCCATTTTCACTGGTGCTTTGCATCGTGCCCCCCGGCCGCCGGACATGAAGGAGCGTCGTTGGCCCGCCCGGCAATATTTGATAGTTGTCTAATATTTGCCGCCGGTCAACCTGCCGTTGCGAGGGGTTGGCCGGAAATGAGGGATTTTACCGCTGTGCGGGCAGTCTCCTTCTGCCCACGCGCGAAAGCGCCGGTCTTGACCATGTGCATATGCGCATCCTATCTCCATCATGGGCGGTGACGGTGCGGCGATAAAGGATGAACGGATGCAACCCCATGTAAGCGGTACGAGCCTGCGCCGGCAGGTGTTTTTCTGGATTGGCGTGCTTGCCGTCTTTGTCCTTTTCCTGATGGTCTTCAGCTCCATTCTCCTGCCTTTCGTGGCGGGCATGGCGCTTGCCTATTTTCTCGACCCGGTCGCCGACTGGCTGGAACGGCGTGGCCTCAGCCGGTTGATGGCCACCGTCGTCATCCTCGTCTCCTTCGTGCTGATCTTTGCGCTGTCGCTCATCATCATCATTCCGCTGATCGCCGCCCAGGCCTCGGAATTCATCACGCGCATCCCGCAATATATCTCGTCGCTACAGCAGCTGATTGCCGGCGCCGACACCAATCTCCTGCCGGATTGGGTGAGCAGCCAGATCGACGCCGTGAAGGAGAATTTTTCGAAGCTTTTGACCGAAGGCGCGGGTTTCATCGGCACGCTTTTGACGCAGATATGGAATTCCGGCAAATCGCTGGTCGATGTCATGTCGCTTCTGGTCGTCACGCCCGTGGTTGCCTTCTATCTGCTGCTCGACTGGGATCGGATGATCGACAAGGTCGATAGCTGGATACCGCGCGATTATGTCCATACCGTCCGCCAGATCGCCCGCGACATGGATAAGACCATTGCCGGTTTCGTGCGCGGGCAGGGGTCGCTCTGCATCATTCTCGGCGTTTATTACGCCGTCGGCCTGTCGCTCGTGGGTTTGAACTTCGGCCTGCTGATCGGGCTTTTCTCAGGCCTCATCAGCTTCATTCCCTATATCGGCTCCATGGTCGGCCTCATCCTCGCCGTTGGCGTCGCCATCGTGCAGTTCTGGCCGGATTACATCTATGTGTTCCTGACGCTTGTGGTGTTCTTCTCCGGCCAGTTCATCGAAGGCAACATCCTGCAGCCGAAGCTTGTCGGCAAAAGCGTCGGCCTGCATCCGGTCTGGCTCATGTTCGCCCTTTTCGCCTTCGGTGCGCTTTTCGGTTTCGTCGGGCTTCTCGTCGCGGTGCCGGCTGCCGCTGCGGTCGGCGTGCTTGTCCGCTTCGCCCTGTCGCGGTATCTTGAAAGCGATCTTTACCACGGGCATGCCGCCAACCTTCCCTGGGACACAAACCCTACCCTGGAAGAAGGGGAAACGTCCTCCGGCAAGGTTGACTCTTAGAGCTGACGATGACTGACCAAATCAAAACCGACAACGCCCGGTCGAAGGCCGAGCAGCTGCCGCTCGCATTCTCGCACCAGTCCGCTTCCGGCAGGGATGATCTCCTCGTCTCCGCCTCGCTTGCGGCTGCCGTCAGCCTCATCGATGAATGGCCGAACTGGCGCTCGCCCGTCGTCGTGCTGGCCGGGCCGCCGGGTTCGGGAAAATCGCATCTCGCCAATATCTGGAAAAATATCAGCGACGCGCGCGACATTCACCCCGAGACGGGCTCGGATGCCGCGCGTACGGCCGAAACGGGGCCTGTTCTTTTCGAGGACGCCGACCGGCGCGGTTTTGACGAGACCGAACTTTTCCATGTCATCAACAGCGTGCGCCAGCACGGCACCACGCTTTTGATGACGAGCCGGCAATGGCCGGCCGCGTGGCCGGTGACGCTGCCCGATCTGCGCTCGCGCCTCAAAGCCGTAACGGTGGTGGAAACCGGAGAGCCGGACGAGGGGCTTTTGGCGCAGGTGCTGGTGAAACTCTTCGCCGACCGGCAGCTTTACATGGATGACAAACTCATAGGTTACATCGTCAATAGAATGGAGCGTTCGCTCGATACGGCGCAGACGATCGTGGACCGGATCGACCGGCTGGCGCTTGCGCGTGGAACGAGAATTACACGGCCGCTGGTGGCGGAGGTCCTCAACGCGATGGACAACGCAGCGGCGGGCAGCGGACTGGACGTCGATTGACTGTCACAGTTCCGTCGTCAAACTGTTATACGGGCAAGAAGGACGATCGCGCGATGCAGCAGGATCACGGGACGGAAATCGGTCAGGGGATGGAACAGGGAATGGACGCTATCGCGCAGGAAGACTTCAACAAGGTTCAGCCCGTGACTGAGGGCGAGAGCCTTTGGGACAGCCCGGCGCGTTTCATCAACCGCGAATTCTCCTGGCTCCAGTTCAACCGCCGCGTTCTCGAAGAAACGCTGAACACGGATCATCCGCTCTTGGAGCGGCTGCGCTTCCTCTCCATCTCGGCCGCCAACCTCGATGAATTTTTCATGGTCCGCGTCGCCGGCCTTGAAGGGCAGGTGCGCCAGAAGATCACCGTCAGGACGCCGGACGGCAAGACGCCGGCCGAACAGCTTGAAGATATTCTGAAGGAAATCGACAATCTGCAGATGGAGCAGCAGGCCTCGCTCGCCGTCCTGCAGCAGTACCTTGCCAAGGAAGAAATCTTCATCGTGCGGCCCGCCGCACTTTCAGATGCGGACCGCACCTGGCTGGAAACGGAGTTCGAGGAACGCATGTTCCCCGTTCTGACGCCGCTCTCCATCGACCCGGCGCACCCGTTCCCCTTCATTCCCAATCTCGGCTTTTCCATGGGCCTGCAGCTCGACAGCGTCAACGGCCGCGAGCCGATGACGGCGCTGTTGCGCCTGCCGCCTGCGCTCGACCGTTTCGTGCGGCTTCCGGACGAAAAGAACGCCATCCGCTACATCACGCTTGAAGATGTGGTCGGCCTGTTCATCCACCGGCTCTATCCCGGTTATACCGTGCGCGGTTCCGGTACGTTCCGCATCATCCGCGACAGCGATATCGAGGTGGAGGAAGAGGCGGAAGATCTGGTCCGTTTCTTCGAGAGCGCGCTGAAGCGCCGCCGCCGCGGTTCCGTCATCCGCATCGAGACCGACAGTGAAATGCCGCAGTCGCTCAGGCAGTTCGTGGTGCATGAGCTTGGCGTGCCGGATAACCGCGTCGCCGTTCTGCCCGGTCTTCTCGCGCTCAACACCATCTCGGAAATCGTCCGCGCGCCGCGCGACGATCTGAAATTCGAACCCTATAACGCCCGTTTCCCCGAGCGTGTGCGCGAACATGCCGGCGATTGCCTCGCCGCCATCCGCGAAAAGGACATGGTGGTTCACCATCCCTATGAGAGCTTCGACGTGGTCGTGCAGTTCCTGCTGCAGGCCGCGCGCGATCCCGATGTGCTCGCCATCAAGCAGACGCTCTACCGCACCTCCAATGACAGCCCGATCGTTCGTGCGCTGATCGACGCGGCCGAAGCCGGCAAATCCGTCACCGCGCTGGTCGAGCTGAAGGCGCGCTTCGACGAAGAGGCGAATATTCGCTGGGCGCGCGACCTGGAGCGCGCCGGCGTGCAGGTCGTCTTCGGCTTCATCGAACTCAAGACCCACGCGAAGATGTCGATGGTTGTGCGCCGCGAGGACGGCAAGCTCAGAACCTATTGCCACCTCGGCACCGGCAACTATCACCCGATCACCGCCAAGATCTATACCGACCTGTCCTTCTTCACCTGCAATCCGAAGATCGCCCATGACATGGCGAATATCTTCAACTTCATCACGGGTTACGGCGAGCCGGAAGAGGGCATGAAGCTGGCCGTTTCGCCCTATACGCTGCGCGCCCGCATCGTGAAGCACATCAACGAAGAGATCGAACATGCCAAGCGCGGCGCGCCGGCGGCGATCTGGATGAAGATGAATTCGCTGGTCGATCCTGAAATCATCGATACGCTCTACCGCGCCAGCGCCGCTGGCGTGGAGGTCGATCTTGTCGTGCGCGGCATCTGCTGCCTGCGCCCGCAGGTGCCCGGCCTGTCCGATAATATCCGCGTCAAATCCATCGTCGGCCGCTTCCTCGAACACAGCCGCATCTTCTGCTTCGGCAATGGTTTCGGCCTGCCGTCGGACAAGGCGCTGGTCTATATCGGCTCGGCCGACATGATGCCGCGCAACCTTGATCGGCGTGTGGAAACGCTGGTTCCGCTCACCAATCCCACCGTGCATGAGCAGGTTCTTTCACAGATTATGCTGGGCAATCTCATTGACAACCAGCAGAGCTACGAGATACTTGCGGACGGAACGTCGAGGCGCATCGAGGTGCGTAAAGGCGAAGAACCGTTCAACGCGCAGCACTATTTCATGACCAATCCCAGCCTTTCCGGACGTGGTGAAGCCTTGAAATCCAGTGCGCCCAAATTGATTGCCGGGTTGATTTCGTCCCGCAAGAAACAGGCTGAATGACTCGATCAGAAGCACAGGGGCGGCTGACCGGCCTTGCCCCCGTTTCCGTCATAGATATTGGTTCGAACTCCGTTCGTCTCGTCGTATATGAAGGTCTTTCCCGCGCGCCTGCGGTGCTGTTCAATGAAAAGGTCCTGTGCGGCCTTGGCAAGGGACTGGCGCTGACGGGCCGCATGCATGAGGAAGGCGTCAGCCGGGCGCTGATGGCGCTTCGGCGTTTTCATGTCCTTTCCGAGCAGGCGCAGGCGCAGAAGCTCTATGTGCTGGCGACGGCCGCGGCGCGTGAGGCGGAAAACGGCCCGGATTTCATCCGCGAGGCTGAAGCCATTCTCGGCTGCGAGATCGAGGTGCTGTCAGGCGAAAAGGAAGCGCTTTATTCCGCCTATGGCGTGATCAGCGGTTTCCATGATCCAGACGGCATCGCCGGTGACCTGGGCGGCGGTTCGCTCGAACTCATCGACATCAAGGGCAAGAGCTGCGGCGAGGGCATAACCCTGCCGCTCGGCGGCCTGCGGCTGTCGGAGCAGTCGGACGGCTCGCTGGAAAAAGCGGCGACGATTGCCAGAAAACACGTCAAATCCTTCGCCAGGCTTCTGGCGGCGGGTGAGGGGCGCACCTTTTACGCGGTGGGCGGCACCTGGCGAAACATCGCCAAGCTGCATATGGAAATATCGGGCTATCCGCTGCATATGATGCAGGGCTACGAATTGCCGCTGGAGGAAATGCTGAATTTTCTCGAGGAGGTCATCGTCTCCCGGGATAGCAAGGATCCGGCCTGGCAGGCGGTCTCCAAGAACCGCCGCTCGCTTCTGCCCTTCGGCGCCATCGCCATGCGCGAAGTTCTGAAAATGATGAAGCCGGCCAGGATCGCCTTCTCGGCGCAGGGCGTGCGCGAAGGTTATCTTTATTCCCTGTTGACGGAAGAAGAGCGGGATTCCGATCCGCTGCTGGTTGCGGCCGATGAGCTTGCCATTCTGCGCGCCCGCTCGCCGGAACATGCGCGCGAACTGGCGGACTGGAGCGGCCGCACCTTCCCGGTCTTCGGCGTTGACGAGACCGAAGAGGAGAGCCGTTACCGGCAGGCGGCCTGCCTTCTCGCCGATATCAGCTGGCGCGCCCATCCCGACTATCGCGGATTGCAGGCGCTCAACATCATCGCCCATTCTTCCTTCGTGGCGATCACCCATCCCGGCCGCGCCTATATTGCGCTTGCCAATTATTATCGCTTCGAAGGTCTGAACGACAACGGCACCACGCAGCCGCTCGCCGCCATGGCGGGCGACCGGTTGCAGGAGCTTGGTAAATTGCTCGGCGGCCTGCTGCGCGTCGTCTATCTCTTCTCGGCTTCGATGCCGGGCGTCGTCGATCACCTCAAATTCCGCAAATCCGGTAATCCCGATCTCGATCTGGAATTCGTCGTGCCGCACGATTATTGCGACTTCGCCGGCGAGCGGCTGGACGGGCGTTTGCAGCAACTGGCGAAGCTGACGGGCAAGCGGCTGGCGTTCGTGTTCGAGTAACGAACGGCGCGTTTCTGTTTCGCGACAGGAACGCTCTTGGCCTCCACTATGACCAGCGCTCGCAAAAGGCTTCTATGTCGCTCGACTGAAAGTCGGAGAGCCGCGCCATGATCGTTTCGAATGGCCAGTCCCACCATGCGATTGAAGTAAGCTTTTCCGCGATGGATCGCGAAAATCGTTCCCGAATGATCTTCGCGGGAACGCCGCCGACGATGGTATAGGGCGGCACATCTTTGGTGACGACCGCGCCGGCGGCGAGCACTGCCCCGTCTCCAACCGTGACACCCGGCAAGACGATAACCCCGTGACCGATCCAGACATCGTGACCGATGACGGCGCGGTCCTCCCTGCGCCGGTCGAAAAAGGCGTCATCGCGCACGGCATCCGCAGAATAATATTCAGGGCAATAGCTGAAACGGTGCATGGATGGCCGGTCCATCGGATGGTTCGGAGCGCCTATCCTGACCTCTGCGGCGATGGCGCAGAATTTTCCGATCGTTGCATCGCCCACCATGCAACGGGGTCCAAGATAGGAGTAATTGCCGAGTTCGGCATTGTGCAGGGAGGTGTCAGCCAGAATTTCACAGCATTCGCCGATATTGGAATCTCTTATGCTCGCCGTCGCATGGATGACGGTCTCTGCAATTTTCGGGCGCTTGATCTGTGCGGTCGAATCCATTCCTGCCTCCGGATTTGCGCCTGCTTAACCGGCGATGATGAAGGTGCTGTGACGTGGAATGACCAAAGGAGTCCGGCCGGGCCTGGCATCCTTTCTAAAACGCAGATCGCGCGCGATGCCGCGTGACGCAAAATCCTGTCTTCACGCGGAATGTATCACTTGCCGGGGACATCCGCCGCGGCAGGCGTTTTCTTCCAGTAGTGGTCGGATATGTTTTGCGCGTTCCGAATGATGTGGCCGGCGATTTTGGGGTCTCCGCCCTCGAAGGTTTTCGGGTCGGCCCCGCATAACATCAGGAAGAGCTGCTGATGGGCGACAGCGGCAAAATAGTCGTGGGGCGGTGGCTGCATGTCTGAATCGACGGCCCGGAATGCCTCAGTGACCTCTTTGCTGGCACGCTCGAGCGCTGCGTGAATGGTGGTCATCATCGCTGCTTCCGTGCGCTCCAATATGGACTGTACCTGCCGTTCCGCCGGTGTCAGAACCGGGCAACTCTCCCTCATCGAATATCTCTCCTGTCGGTGCAACCATTCCACAGGCGATATTATCGCAAGGATTGTGTCCGCTTTGCGGGAAAGATTGACATCTTGGTCTTGAAACGCAACACCCTGGCTGACCGCCGTGCCGTGATGCGCGGATCGAAACGGCAATCGGCTGGCACTGCTTTGCAAACGGCTCAGCCGTGCCCGAGCGCCTTGCGGATGCAGGCGCTGAGATAGGCATATTGCAGCGGCGTTATCGTCGCCATGGCTTCCGTGCGGCTGGCAAGCCTGTCCTGATAGCCGACCGGAATATCGAACTGGCTGAAGGTGAAATCCCAGCGGGTGCCTTCGACGATATTGTAAAAATGATCGGCACCGCTGACAGCGGTTTTGGCAAGCTCGCCGCCGAAAATATCCTGCACCACCAGCGCGGTGACGCTGCCTTGCCCCTTGGCGGGATTTTCGCGCGACCAGAGGCCGCTCGTCTCGCCCGACCAGCTTTTCTTCAGGGCGTAATAAAGTCTTTCTGCATGGTCCTGCATGAAACGTCTTCTTTTCCGCAAGCATGTTTCGGTTAAAGCATTTCCAGCGAAAGTGCGCTCGGCTTTGCGTCCGGAAATGCGTAAAAACAAAGAGTTAGAGCAATGGAGGTGAACCGGCGTTCACCGAAATTGCTCCAGCTCTGGAAAATCGGAACGGAGCGCCATGCAGACATTTGTGTCTGCCGGGCGCTCCGTCCGGATCATTCGCGGCCGTCAAAGCAAGTGACAGCAGCCTTGGTCTTACTTCGCCTCGAGCAGGTCCTTGACGTCGAGCAGGACGAATTCGTTGTCGTCAGCCTTGTCCAGCGCACGGCCGGCCGAGAAGGGCAGGTTGTTGTCGTTGCCGACGACGATATGGGTGGCATCGACGCGGTCGACATTCTCGATGGTGACGAAAGGCATGTCGTAATAGCCGTTGCCGCCGCCCTGACGCTTCTTGTTATCCGGGTCGGAAATCTTCATCAGGTCGATATAGCCGATCTTGCGGGCGGCCTTGCCGACATTGGTGTCGTTGAATTCGATCTTGTAGATGCGCTTCAGCTTGGCAGGGCGGGCGAAGCAGTCCGCAGCCGGAGCCTTGGGGTCGGCGCAGGCCTTGTCGGCCGTGCCGGCGCCATTGTCGCGCTCGATGACGAGGGCGGTGGTGTCGTCCAGCATGTTGAAGTCACCGATTGCCTCGCCGCCTTCCGCCAGCGGATAAAGCCAGCTGCGGCCGGTCCATGCCTTCTTGGCGGTGTCGAGTTCGATGATGCGCAGCGCGGTCGCGCCGTCTTCGGTTTTTTCCACCTGGCCGTCGGCCATGTAGAGCGGGCCTTCCAGCAGGCCGTAGAGCTTCGAGCCGTCCTTGGAGAGCGCCATGCCCTCATAACCGCCTGAACGCTTCAGGTTGAAAGCCGGCATTTTCTGTGTCGGGTTGCCGGGCAGGGCAAGAGCCGGATGGTCGGGAGACTTCACCTCGATGTCGCCGGCCTTGGTCGAAATCACGTCGGTCAGCTTGCCGTCGCGGGTGAATTTCAGAATGTAGGGGCCGAATTCCTCGCCGACCCAGAAACCGTCAGCGACCGGCTGAATAGATTCGACGTCGAAATCCGCGCCCGTCAGGTAACGCTTGCTCGAGCCTTCCAGAACGATGGGGAAGGGCGCCTTCATGTCGGGATCGGAGAGGAACACGGTTTCAAGCGCGTTGACCTTGCCGGCGTCCCAATCGAACTTCAGATGGCGAAGCATCAGCATGGCGTCGCTGGAATTGAGCTTGGAACCGAAACCGTTGTCGGAAAGGCTCCAGAAGCTGCCGTCCGGCATGGCCCTGATACCGGAAAAGCCCTGCATCGGCTGGCCGTTGAACGGCATGGAAAGGCCGGTCAGGCGCACGCCGTCCTTGCCGGGCACGGTGCCGAGGCCCTCGGCGCGCTTGCGGTCGGCCGTGGTGAATTTGGCGGAGGTCTTGAGGTGCTCCGGCGCATCGGCAGGCGCGGCGATCATGGTGTTGGCGGGCAGAATGGCATGCGAGACCAGCTTTGCCGGAAATTCCTTTTCCGCCGCGTGCGCCGCGGCGGCGAGCGCGAGAACCGCGAAAGGTGCGAAAAGAATGTGCTTCATGATGGAGACCCCTCTCAATACCTGTTGAAGACAGGATTGACGCGATAGGGTCGTCGCATGACAGGCAGGTGATTGCCGTTTGAAGCTTTGATGAATTTTGATGACGGCCATCGTCCGCAGATGGGCCGCACGGCTTTTTTGCGCCGGTGGCCCCTATTCGGCGGGCGCCTGATATTGGCTGAGCGTGCAGACGCCCAGCGTCTGGCCACGGCCTTTGACGGCATGTTCGCCCAGATATTCGCTGCGCACGCCCTTCGGAAGCACCAGCTGATGGGCGAGATCGGCGGAAATCAGCACCGGATGGCCGAGCATCTTGCTCAGCGATTCGAGCCGCGAGGTCGTGTTCACCGTATCGCCGAAATAGGTGATCTTGTGGTGATCGACGCCGATTTCCGCGGTGATGACCGGCCCGCCATGGATGGCGAAGCGCAGGCGCGGCACCTCTCCGAAGCGGGAAAGCCACATGTCGCGGGTGTTTTCAATGGTCGCCTGAATATCGAAGACGCAGCGCACGCAGGCCGCCCGCCGGATCGCCATGTGATAGGGCCAGGTGATGATGGCGGCGTCGCCGATATAGTCGTCGATGACACCGCCGTGTTTCCTGACAGGTGCGGCATAGCTTGCGAAGATTTCGCCGAGAAATTCCTGGGCCTTCAGGTCGCCATGGGTTTCGGCGAAGGAGGTGGAACCGACGAGATCGATGAAGATGAAGACGCGGTCTTCGCTGACCGGCCGGCGATAACGCCCCAGGATGAGGTCGATGAAGATATCGCGGCCGAGAAGCTCGCGCACCCGCATGATGAAGACGATGATGCCGCAGACAATCAGGGTGAAGATCAGCGTCTGCACCTCGGCATGGACGGCGCGTTTCCAGGTGCCGGGAAATATCCCGCTCAACCACAGGATCGTGCCGCCGAGCCCGAAGCCGCAAAAGACGAGAATGGCATAGATGATGAGGCCGACGGCGATATAGGCCGGCGTCGGCAAGGCGCTCACCTGCCGCGACAGGCCGGGCATGATGTAACCGCGCTCGAAGGCGAGGATGGGTGCGCAGGCAAACAGCGCATAGGTCGCGCCGATCAATGCGCCGCCGCCATATTCCAGAAAGGCGTAGGCCACGCCGCTGCCGGCCACGGCAACGAAGAGCACCACGTAATCCAGAATGGGCAGCAATTTTCTCATGTCGGTTCTTGGGTCTCGGGAAGGGAAGGCTTTGGTCTCGGCAAAAAAGGGCAGGCCGCTCCCTTCGGGCGAAGCTTCTGTTCAGGTCATATGCGACATTAATGTGGAAAAAGCGCCGCAAAAAGTGACCAATCGGTAAGGTTGCATGAAGGATTGGTAAGGCTGTTGCGCCGTTGCCGCAAAATCGGCTTTGCCGCCGTTCTACGTCTAATAGGATGTTCTGTAATAGACGGTTTCAAGCGGGGATTGCGGCCGGTCGTCCGGCGAGCGGTTCGACCATTTGACGGGGAAGGCGGCAAAACGCAGCCGGTTGCCGTCGATCCAGGCCCGGTCGAACAGGGTTTCTCCCTTGCGGGCGAAGGTGATGGCGGCGCAGGTGCGGCCGTCAACGTCGAAGGGAATGTTCTCCTTCCAGCCGCTCAGGCCGCAGCCCATGCCTTTCGGGTCGCGATTATAGCGGTCGACGACGTCGCCGTCATTCGGCGTCATGGTGATCGCGGTGACGGTATGGGCAAAGAGCAGGCTGTCTTGATCTTTCAGGCCGCCATCCAGCGTGCCTTCATACCGCACCTGCAGCGTCGGCTGCTGGCAGCCGTTTTGGGCATAGAGCTGCGACACCGCATGCATGCGATTGTCGCGAACGGTGATGCGGGTGACGACGCCGTGCCTGTCGTTCTTGCCGATCTTCAGGCAGTCGGTCGTCCATTCGCCCTGGAGATCGACCCTGTTCTCGGCGGCTCCGGCGGGAAGGGAGGGGAGAACACCTGCCGCCGCCAGAAGGGCAGCGAGCAGCGGAATGCGGGCAGGTTTCATGGCAAGACCCTTAAATCGCACGACCACCGGCAAAGAGATGGGACGCGATGCGGGCAAAATTGGGGTGGAAAGCGGCGGGCCGTTACGGCTCGCCTGCCGCAACCTCCACCGCCTCGACCTTCTTGCCGGCAAAGCGCAGCGCGACTTCGCCATTGATGAGCTTCAGGGCCACATCGCCGAAGAGTTCCCGCCGCCAGCCGGTCAGCGCCGCCACGGTCGCCTTTTCGCCCTCGGCGGCGATCTTGTCGAGATCGTCGCTGTTGGCGATGACCTTGGCGGCGACGCCGTGCTTGTCCGCCGTCAGCTTCAGCAGAACTTTCAAAAGTTCCACGGCAGCGCCGGAGCCTTCCGGTGCGTGGCTGTGACGCGGCGCCTTCGGCATTTCCTCTTTCGGCAGCGCCAGCGCCGCATTCACCGTTTCGACGATGGCGGTGCCGGAGGCGGAGCGCTCCCAGCCCTTGGGAATGGTGCGAAGCCGCGACAGCGCCTCGGCGTCCTTCGGCTGCTGCTGGGCGATTTCGAAGATCGCATCGTCCTTCAGGACGCGCGAGCGCGGCACGTTGCGGGAGCGTGCCTCGCGCTCGCGCCAGGCGGCGATGAATTTGAGGATCGCAAGTTCCGTCGGCTTGCGCAGGCGCGATTTCAGCCTGAGCCAGGCATCGTCGGGATGCATGTCATAGGTGTCGCGAGACTCGAGAATATCCATCTCTTCGGTCAGCCACAGCGAGCGGCCTTCGCGCTCGAGCTGGGCTTTCAGCGAGAGATAGACATCGCGCAGGTGGGTCACGTCGGCCAGCGCGTAATCCAGCTGCTTTTCGGTCAGCGGACGGCGGCTCCAGTCGGTGAAACGCGAGGATTTGTCGATCTGGACGTTTTTGATCTTCTGCACCAGCTGGTCGTAGGAGATCGAATCGCCGAAACCACAGACCATGGCGGCGACCTGCGTGTCGAAGATCGGGTGTGGAATAAGCCCGCCGAGATGGTAGATGATCTCGATATCCTGTCGCGCCGCGTGGAAAACCTTCACGACAGCAGGATTGGCCATCAGTTCGAAAAGAGGGGTCAGGTCGAGACCCTTCGCCAGCGGATCGACCAGCACTTCGAGCGTCGGGCTTGCCATCTGCACGAGGCAGAGTTCCGGCCAGAAGGTCGTTTCCCGCAGAAATTCGGTGTCGATGGTGATGAATTCCGATTTCGCCAGTTCCGTGCAGGCTTCGGCGAGGGCGGCAGTCGTTTCAATCATTGTTATTGGCCAATCGTGAAAATTATCCGTCTTACTTTCCCTTTGCCGGGCGCATGTCAATACAAAGCCCGCTTTTGAAGGCTCAAGGATCGTTTTTCTCGGGCGGATGGGGCTCCGGTTCATCCTTTTTGGGCGGCGGAGCCGCGGCGAGCTTCTGGAAATAGGCGGACGTGCGCAAAAGCGAGCTGAACCGCCAGTTCCGCTCCTCCACGGGCACAGCTTCGCGCACCTGCAGCCGGTAGATGGTATAGGCGATGAAAACCATCTGGATCGCGGCCGTATAGCTGAACAGCGCCTTCGGGCCGAACTGGTCGATCAGCACGGAGGCGAGCAGCGGACCGACGGTTGCGCCCACCGACCAGAAGAACAGCAGTCCGGCCGACATCATCGCGTGTTCGCCTTCCCTGGCATGGTCGTTGCCATGGGCGGAACTCAGCGAATAGAGCGGCAGGGCGAAGGCGCCGAAGATGAAGACGCCGATGATGTTGCTCCATTCATCGGTTCCGGCGAAGAAGGCGAGGAACAGGCCGACGACGACCGAGCCGGCCGTTGTGGCGAGAATGACGATGCGCCGGTCATAGCGGTCGGAATAAACGCCGAGCGGATATTGCAGCACCACGCCGCCGATGATGCCGGCGCTCATGAAGGTGGCGATGGCGGTGACGGAAAGGCCGATCTGTTCGGCATAGATCGGGCCGATATTGCGAAACGCCGCCATGCTGAGACCGACGGCCACGCAGCCGACGACGGCAAGCGGCGAGATGCGCCACACCGCGAAGAGATTGAAGGGTATCTGTTTCGGCGGCGAGGGGTTGGATTTGTCGGCAAGCGAGATCGGCACCAGCGACAGCGTCAGCGCCATGGCGATCAGCGAAAACACCACGGGTCCGTCGATGCCCGCGACAGGAATGATATATTGCGCAAGCGTGACGGAGCCGAGATCGACGAAACGATAGATGGAGAGCGTGCGCGCCCGATTGGAGTTGGTCACCTGCGCGTTGATCCAGCTTTCGATGGCCGCGAAAAGACAGGCGACGGCAATGCCGGTGACGAAGCGCATCAGCATCCAGAACAGGGGATGGATGAGGAGCGGCATGGCGATCGCTGCGGCGGACGCGACGGCCGCCATGGTGGCGAAGGTGCGGATATGGCCGATCCTGCGCAGGAGCCGCGTCACCGAAATGCAGCCAAGCGCGAAACCGAAGCTGTAGGCGGCGCTGATGAGGCCGATGGTGCTGGCGGAAAACCCTTCGGAGAGACCGCGTAGCGCTATATAGGTTCCCTGCAGGCCGTTGCCGCCGATCAGGATACCGGCGGTGACGAGAAGCGGGATAAGAGGTCTGATCTGGCTCATTGCGGGCCGACTCGGTTTGGCGGGCTGGATTAGCCCTATCTAAAGCGAAGGCAGGGGAAAGGACAGGCTGAAGGCGACATTGTTGTGCTTTGCCTTGACAAATCAGGCTGGCCATGCGCTTTTCCGGCAAATTTCGACAGTGCCGCCCATCTGGCCTCCATCAGGCCCACGACACGTTCCAGGATAAAAAAATGCATCGTTACCGCAGCCACACCTGTGCCGCTCTCCGCAAGTCCGACGTCGGCGAAACCGTTCGCCTTTCCGGTTGGGTTCATCGCGTGCGAGATCATGGCGGCGTTCTCTTCATCGACCTTCGCGACCATTACGGCATCACCCAGGTCGTCGCCGATCCTGATAGCCCGGCCTTCAAGGTTGCCGAGACGGTTCGCGGCGAATGGGTCATCCGCATCGACGGCCTCGTCAAGGCGCGTTCGGAAGACACCGTCAACAAGGGCATGGCGACCGGCGAGATCGAACTTTATGCGCAGGAAATCGAGGTTCTCGGCGTTGCCAAGGAACTGCCGCTGCCGGTCTTCGGCGAGCCCGACTATCCTGAAGACGTTCGCCTGAAGTACCGCTTCCTCGATCTTCGCCGCGAAACGCTGCACAAGAACATCGTCAAGCGCACGCAGATCATCTCCGCCATGCGCGCCGGCATGGCCGATGCCGGCTTTGCCGAATATACGACGCCGATCCTCACCGCTTCCTCGCCGGAAGGCGCGCGCGACTTCCTCGTGCCGTCGCGCATCCATGAAGGCAAGTTCTTCGCGCTGCCGCAGGCGCCGCAGCAGTACAAGCAGCTTCTGATGGTGGCCGGTTTCGACCGTTATTTCCAGATCGCGCCGTGCTTCCGCGATGAAGACCCGCGCGCCGACCGTCTGCCGGGCGAATTCTACCAGCTCGACGTCGAAATGAGCTTCGTGACCCAGGAAGATGTCTGGACCACGATGGAGCCGATGATGACGGCCGTGTTCGAAAAGTTTGCCGAAGGCAAGCCTGTCACCAAAGAGTGGCCGCGCATTCCCTATGACGAGGCGATCCGCAAATATGGTTCCGACAAGCCGGACCTGCGCAACCCGATCGTCATGCAGGCCGTGACCGAGCATTTCGACGGTTCGGGCTTCAAGGTCTTCGCGAACATGATCGCCTCCAACCCCAAGGTTCAGGTCTGGGCCATCCCGGCCAAGACCGGCGGTTCGCGCGCTTTCTGCGACCGCATGAACGCATGGGCACAGTCTCAGGGCCAGCCCGGCCTCGGCTACATCTTCTGGAAGGAAGAGGACGGCAAGGTCGGCGGTTCCGGTCCGCTCGCCAAGAACATCGGCGAGGAACGCACCGAGGCGCTGCGCACGCAGCTCGGCCTCGAGGCGGGCGACGCCTGCTTCTTCGTCGCCGGCGATCCCGCCAAGTTCTACAAGTTTGCCGGCGAGGCGCGCACCCGCGCTGCCGACGAACTGAACCTGATCGACCGCGACCGTTTCGAAATGTGCTGGATCGTCGATTTCCCCTTCTTCGAATATAACGAGGAAGAAAAGAAGATCGACTTCGCCCACAACCCCTTCTCCATGCCGCAGGGCGGCCTGGAAGCGCTGGAAGGGCAGGATCCGCTCTCCATCAAGGCGTTCCAGTATGACGCGGTCTGCAACGGCTTCGAAATCGCCTCCGGCTCGATCCGTAACCAGTCGCCTGAGCTGATGGTCAAGGCGTTCGAAAAGGTGGGCCTCAGCCAAACGGACGTGGAAGAGCGCTTCGGCGGTCTCTACCGCGCCTTCCAGTACGGCGCGCCTCCGCATGGCGGTTGCGCATTCGGCATCGACCGCGTCGTCATGCTGCTGGTTGGCGCGAAGAACCTGCGCGAAATCACGCTGTTCCCGATGAACCAGCAGGCGCAGGACCTCCTGATGAACGCGCCTTCGCCGGCAACGCCGACCCAGCTTCGTGAGCTGGCGCTGCGCGTCGTTCCGTCGAAGAAGGACTGATCTGGAACCATTCAGGTTTCGAGCAAAGGGCTGGCGGCAACGCCGGCCCTTTGCGTTTTTTACAACGAACGCGGCAAAGCCACAATTTTACCGCGAGTCGAACCGAATTCCGCACATAATCAGCCGAAATCCGATCCCAGTATAGGTCCCGCGTTCACTTGGGGGACGCAAGACTATCAGGGGTTTTAACTTGGGACAGCGCCGGCCGAACTTCGCTTTCGGTTCCGGTGCGATCATATTTAGAAGGATTTCAGAATGGCACATGAAACGGGAAAAGATACTGCCCCGGCGGGCGGGCAGGTTCCTCCAGCCCATCCGCGCGGCAATTTCTCTGTCAGTCTGCGCTCGCCGGGCGCAAAGTTCCTGATGATCGGCTTCATATCGATGGTTCTGCTCGTGCCGCTCCTACTGGTCTGGGGGCTGACGGAAGAGCGTGCCTCGCGGGCGGAAGAGGTTTCCGGACGGATCGCGAATGGCTGGGGCGGCGATCAGGTGGTGAACGGTCCCTATCTTGCCGTGCCCTTCGATGTGGAGCGCCGCCGGGAGGTGGACGGTCGCAGCATCGTCGACCGCATCACCGAGTGGGTGCTGGTCATGCCGGAAACGCTTGATGTCACGGCCGACCTGAAGACGGAGGAGAAGCAACTGTCGATCTACAGCCTGCCGGTCTATAACGGCAACATCGCGCTGAAAGGCCGCTTCGGTTCCGGCATCCTGCAGGACCTCGCGCGCTTTTCCGGCACGCCGCGACTGGACAACGCCATTCTCGTCCTCAGCATACAGGATATTACCGGCATCCGCTCCAGCGCCGGCGTCAAAATCGATGGCGGCCCGGTTCTGCCTTTTGACCCCGGCATGCGTGATATTTCGGTCATGACCAACCGCGCGGGTCCGGAGATATCGATCCGGTCCGACGCCGGTGTGCACAGGCCTATTGAGAAAAACCTCATCGAAACGGGCTTCGCCTTCGACATCGCCTTTTCCCTGAATGGCTCGGGCAGTTTCGCCGTTGCGCCGGCGGGCCAGACGACGAGTTTTGCAGCAAACGCCGATTGGCCGCATCCGGGCTTCGAAGGCCTGTTCCTGCCCGAGCAAAAGACTGTCACCGCCACGGATTTCAAGGCGAGCTGGACAATTCCCTATCTAGCAAGGGGCATAGATCGCGTGGTGGAGGGTACGCGCCTGCCGCTGTCGGGCAGCCTGATGACGATCAATCTCGTCGAACCCGTCAAGTTCTACCAGATCATTGCGCGGACGCTGAAATATTCGATCGGTTTTATCTCGCTGGTTTTCCTCGCCGTCTTCATCGTCGAACTCAAGGGCGGCAATGTCGTGCACTGGATACAATACGTGCTGACGGGGCTGGCCCTGGTCATATTCTATGTTCTGCTGCTTGCACTCTCCGAGCATACGGGCTTTACGATCGCCTATGCCGCGGCATCGATGTCGACGGCGGCGCTGATCGCCTCCTATCTCGGAAGCGCAACCAATAGTCGCAGAAGTGGCGTAGCGCTGTTTACGGTTCTGGCGGTCGCCTATGGCGTCATGTATCTGGTTTTGAATGAAGATGAATATGCGCTGCTGGCCGGTGCGGTGATTTCCTTCATTGCCATTGCAGCAACAATGTACGCCACCAGGCAGGTGGACTGGTCGGGCACCGGATCCTCACGCGCAGGCAATAGCTCGGACAATACGGCATAGTTTCCGTTCGCGCCGAAGGGACCGTCCGGACGGCCAAAACGCCGGCTTTTCCTTATCCGGCTCGGCATCCGGCGTGAAGAACGGGGGGGAAATGGGGTGAGACGGGAAAGCACCGCTTTCCCGTCTCTTATCCGTTCTTTTCTATTGCAGACATCTTGCTCGTGCAGGCCCTGTTGCTTGCAGGTGCCGTAAGCCTCTTCCATTTGATCTGTGGATTGTCATAAAAACTTAATCGAACTGACAAATCCGGTAGAGGACTTCTTAAGTCTTGTCGATCATTCATCGCCCTCATGAAATTTCACAAACGAGGGTTGAATGTTTTCGCTGGTCTCGACGTTCAAAATAGCGCATCGCGTGTCCATGCTGGCGCTGGCCGCGCTGTGCGGTATCGCCGTCATCGCGGGCATGCTGCTCTGGCAAAGACAGATGGAGGCGCGTTATCGCGTCGCTGAAGATGCATTGATCCAGAGGGACGGCGTGTTGACCACACTGGTGGATGCCCTGTATGAAAGCCGCCTGAACCAGAAGGATTTCCTGCTGTCGAGAGATATGAATTCCGTCGCGCAGTTCGACCAGACGATGGGGAAGGTCGAGCAATCCGTCGCTTCCCTTGACAGCGGTGCCGCACCGCAGACGCGTGCGAAACTCGAGGCGCTCGCGCAGGGTGTCGTTGCCTATGGCGATCGCATGAAGGCGCTGGTCGCCAAGAACGCGGAACTGGGTCTCACGCCTGCCGAGGGCCTTGAGGGCGCCATGCGCAATGGCGTGCATTCCATCGAAAAACTCATCGACGTCGTCGCCAATGCCGAAATCCGCGCCAGCATGCTGATGATGCGCCGGCACGAAAAGGATTTCATCCTGCGGCGGGATGGGGCCTATGTCGCAAAACATGCCGCCGAGGTAGAGACCTTCAAGGCGCTGGTGAAGCTGGAATATCGGCCGGGCGCGGAGCGTCAGCGCATCATGGATGCACTGGAAATATATACCGCCTCCTTCCGCTTTTATGCTCAGGCCGTGCTGGAGGAGGAGAAGGCGCGCGAAACCGTCGCCTCCGCCTATAATGCGCTGCTGCCCGTCGTCGCAGAGATTTCCACCATTTACCGGCAGGAGCGGGAGGCAAGCGCTCTCGAGAACAGCGCTGCGGCGGATAGAACGGTTTCGATTGTCGTCGCCCTTATCGCGCTCACCGTCGCGAGCCTTTTTGCCGGGGTCTATTTCATCGGCCGTTCGATAACCCGCCCAGCGACCGCGATTACCGGAGCGATGCGCCGTCTGGCCGAGGGCGAAACGGAATTCGCCGTTCCCGGTCTGCACCGCCGGGACGAATTCGGCGCCATGGCCCATGCACTGGAAATCTTCCGGCAGGCGGCCATCGCAAAAATCGAACTGGAGACGCAGGCGCTCGCAGCCCGGCAGCAGGCCGAAGCCGAAAAGGCGCGATTCCAGCGCGAGGCGGAAACCGAAGCGCAGGCAAGGCTGATGCAGGCGACGACCGGCCTTGCGGCCGCACTTCGCCGCCTTGCAGACGGCGATCTCTCTTTCGAACTGAACGAGCCTTTCGCCCCGGATTTCGAACCCCTGCGTCACGATCTCAACCGGACGATCCGCCAGCTCGATGCCGCCATGTCCGGCGTCGTGCAGTCGAGCGTGGCCATCGATGGCGGCAGTCAGGAAATCAGCCAGAGTGCCGCCGATCTCGCCCGCCGCACCGAGCAGCAGGCCGCCTCGCTGGAGGAAACCGCCGCCGCGCTGGATGAGCTGACGGCGAATATCCGCATATCGGCGGAGCGTGCGGTGGAAGCCCGTGCGGTCGCCCATTCGGCCGACGAGGACGCCAACCGCACGGCCGACCTCGTTGTCGATACGATCATGGCAATGGAAAAGATCGAGCAATCGTCAGGCCGGATCGGCAATATCATCGGCGTCATCGACGAGATTGCCTTCCAGACCAACCTTCTTGCGCTCAATGCCGGCGTGGAGGCGGCGCGCGCAGGCCAGGCGGGGCGCGGTTTCGCCGTCGTTGCGCAGGAGGTCAGGGAGCTGGCGCAGCGCTCCGCGAAGGCCGCCGCCGAAATCAAGCTGCTTATCCATGCCTCCGGTACAGAGGTGAAGGACGGCGCGCGCTTCGTGCGGGAAACCGGCGCGGCCCTGTCGCGCATCGGCGGCTCGGTGAAGACGATCAACGACCATATCGAAGCCATCGCCGCCGCGACGAACGAGCAGTCGCTGGGGCTCTCCGAGATCAACACCGCGGTCAATCATCTCGATCAGGGCACGCAGCAGAACGCCGCCATGGTCGAGGAAAACAATGCCGCCAGCGCCATGCTGGCGGGCGAGACGGCGCGTCTCAAGCAACTGGTCCATCAATTCCGTCTGGGTGATGCGGAAATGCTGGAATATGGCGGGCGCGAAGCGGCCTGAGGCATACGATCGCAGACATCGAAAGCGGGCGCGCAACTTGCGGCCCGCTTTTTTGCTGTTTATAGGTGAGTTACTCACCACGGACCCGGTGAAATTCCGGGTGGCTCTTCTGGCCGCCGATCCGCCAGACAACGCAAAGCACCGACATTTCATTTCAATCTACCGGACCTGGCTCCGGCCGGTGCGTCATTCTTTGCGAAAAAATCAAATGAACAGATTTCAGACTTACAGACGTGAGTGGTTTTCCAATATTCGCGGCGATCTCCTTTCCGGCATCGTCGTGGCGCTCGCCCTCATTCCCGAAGCCATCGGCTTTTCCGTCATCGCCGGCGTCGATCCGAAGGTGGGATTGTTTGCCTCCTTCGCCATCGCCTGCGTTTCCGCCTTCACCGGCGGCAGACCCGGCATGATCTCGGCGGCAACCGCCGCCACCGCCGTCCTGATGGTTACGCTCGTCAAGGAACACGGGCTGCAATATCTATTCGCCGCCACCATTCTCATGGGCGTGCTGCAAATTCTGGCGGGCCTTGTGAAACTCGGCCGGGTGATGCGCTTCGTCTCGCGCTCGGTCATGACCGGCTTCGTCAATGCGCTGGCGATCCTGATCTTCATGGCGCAATTGCCCGAACTGATCGGCGTGCCGGTCGAGACCTACGTCATGATCGCGGCCGGTCTTGCGATCATCTATCTCTTCCCGCTGGTCACCAAAATCGTTCCGTCGCCGCTGGTCGCCATCATCGTTCTCACCTGTGTCGCCGTCTTCTCCGGCATGGATATCCGAACGGTCGGCGATCTCGGTGAATTGCCCTCAACACTGCCGATATTCGCCCTGCCGCAGGTGCCGCTGACCTTCGAGACGCTGCAGATCATCTTTCCCTATTCCGTCGCGCTCGCCGCCGTCGGTCTTTTGGAATCGCTGTTGACGGCGCAGATCGTCGACGACATGACGGATACGGGAAGTAACAAGAGCCGGGAATGCATCGGGCAGGGGACGAGCAACATCGCCTCTGCCCTCATTGGCGGCATGGGCGGCTGCGCCATGATCGGCCAGTCCGTCATCAATGTCAGCTCCGGGGGGCGGGGCCGCTTGTCCACCTTCGTCGCGGGCGCGTTCCTGCTGTTCCTCATTCTGGTGCTGGATGATCTTGTGCGCATCATTCCCATGGCCGCGCTGGTGGCGGTGATGATCATGGTCTCCATCGGCACCTTCTCGTGGCGCTCCATTCTCGATCTGCGCCGAAACCCGCCATCCTCCAGCATCGTCATGCTGGTGACGGTCGGCACGGTGCTTGCCACCCACGATCTTGCAAAGGGCGTGCTGGCCGGCGTCCTTCTCTCCGGTGTGTTTTTTGCAGGCAAGGTGTCGAAACTCTTCCATGTCCGGCCGGAGCTTTCAGCCGATGGCCGGGAGCGGATTTATCGCGTCGATGGCCAGATTTTCTTCGCCTCGACGGAAAGCTTCATCGCCGCCTTCGATTTCGCCGAGGAGGTTGAGGCGGTGACAATCGATGTCACGCAGGCGCATCTGTGGGATATTTCCGCGGTCGGCGCTCTGGACAAGGTGGTCCTGAAATTCCGCAAGGCCGGCAAGCGGGTCGAGGTGATCGGCGTCAACGAGGCGAGCGCCCACATGATCGACCGCTTCGCCCTGCACGATAAACAGGATGGTGCTGCCGCGCCGCTGCACTGAGCGCAAAAGAAAAGCCCCGGCATGACCGGGGCTTTTTTAGTTTTATTCGTTTGCCGTCACCGTCACACCGAGCATTTTCGGCAGGGTGTTCGGCGCGCCCATCGCAGCGCCCATGATCATCGGGAACGGAACCGGCTTTTCCGGCTCCGCCGTGATCGAGAAGTTCTTCGGATTGTCGATATAGGCGTTGACGGCCGCCGACACCATGTTCTGCAGTTCCGGCACGTTGAGCGAGGCCATCATGATCGGGGCCATGCCCTTGATGGTCTGGGCAAGCTGATCGCCCGTCATGCCCTGCTGGCTTGCCGCATAGTCGATGGCGCGCTTGGTGATGCTGGCGTCTTCGAAGCTGATCTCGGCGTTGATGAAGGAGAGCTGCTGCATCAGGCCGAGCATGGCAAGGCTTGCCGCCTGATCCGCCTGTTCCTTGTTCGGATTGGCGGCCTGCGCCTTCACCGTCTCCTGCATCGACTTGATGAAGTCGAGCGTGTAGCCGGAGAAACCGAACGACATGTTCAGGCGGCCGACATCATCGAGGTCGATGGCATATTCTTCAACATCGATAGTACCGGAGGCCACTTCCCAGCTGCCGCTCATGGTCATGTCGCCGGAAAGCGCCTGCAGCTTCAGCTTTTCGATCGCGTCCTTCGTGCCCGGATCGGTCACTTCGCTGAGATCGGCCTTGAAACCGGATGCGTCGAGTTCGAAGCCGATCGAGGCCTTGTCGTCGCTGACGGACATGGTTGCGGTGCTTTCTTCGAGCGAGAAAGCCGGCTTGCCGTCGATGGAAACGGAAACCGGGCCGCTATGTGCTTCGTCGTAGAACATCAGCGCATCGACGGTGCCGGTGGTGGAGTCTGCGGGAATGACGAGGCCGGACATGTAGATGTCGCTTGCCTTGATCTCCACGTTTTCCTGTTTGTAATCGATATTGTCGAAGCGGGCGTTCTTGATCTTGTAGCCGCCGTTGTTTTCCTCGACGCCTTCGAGCGTCACATTACCGACCGGGATCTTCTTGGCCGGATCGGCGACTGCGTTGAAGGTCACGCTGTTCAGGGTCACTGTCGAGCCGTTGACGGCGACGGAACCGGCAGCGATCTCGCCGCCCTGTGCGGCATAAGCCGCATTGATCTTCTTCAGCACATCCCCGCCATCCAGCGCGAAAGCCGGCGCGGAAAGCGTAAGAAGCGCGGCGCTCGCGAAAAGAACCTGCCGGGTGGATTTCAGTCTCATGATGTTTCTTCCCTCAACGTACGGCTGTGCACCGTGTTCGAATTCGAATGCTGATACTTATATTCGCGATTATTCAAAGGTCTATAGGATTTAGATCGATTCCCATGACGGCGGCATTGCGGCATTTGCAACGCGGTTAACAAAAAATCGCATGAAAGGGTTGCTTTCATCCACAGGTGCGACCCCCGAATTTCTTGCCGGGAATCGGCATTTCCGCTAGTCAAGCACCATGGGAAAAAATCTTGTACCTCCGTCCGGCGGAGACGATAACATTCATCCGGTCGATTTGAAGGCGGCGCTTGAAGAGCGCTACCTCGCTTACGCCTTGTCCACGATCATGCATCGTGCGCTGCCGGATGTGCGCGACGGCCTGAAGCCGGTTCACCGCCGCATCATTCACGCCATGAGCGAAATGGGCATCCGCCCCAACTCGGCTTTCAAGAAATGCGCCCGTATCGTCGGTGACGTGATCGGTAAATTCCACCCGCATGGCGACCAGTCCGTCTATGACGCGCTGGTGCGTCTCGCGCAGGATTTCTCGCAGCGTTATCCGATTGTCGACGGGCAGGGCAATTTCGGCAACATCGACGGCGACGGCGCTGCCGCCTATCGTTACACCGAAGCGCGCATGACCGAGGTTGCGGCGTTGCTGCTCGAGGGCATCGGCGAGGATGCGGTGGATTTCCGCGCCACCTATAACGAGGAAGACGAGGAACCGGTCGTCCTGCCGGGCGCTTTCCCGAACCTGCTCGCCAATGGCGCCTCCGGCATTGCCGTCGGCATGGCGACATCGATCCCGCCCCACAATGCCCACGAACTTTGCGATGCGGCGCTTTACCTCATCAAGCACCCCGATGCGACGGTGGAAAAGCTGGTGGAATTCATTCCCGGCCCCGACCTTCCGACCGGCGGCGTGATTGTCGAAAGCCGCGAGAATATTCTCGATGCCTACAAGACCGGTCGTGGCGGTTTCCGCGTGCGCGCCAAATGGGAAACGGAAGATCTCGGCCGCGGCGGTTACCAGATCGTCATCACCGAAATTCCTTTCCAGGTGCAGAAATCGCGCCTGATCGAGAAGATCGCCGAGTTGCTGATTGCCCGCAAGCTGCCGCTTCTCGAGGATATTCGCGATGAATCGGCCGAAGACGTGCGCATCGTGCTGGTGCCGAAGAGCCGCACCGTCGATGCGACGCTGCTGATGGAATCGCTGTTCCGCCTGTCCGACCTCGAAAGCCGCCTGCCGCTCAACATGAACGTGTTGTCGCTCGGCAAGGTGCCGAAGGTGATGGCGCTGAACGAGGTGCTGAGCGAATGGCTGGCGCACCGCAAGGATGTGCTGGTCCGCCGTTCCCGCCATCGTCTGGCCGCCATCGACCGCAGGCTGGAAATTCTGGGCGGCCTGCTCGTCGCCTATCTCAATCTCGATGAGGTCATCCGCATCATCCGCGAAGAGGATGAGCCGAAACAGGTGATGATGGCCAAGTGGTCGCTCACCGACAATCAGGCCGAAGCCATCCTCAACATGCGGCTGCGCAACCTGCGCAAGCTTGAGGAGTTCGAAATCCGCAAGGAGTTCGACGACCTCAGCAATGAGAAGGCCGAGATCGAGGCGCTGCTCGCTTCCGATGAGAAGCAGTGGCAAACCGTCGCCTGGGAAATCGGCGAGGTCAAAAAGAAATATGCCAAGGCAACCGAAATCGGCCGCCGCCGCACGCAATTCGCGGATGCGCCGGATGCCGATATCGAGGCCATCCAGCAGGCGATGATCGAAAAGGAACCGGTCACCATCGTCATCTCGCAGAAGGGCTGGATCAGGGCGTTGAAGGGGCACATGTCCGACACCTCGTCGCTCACCTTCAAGGAAGGCGACGGACCGAAACTCGCTTTCCCGGCGCAGACGACCGACAAGCTGCTGCTGCTGACGACAGGCGGCAAGGCCTATACGCTTGGCGCCGACAAGCTGCCGGGCGGGCGCGGCCATGGCGAGCCGATCCGCATCATGGTCGACATGGAGAACGATCAGGACATCCTGACCGCCTTCGTACACGATCCGTCGCGCAAGCTGCTGCTCGTCTCCACGGCCGGCAACGGTTTCATCGTACCCGAGAGCGAAATGGTCGCGAATACCCGCAAGGGCAAGCAGATCATGAATGTCTCGATGCCGGATGAAGCCAAGCTCGCCGTGCCGGTCACGGGCGACCATGTCGCTGTCGTCGGCGAAAACCGCAAGCTCCTGGCCTTCCCGCTTTCGCAGGTGCCGGAAATGTCGCGCGGCAAGGGCGTGCGCCTGCAGCGCTACAAGGATGGCGGCGTCGTCGACGTCAAATGTTTCGCGCTTGCCGAAGGCTTGTCATGGTCCGACACGGCCGGGCGTCTCTTCAACAAGGTGGGTGAAGAACTGCGCGAATGGCTTGCCGACCGCGCAACGGCGGGCCGCACCGTGCCGAAGGGCTTTCCGCGTAGCGGGAAATTTGGCGGCTGATATTTGAATGTCGTCCCGGGGCTGTCCCGGGACGTTTTCAATCTCATGTGTTGGGCAATCAAACCATCGAGTGCTTATGACTTCGCGAGCGCTTTTAAAGCAGTGGTACTTGCGCATCGCTTGCCGTGCATGTTCCAGCTGACGATCAAAGTCACCTGTTGCTTCTTCGTTCGGGCTCTCAGCAGTTCGCAATTCAAGTACGGTGCCGTCAGTTCCTAAGCTGAGAACGTCGCCAATCTTCCAGCCAAGCCGTTCAAGCATATCCTTCGGGATTACAACGCCTGCCTCTTCACCGATCTCGCAAATGGTTGATTTCATCTGAAATACTCCAAGTTTGATTGGAGTTTAGCATGCGATTTTGACGGTTGGACCAACCGTTACTTTTCTTCCGGCGTATAAACTTCCCACCCGCGCGGTGTCAGATGTTCCTGCGGATGGTAGCGGGTCTTGTAACCCATCTTTTCCGAACCATCGACCCAGTAGCCGAGATAGACATGCGGCAGGCCAAGCGCGCGGGTGCGGCTGATGTGGTCGATGATCATGAAGGTGCCGAGCGAGCGTTTTTCCAGATCGGGATTGAAGAAGGAATAGACCATCGAGAGGCCGTCGCTCATCACGTCGCTGAGCGCCACGGCCAGAAGTTCGCCACGCTTGCTGGAATCGATGCCGGAGCCGGGCTCGCGCACGCGATATTCGATGATGCGGGTGTTCACATGCGTGTCTTCCACCATGATCGCATAATCCAGCGCCGACATGTCGGACATGCCGCCAGACTGGTGGCGGTGGTCGAGATAGCGGCGAAACAGGGCGAATTGTTCGGTGGAGGGCTCGGCGGCGTGAACGGTGGCGACGACATCCCTGTTGGCGGCAAGAACGCGCCGCATCGATTTCGTCGGCTGGAACTGTTCGGTCAGGATGCGCACGGAGACGCAGGCGCGGCAGTTTTCGCAGGCCGGGCGATAGGCGATGTTCTGCGAGCGCCTGAAGCCGCCCTGGGTCAGAAGATCGTTCATTTCCGAAGCGCGCGGGCCGACCAGATGGGTGAAGACCTTCCGCTCCATCTGGTTCGGCAGATAGGGGCAGGTGGCCGGCGCCGTAAGATAGAATTGGGGAGAGGGCGTCGCCTGCGTGTTCATCGAACCGTGATCGCCTCCTGCGTCTGTTATGAAAGCGCGCCGCGATTTCACGGGGTTGGCGGCGGCGCTTCAAGCGACATGCATAATGTCACAGAATGGCAAAATGCCGGAAAACGTCAACTGCGAGATGCGGCATTTGCGGGGTTTGAAAGCCACGTTTGCGTGGCTTTCCGCAATATCAGCGCGTTCTGACGATGACGGTGCCGAGCAGGAAGTCGTGAACGAGGCGCGAACGCTCGGTAAACAGGCCTGCAAGCAGGATCAGCGGCGTCAAAACCGAGTTGATGACCCAGAAAAGCACGATGTGAACGGTCGACAGCAGGAAATCGATTCGTCGCCCGTCCATACGCGCCATGGCGATCCCCATCGCCCGCATGCCGGGGGTCGCCTGCGAAGGGCCGCCGAGCGTCATGCCGAAATAAAGCACCGCAACGATGACGAACAGCGCCGGATAGAGGAAGAAGCCAAGGCCGAGGGTAATCACGCCAAGAAAGAAAACGATGACCGCGGCCGGGATACACAGCAGGAGAACGATCGCATAATCGATCAGGAATGCGAAGACCCGCCGGCTCAGGACGCCGCTATAGGCGCGCCAGTCATCCGGTGCGGCATAAGTGGGGTTCTGGTCGAGGCTCATCGGTCGTTTTCTCCTGAGAGGGTATGACAGCGCGGCATGAGTGCCGTGTCAGCAGACAATATGGGAAGAAAACGACCGAATACAATAAGTGCGGGCGTCAGCCCTTTGCGAGTTTGCGTGCGGCATCGATGGCGAAATAGGTCAGAACGCCATCGCAGCCCGCGCGCTTGAAACAGAGAAGCGTTTCCATCATCACTCGCTCACCATCGATCCAGCCATTCATGGCGGCAGCCTTGATCTGGGTATATTCGCCAGACACCTGATAGGCGAAGGTCGGCAGGCCGAAATTCTCCTTCAGCCGCCAGCAGATGTCGAGATAGGGCAGGCCGGGCTTGACCATCAGCATATCCGCACCTTCTTCCACGTCGAGGGCGGCATCGCGGATCGCTTCCATGCCGTTGGCAGGGCTGATGTAATAGCTGTTCTTGTCGCCCTTCAGCAGGCCGGCCGTGGAGATGGCCTCGCGATAGGGACCGTAATAGCCGGAAGAGAATTTCGTCGCATAGGACATGATGCCGACATTCTGGTGCCCGGCGGCATCGAGACCGCGACGGATGGCGCCGATACGGCCATCCATCATTTCCGATGGAGAAATAATGTCCGATCCCGCTTCCGCCTGAAGGATCGCGGCCTTGATAATCTGTTCCACAGTCTCGTCATTGACGATCTCGTCGCCGCGCAGAATGCCGTCATGGCCGTGGCTGGTGAAGGGATCGAGCGCGACATCGGTGATCATGCCGATATTTGGAACGGCTTTCTTGACGGCGATGGTTGCCTGATTAATGAGATTATTCGCCTCGAGCGCGTTGGAACCGGTCTCGTCGCGCAACTCCATTTCGATGTTCGGGAAGGTCGCGATTGCCGGAATGCCGAGATCGGCGGCCTCTTTCGCGGCTTCGACCAGTTTGTCGACGCTCATCCGGTTGACGCCCGGCATCGCCGGAATGGGATCGAGAATATTGCTGCCCGGCACGATGAAGACCGGCCAGATGAGATCGTCGACGGTGAGGCGGCTTTCCTGCACCAGACGGCGCGTCCAATCCGCCTTGCGATTGCGCCGCATGCGGCGATGGCCGGTGATCTCGTCGACCAGATGCGTTTTGTCCTGCATGTAAGAATGTCCTTCGATCAAATTTGGAAAGCTGCATAGCATGAAGCTTGGCCCATGCGAATGCGACAATCTTCCCTCATTGGCGTCCTGCGATGACGATGATGCTTTGACAAGGCAGGCGGCGGGATTCAATATGGGCTGGTCGCCCGTTCGTCGAGACCGTATCTTCCGGCCATGGAACCTGATTCTCAACCTCTGCCGAAACGCCCGCTAACGGAAATCCTCTTTCTGGTCTTCATGAGGCTGGTCGCGGTTTCCTGTTTCTGGTTCGGCCTGCAATATTGGGCGATGCTGACGGGCTATTCGCTTGGGGGCCATGGGCGTTTCGATATGCTGAACCTGCCCTGGCGCGTGGCCGGCAGCGCGCTGGCCGTTATTTTCCCTGTCGCGGCACTCGGCCTCTGGCTCGGGGCCTCCTGGGGCGCGGTCATGTGGGTCATGGGCGCAGGTGCGCAGATCGCCATGTATAAGGTGTGGCCGCATATCTTCGGCGCCAACACGCTGGTGCCCGTCATGCACGGCCTTGTGGCAACCATTTATATACTATTCCTGGTCGCTTTCTGGCTGGATCAGCGCCAGAATGAAGAACGCGCAAGAATTGATTTACCATAAGAATAAAGCAATTCGGCCTGGTTTTGGGCCGCATTTCATGGCTAAGTCATTGATTTGTAATAGATGGCCTTGGGCCATTCCCGCTTCGCCACAAGTTGGGCCCCCCGGGGAAAATGCAGGTAACCATTTGTTAATCGTAGCTTTTAAGTAGAATTTTATGCGCATTGATTAGGTTCTCACTCAAGGCGGGAGACAAACAAACACACCGCCAAACAAAACAGTGAGGCAGTCATGATCAATAGCAAAGTTAAGCCCCAGGCCGTTGTTGCCGATGCACATGAAGATACCATCCGCTCGCTCTACATGGAGTCGCTGCACCTGGTGGAACGTCTCCACCGCCGCCTCCTCGATGTCATCAAGGATGAGTTCGACCGTCAGGGTCGCGATGACGTCAACGCAGTTCAGGCCCTGCTGCTGTTCAACATCGGCAATTCCGAACTGACGGCCGGCGAGCTTCGTTCGCGTGGTTATTACCTCGGCTCGAACGTCTCTTATAACGTCAAGAAGCTGGTCGATCTCGGTCTCATCAACCACCAGCGCTCGCGTGTCGACCGCCGCTCGGTCCGCATCAGCCTGACGGAAAAGGGCCAGGAAATCGCCGAAACGGTTGCCCGCCTTTATGAACGCCACGTCGGCTCGATCGAAAAGGTCGGCGGCATCGGCACCGGCGAGTTCTCCGAAATGAACAAGCTGCTGCAGCGCCTCGATCGCTTCTGGAACGACTCGATCGCTTACCGCCTGTAATAGCGCGACGGTTTCACTGTTTAAGCCGGGGGCATGTTTTTGCTCCCGGCTTGCGGATTCCGCGCCGGGCGTTTTTGCCTGTCAAGCCCAGCCCTTCTTCGAGCCTTCGCCCTGTTTCTCAGGCGAACAAAGCTTCGTGAGGTGAGGCCCGTGACACGAATCGGCCATATTGATATGGGACCGGCAAGGGTGAAGGAGCCGGCTGTTTCTCCTGCTGTCGCGGCAAGTCCCGACCGTTCTGCCAGACAATGGCGCCCAATGGATGGGTGTTGAGTATTACCAGCCGGCAGACACGTTGTATGTGTTTGTTAATCATATTGATTTAGGCATTGTTGAGAATGCCGAAGAGAGTGGCTGGTAGGTAGAATGACAAAGAAATCCGTTTCCGATTCCGTATCGCGCCGCGCGCTTCTGCGTTCGGCCGTTTCCGTTGGCGCTGCCGCGCTTGCCGCGCCGGCCTTTGCGCAGAACGCGCTCAACGATCTCATGGGCTCTTCGCGCCGCGGCAACTGGGATGACCAGTTCGACGCCAATACGTCGCGTTCGGCCGTGGGCGTCGTTTCCAACAATCCGGTTCTCGGACGCGAAGCGCCGGTCTACATGCAGCAGGCGATCATGCAATATCAGCAGATCGTGCAGAATGGCGGCTGGCCGGAAGTGCCCGCGTCCCAGCAGCGTCTCCAGATCGGCGTCTCCGATCCTTCCGTACAGGCGCTGCGCCAGCGACTGATGGTGTCCGGCGACCTGCCGCGCGAAGCCGGCATTTCCAGCGCCTTCGATAGTTACGTCGATGGCGCGCTGAAGCGTTTCCAGGCCCGTCATGGCCTTCCGGCAGATGGCGTCAGCGGCGAATACACCACGAAGGCGCTCAATGTTTCCGCGCAGATTCGTCTGGCGCAGCTGCAGACCAACCTCGTTCGCATCCAGTCCATGTCGGGCGATCTCGGCCAGCGTCACCTGATGGTGAATATCCCGGCCGCAGCCATCGAAGCCGTTGAAAATGAACGCGTCGTGCTGCGCAACACGGCTGTCGTCGGCCGCGCCAGCCGCCCGACCCACGTCATCAACTCCAAGATCTACGAGGTCATCCTCAACCCTTACTGGACCGCGCCGCGCTCGATCGTCGAAAAGGACATCGTGCCGCTGATGCAGAAGGACCCGACCTATCTGGAGCGGAACAACATCCGCCTCATCGACGGCAAGGGGCAGGAAGTTTCGCCGACCGCGGTCGACTGGTTCGCGCCGAAGGCTCCGAACCTGATGTTCCGTCAGGACCCGGGCAAGATCAATGCCATGTCGTCCACGAAGATCAACTTCCACAATCCGAACAACGAATATATGCACGATACGCCGCAGCAGGGCCTGTTCAACAAGCTGATGCGTTTCGAATCCTCCGGCTGCGTGCGCGTGCAGAACGTGCGCGACCTGACGAGCTGGCTGCTGCGCGACACGCCCGGCTGGTCGCGTCAGGAAATGGAGCGCGTCATCGCCACCCGCGTCAACACACCGATCAAGCTGGCGCAGGAAATCCCGGTCTATTTCGTCTACATCACCGCGTGGTCGGCGAAGGACGGCGTGGTGCAGTTCCGCGACGACATCTATGAAAAGGATGGCAATGCCGAACTGGCGCTCAACACCACGAGCGGCATGGAACAGCCCGCCGGCCCGGTGGATGACGATCTGTTGCCGCGCAACTGATCCGGCATCCATTTCATTCAATCACCATGAGCCGCACCTTCGGGTGCGGCTTTTTTCTTGGCGATTTTCTGAAAACCTCTGTCGTTTTTTGTCGCAACGTCGCAGTTTGACGGGCAAATCTCGCTGCCCGTATTGCTCTTGTCGGGGCAGGGCGCTAAGACGCCATCGCATTACTGTTTCAGGAGCCTTCACCATGTCGAACACAGATGCTTTCTTCTCCCGTCCGCTTGCCGATGTCGATCCGGAAATTTTCGGCGCGATCGAGAAGGAACTGGGTCGCCAGCGCCACGAGATCGAACTGATCGCCTCGGAAAACATCGTTTCCCGCGCCGTGCTCGAAGCGCAGGGTTCGATCATGACCAACAAATATGCGGAAGGTTATCCGGGCAAGCGTTATTACGGCGGCTGCCAGTTCGTCGACATCGCTGAAGAACTCGCCATCGAACGCGCCAAGAAGCTGTTCGGCGTCAACTTTGCCAACGTCCAGCCGAACTCCGGTTCGCAGATGAATCAGGCCGTGTTCCTCGCGCTGCTCCAGCCGGGCGATACCTTCATGGGTCTAGATCTGAACTCGGGAGGCCATCTGACGCATGGTTCGCCGGTCAACATGTCCGGCAAGTGGTTCAACGTCGTTTCCTACGGCGTGCGTGAAGGCGACAACCTGCTCGACATGAACGAGGTGGAGCGCAAGGCCAAGGAACACAAGCCGAAGCTCATTCTCGCCGGCGGCACCGCCTATTCGCGTGTCTGGGACTGGAAGCGCTTCCGCGAGATCGCCGATGAAGTCGGCGCCTATCTGATGGTTGACATGGCCCACATCGCCGGTCTCGTCGCCGGTGGCCAGCATCCGTCGCCGTTCCCGCATTGCCATGTTGCAACGACGACGACGCACAAGTCGCTGCGCGGCCCGCGCGGCGGCATGATCCTTACCAATGACGAGGATCTTGCGAAGAAGTTCAACTCGGCGGTATTCCCCGGCCTGCAGGGCGGCCCGCTGATGCATGTCATCGCCGCGAAGGCCGTTGCCTTCGGTGAAGCGCTGAAGCCCGAGTTCAAGGACTATGCCGCACAGGTCGTCAAGAACGCCAAGGCGCTGGCTGAAACGCTGGTCGAAGGCGGTCTGGATGTCGTCTCCGGCGGCACCGATAACCACCTGATGCTGGTCGATCTTCGCAAGAAGAACGCCACCGGCAAGCGCGCGGAAGCAGCGCTCGGCCGCGCCTACATCACCTGCAACAAGAACGGCATTCCTTTCGATCCGGAAAAGCCCTTCGTCACCTCCGGTGTCCGTCTCGGCACGCCGGCCGGCACGACGCGCGGTTTCAAGGAAGCGGAATTCCGCGAAATCGGCAAGCTGATCGTCGAGGTTCTCGATGGTCTGAAGGTTGCCAATTCGGATGAGGGCAACGCCGCCGTCGAGGCTGCGGTGCGTGAAAAGGTCGTCGGCCTGACGGACCGTTTCCCCATGTATCCGTACATGTAAGAGAAAGGACGAAGATGCGCTGCCCTTTTTGCGGTTCTGAAGACACGCAGGTCAAGGACTCGCGTCCGGCGGAGGACAATACCTCCATCCGCCGGCGGCGCATCTGCCCCGATTGCGGCGGCCGCTTCACGACCTATGAGCGCGTGCAACTGCGCGAGCTGATGGTCATCAAGAAAAGCGGCCGCAAGCTGCCCTTCGACCGGGAAAAGCTGGTGCGGTCCTTCGAGATCGCGCTGCGCAAGCGCCCGGTCGATCGCGACCGGATCGAGCGTGCCGTCTCCGGCATCGTTCGCCGCCTGGAAAGTTCCGGCGAGACGGAAATTCCCTCGGAAGAAATCGGCCTGCAGGTTCTCGAGGCGCTGAAGAGCCTCGATGACGTGGCCTTCGTGCGTTACGCCTCGGTCTATCGCGATTTCAGCCATGCCGAGGATTTCGAGAACGTGATTGCCGAAATCAACGCCAAGATCGCCCGCGATACGGACGCCGGAGTCTAGCCGTGACCACCCGCGCCGATGACGAAAGATTCATGGCCCGGGCAATCGAGGTTTCTCTTCGCCATCAAGGTCAGACGCTTACCAATCCCTCCGTCGGCTGTGTTCTCGTCAAGGACGGGAAAATCATCGCCGAAGCGGTGACTGCCATCGGCGGTCGACCCCATGCCGAACGTCAGGCGCTGGAAATCGCCGGCGAGGCGGCACGCGGCGCGACCGCCTATGTGACGCTCGAACCCTGTTCCCATTGGGGCAAGACCCCGCCCTGCGCCAATGCCCTGGTGGAATACGGCGTCGCCCGCGTCGTGGTGGCGGTGGATGATCCGGACGAGCGTGTTTCCGGCCGTGGTTATGCGATTTTACGCGATGCCGGCATTGTCGTGGAAACCGGCCTGCTGCGTGATGAGGGTAAGAGGGCGCTTGCCGGTTACCTCACACGCCAGATGAAAAAACGCCCGCATGTGATTCTGAAGCTTGCCGTTTCCGCCGATGGCATGATCGGCAGGAAAGGCGAGGGGCAGGTGGCGATTACCGGTCCCGAGGCGCGCCATGCCGTGCATGAACTCCGGGCGCGTTGCGATTGTATCCTTGTGGGAATTGGCACGGCGATTACCGACGATCCGGAACTGACGGTGCGTATTGCCGGCATGGAGCAGCGTTCCCCGGTGCGGATCGTGCTGGATCGGCAGTTTGAGTTGCCGCTGACATCGAAGCTGGTGAAGACAGTGCGGGAGGTGCCGGTGATCGTTGCGGCGTTACCCCCCTCTGCCCTGCCGGGCATCTCCCCCTCAAGGGGGGAGATCGGCAAGGGGCTGGCCGCTCGCTTAAATTTCGACTCCACCTCTCATTCGTCAACCTTCAAGGTCGGGCAAGGCAGCGCCCCATCGATCTCCCCCCTTGAGGGGGAGATGCCCGGCAGGGCAGAGGGGGGTAGCCGCGACCGCCGCCGCCAACTTCTCACCGACGCCGGCGTCCAGATCCTCGAAGCCCCAACGCTTGAAAACCTCCTCCACATCCTCGCCGAAAGCGGCATGTCGGAACTTCTGGTCGAAGGCGGCGCCTTTGCCGCAAAATCATTCCTTGAAGCGGGGCTGGTGGACCGTATCATGCTGTTCGAAAGCCCGGTCGTGATCGGTGAGGGCGGCATTGAAACGCCGCTTCACCGTGCCGATATTCCGGGCGACTATGCTCTGGTTAGCGAGACCGCCTATGGGCGGGATCGCTGCTTCGATTATGAAAGGCCGATTTGATGTTTACCGGAATTGTCACCGACGTCGGAACCGTTTCCGAGCTGGAAGCTCTGGCCGAAGGCGTGCGTCTGCGGGTGGCGACCAATTACGATCCCAAGACCATCGATATGGGCGCGTCCATCTCCCATGGCGGCGTCTGCCTGACGGTGACGAGACTGCCGGAAGATGGCAGCAATGAGCGCTGGTACGAGGTCGAGGCCTGGGAAGAGGCGCTGCGCCTGACGACGATTGCCGGTTGGGAAAAGGGCACCCACGTCAATCTGGAGCGGGCGCTCAAGATCGGCGATGAGCTTGGCGGCCACATCGTTTCCGGCCATGTCGATGGCAGGGCGGAAATCCTTTCGGTGGAATCGGAAGGCGAGGCGGTGCGCATTCGCCTGCGCGCGCCGGAGCATCTGGCGAAATTCGTGGCGCCCAAGGGTTCCGTGGCGCTCGACGGCACCTCGCTGACCGTCAACGCCGTCGAAGGCACGGATTTCGACGTTCTGCTGATCCGCCACACGCTGACCGTCACCACCTGGGGCGAACGCCAGCCGGGCGATTTCGTCAATTTCGAAGTCGATACCATGGCGCGTTACGCCGCAAGGCTTGCGGAATTTCCATCGGCATGAACTGGAGTGCTGGCTCGGTGGTTTATTATCGCTGACACCTCTTCGTCTCGTCATTCCGGCCTTGAGCCGGAATCCAGCCAGCCCAAGTCCTTGGGCTGAAAAGAGTTTTCCCGCCGTGCAGACGCACGTCGACCGGATTCCGGCTCAAGGCCGGAATGACGGAAGGGCTTTATTGTCGTCCGACATTGCGACAGATCAATTCTTGTCCGACACTCCCGCTTCCGGTTGACGCGCAAACGTTATAAAGACGTCTTTAGGGCCAAACGGGGTAGGGGAAATACATCATGCCTTCCTTCGAACTGCTGACAGCCTTTTTCATAACCACCGCCTTGTTCGCCTATATCCCCGGTCCGGCCATGCTTTATGCGGCGGCGCAGACCATGGCGCGCGGACGGTTTGCCGGGCTGATGGCGGTGCTTGGAATCCATGTCGGCTGCTATTTCCACATCTTTGCCTCTGCCGCAGGTCTTTCGGTGCTGTTTCAGGCCGTGCCGTGGCTTTATCTGGCGGTAAAGCTGTGCGGTGCGCTGTATCTCATCTGGCTCGGCTTCTCGATGCTGCGCAGCAAGCTCGAAGGTGAGGCCGTCAATCTGACCATTGAACCGAAATCGGCGCGCCGCGCCTTTATCGACAGCATCATCGTCGATGTGCTCAATCCGAAGACGGCGCTGTTCTTTCTGGCCTTCCTGCCGCAATTCGTGGACCCTGCGGCAGCCTTTCCGGTCTGGCTGCAATTGCTGATCCTCGGCATCGCCGTCAATTTCATTTTTTCCTCGGCCGATCTTGTCGGCGCGCTTCTTGCGGGCGCCATGGTCGGGCGTTTGAAGCGTTCCGGCGCGGTGCAGGTGCTTGCCCGCCGCGTTGCCGGAACGGTGCTGATGGGGCTCGGCGTCCATCTCGCCTTCCAGAAAACCTGAAAGTCGCGAAGCCGCGCCGGGTGGTGTAAAACCTCGCCAAATGCCTTACAGACGCGGCCCCTTGCGCCGCTGACACATGAAATTACTTGCCAAAAACGGCCAGCCGTGGTTTGACCGCCGCAAAAGCCGGTATGATCCGGCATCGAGCTTTTCAGGAAAATATCATGTCCAAACCCCATCTTCTTATCGTGGAAGCACGTTTTTACGACGATATGGCGGATGCCCTTCTCGAAGGCGCGAAATTCGCGCTCGATGAAGCCGGCGCCACCTATGACGTCATCACCGTTCCGGGCGCGCTGGAAATCCCCGCCGCCATCGCCATGGCGCTTGACGGTGCTGACAATGACGGCACGGAATATGACGGTTTCGTTGCGCTCGGCATGGTCATTCGCGGCGAGACCTACCACTTCGACATCGTCTCCAACGAATCTTCCCGCGCCCTGATGGATCTTGCCGTCAGCGAATCGCTGCCGATCGGCAACGGCATCCTCACCGTCGAGAATGACGAGCAGGCATGGGCACGCGTGCGCCGTTCCGACAAGGACAAGGGCGGTTTTGCGGCGCGTGCGGCGCTGACGATGATCGAGCTGAAGAAAAAACTGGGTGGCTGAACGCATGTCGAATGTTGAAAATGGCGGCGAACCGCGCCAGCCTTCGGTAAAGCCCGCCAACCAGCGCGGCGCGGCCCGCCTTGCCGCCGTGCAGGCGCTTTACCAGATGGATGTCGGCGGAACCGGCGTCATGGAAGTCGTAGCCGAATACGAGGCGCACCGTCTCGGGCAGGAAGTCGACGGCGATACCTATCTGAAGGCCGACCCGTCCTGGTTCCGTTCCATCGTTTCCGGCGTCGTCCGAGATCAGACGAAGATCGACCCGCTGGTGCGCTCCGCCCTTCTGGAGGACTGGCCGCTGTCGCGTCTCGATGCCACCGTGCGCGCCATTCTGCGTGCAGGCACTTTCGAGATTCTGGAGCGCAAGGACGTGCCGGTCGCGGTCATCGTCACGGAATATGTTGAAATCGCCCGTGCTTTCTTCGAGCATGACGAGCCCAAGCTGGTGAATGCGGTGCTTGACCGCATTGCCAAGCAGGTGCGCGGCGAGGCAAAACGCTGAAATAAAAAGATGAGGAAGAGATGAGCGCGGTTTCCGTCCCCGGACTTGAAGTTCAACTGGACGAGGCGAAGCGCAACGTCTTCCTCCTCACCATCGCGCAGGCGATCATGGGATCGGCCGCGCCCTTAAGCTTTTCAGTCGGCGCGCTTGCTGGCTATCAGCTGCTTGGCGCGGACAAGTCGCTGGCGACCGCGCCTCTCACCGGCTTCAATATCGGCGTTGCGCTCGGCGCGATCTGCGTGGCGGCTGCATCCCGCTTCCTCGGCCGCAAGACAGGCTTCATGGTCGGCGCGCTGATGTGCTCCATCGGCGGCGGCATTGCCGCCGTGGCGCTCTTCCGTTCGGATTTCTGGCTGTTTGCCGTCGGCCTGCTGCTGATCGGCATTTCCGGCGGCTTTACGCAAAAAATCCGTTTCGCCGCAGCCGACGCCTCTCCATCCTTTTACAAGCCGAAGGCGATCTCCTGGATTCTGGCGGGCGGCATCATTTCCGCCATTGTCGGGCCGCAACTCGCCATCTTCGGCAAGGACCTGCTTGCGCCGGTCACCTTTGCCGGCGCTTTTCTGGCGCTCGTTCCGCTCGGCCTCGTTTCGATCGCCATTCTGGCGTTTCTGAAACTGCCCGATCCCAAGGCGGCCGCCGCCCATGTCGAATCGGTAAGGCCGCTGTCGGAAATCGTCCGCACGCAGCGTTTCGTCACCGGCATGATCTGCGGCATCGGCTCTTACGCCTTGATGACCTTCATGATGACCGGCGCACCGCTCGCCATGGTGGTCGGCTGCGGTTTCCCCACCGAACTCGCCACGCTCGGCATCCAGTGGCACGTTCTCGCCATGTTCGGCCCCAGCTTCTTCACCGGCATGCTGATTTCCCGATTCGGTGCGGAAAAAATCGTGGCAGTCGGCCTCATCGTGCTGATGGCCTGCGCCATCGTCGCCCATATGGGCATAGAGCTGTGGAATTTCTGGGCGGCGCTCATCCTGCTCGGACTCGGCTGGAATTTCGGCTTCATCGGCGCAACCGCCATCATCACCTCCAGCTACCGCCCGCATGAGGCGGACAAGGTGCAGGGTTTCCACGATATCGTGCTGTTTGGCACCGTGGCGCTGTCATCCTTCTCTTCCGGCAAGGTGTTTACGGCCTGGGGCTGGTCGGTGATGAACCTCGTCATCTGGCCGGTTGCCGGGCTTTGCCTTCTGCTTGTCCTGTCGCTCGTCCTGACAAGCCGCAAAAAAGCAGCCTGAGTCGCGCGCCGCACTCTACTCCTTTCAAGTTTCAGGCAAATTTGTGGGCTTGACGCGGCACCTCGCGCCAACGCAATCTCCGCTCCGAGGACATTTTTCCTTGGGAGGGGAACAAATGCCCAAGACGGGATTTGGGACAGGCCGTCCGCATCTCCCTGCACAAGGTTTCGCCACGCCGGGGAGGGAGTGAGACCCGGCCTTTTGGGAGGTAAGTGCGCATGACCGTAATACCCATAGTAATTTTATGTGGTGTCCTGTCCGTGGTTTACGCGGTATGGGCCACCAAGAGCGTTCTCGATGCCGATCAGGGCAACGAGCGTATGCGTGAAATAGCAGGTTTTATCCGTGAAGGTGCGCAGGCTTATCTCACCCGTCAATATCTCACCATCGCCATCGTCGGACTGATCGTCGCCATTCTGGCCTGGTATCTTCTGTCATCCATGGCGGCCATCGGCTTCCTCGTCGGCGCGGTGCTTTCAGGCGTCGCCGGCTTCGTCGGCATGCATGTCTCCGTGCGCGCCAACCTGCGCACCGCGCAGGCCGCCTCGCACAGCCTTTCCGCCGGTCTCGACATCGCCTTCAAGTCGGGCGCCATCACCGGCATGCTGGTTGCCGGTCTCGCGCTGCTCGGCGTTTCCATCTATTATTTCATCCTGACCTCGGTGATGGGCCATCCGGCCGGATCGCGTGAGGTGATCGATGCGCTGGTGTCGCTCGGCTTCGGTGCATCGCTGATCTCCATCTTCGCCCGCCTCGGCGGCGGCATCTTCACCAAGGGTGCGGATGTCGGCGGCGATCTCGTCGGCAAGGTCGAGGCTGGCATTCCAGAGGATGACCCGCGCAACCCGGCAACCATTGCAGACAATGTCGGCGACAATGTCGGCGATTGCGCCGGCATGGCGGCTGACCTCTTCGAGACCTATGCCGTCTCTGTCGTCGCGACCATGGTTCTCGCCGCAATCTTCTTTGCCGGAACGCCGATACTGGAAAGCGCCATGGTCTACCCGCTGGCGATCTGCGGCGCCTGCATCCTGACGTCGATTGCCGGCACCTTCTTCGTGAAGCTCGGCACCAACAATTCCATCATGGGCGCGCTCTACAAGGGTCTCATCGCCACCGGCGTGTTCTCGGTCGCGGGTCTTGCGGTCGCCACTCATGCGACGGTTGGCTGGGGCACGGTGGGCACGGTGGCCGGCATGGAAATCACCGGCACCAATCTCTTCTTCTGCGGATTGGTCGGCCTCGTCGTGACGGCGCTGATTGTCGTCATCACCGAATATTATACCGGCACCAACAAGCGCCCGGTCAACTCCATCGCCCAGGCATCGGTCACGGGGCATGGCACCAACGTCATCCAGGGCCTTGCGGTCTCGCTGGAATCGACGGCGCTGCCGGCCATCGTCATCGTCGGCGGCATCATCGGCACCTACCAGCTCGGCGGGCTGTTCGGCACCGGCATCGCGGTTACCGCCATGCTGGGTCTGGCGGGCATGATCGTGGCGCTCGACGCCTTCGGCCCGGTCACGGACAATGCCGGTGGTATCGCCGAAATGGCCGGTCTCGATCCTGACGTACGCAAGGCGACCGATGCCCTGGACGCCGTCGGCAACACCACCAAGGCCGTCACCAAGGGGTATGCTATCGGCTCTGCCGGTCTCGGCGCACTGGTGCTGTTCGCCGCCTATGCCAATGACCTTTCCTACTTCGCCGCCAATGGCGATACCTATCCCTACTTCAAGGATATGGGCGAGATTTCCTTCAGCCTCGCCAATCCTTACGTAGTTGCCGGCCTGCTTTTCGGCGGCCTCATCCCCTATCTCTTCGGGGGTATCGCCATGACGGCGGTGGGCAAGGCGGCAAGCTCGATCGTCGAGGAAGTGCGCCGCCAGTTCCGCGAAAAGCCGGGCATCATGGCCGGAACGGAAAAGCCGGATTACGGCAAGGCCGTGGACCTGCTGACACGGGCGGCGATCAAGGAAATGGTCATCCCATCGCTCCTGCCGGTCCTGGCGCCGCTTGTCGTTTATTTCGGCGTGTTGGCCATTTCCGGCTCCAAGGCGTCGGCCTTCGCGGCACTTGGCGCATCGCTGCTTGGCGTCATCATCAACGGCCTTTTCGTGGCGATTTCCATGACCTCCGGTGGCGGCGCATGGGACAATGCCAAGAAGAGCTTCGAAGATGGTTTCATCGACAAGGACGGCGTGCGCCACGTCAAGGGTTCGGACGCCCACAAGGCGTCGGTGACGGGCGATACGGTCGGCGATCCCTATAAGGATACCGCCGGTCCCGCCGTCAACCCGGCGATCAAGATCACCAATATCGTGGCCCTGCTGCTGCTTGCGGTTCTTGCCCACTGAGGGCTTATGTTCCGAACAATGAAAAAGGCCCGGGGAGCGATCCCCGGGCCTTTGAATTTTCCGTTTCTTCTTCCGATCAGGGGGTGTTGTTGCCCTGACCGAGAATGCTCTTGGCGATATTGGCGCCCGAGGTGCCGCCGGAGAGCAGCTGCTGCAGGAAGGTGAGGTCCTTGCCGCCCGTCGGCGTGGTGCGCGAAATCGTGTCGAAGACCTTGCCGTCCTGCAGCGTATAGTTGGCCTTGCGCTCGATCACGCCGTCCTTGTTGAAATAGATCGCGAGAATGTTCTGCTCGACCAGCGCCGGCTTCATGAAGGCCGCGCGGCGCACGCGCTTCTGCGAGATGTAATAGAAAACCTCGTTGCCGAAGGTCGCGGTGGTGGAGGGCGTGCCCATGGTCAGCAGAACCTGCTCGCGGCTCGAACCTTCCGGGATCAGCTGCAGCGACTGTTCGTCCATGACGTAGCCGTTATGGAACACATCGGTCGTGCTGCTGCAGGCGGAAAGCAGGCCGGATGCGAGCACGATTGCGATGGCGGTCTTGCTCAGAACATTGCCGTGACTTGCGGATTTCTGCTTGCTCAACTGCTTTTCCCCGACTGCGATCATGAATGGCACCTTCCGGCATTGCGTGGTGCACAGTGTCTGTGCACATGATTGTGTCAATCCGGGGACGGAAAATCCCGGTCACTCCCCAAATTCAATGCTTTCCCGGTCTTTTGGAACTCCTCCGGTTCTCTTCGACTGTTTCAGGCGAAAGACGAACGTGACCGCGACAGCATTGCAATTCGTGGATGCTTCGGTAAACCAGCTTTGACGATCATGCAACAAGGGCGATGGGCGGTAAGCGAATTCACCCGTCCCGTTCGGAAAAAAAACGATGATATTCGGGCTGTTCAAGAAGAAAAACAACAATCGCGCCATTGTCGACCGGCAATATGCGACTTTGACCGCCGCTGCCCGCACGCCCGCTTTCTATCTCGATCTCGGTGTTCCCGATACGGTCATGGGCCGCTTCGAGATGCTGTCGGTCATCATGATTCTCTATTTCCGCCGCACCAAATCCTCCGATGTCAGCGGGCAGGAAATTGCCCAGGAGATCGTCGACGCCTTTTTTCAGGACCTCGATCATTCCATTCGCGAACTGGGAATCGGCGATCAGGGCGTGCCGAAGCGCATGAAGAAATTCGCCGGCATGTTCTATGGGCGGCTCGAATCCTATGCGGCGGCGCTGGATGCTTCCGACCGCGTTGCCCTTGCCGCCGCGCTCCGGCGCAATATATATCCGCAGGTAGATGAGAAGGCGCCCGATATGGAGGGGCTGGCAGGCTGGATGATGGACGCATCCACGCAACTTGCCGCCCAGTCCGAAGACACAATAGCAACCGGAAGCCTGACGCTGCCCTTGCCTGGACGATGAGGTTCACGATGAACGCGCGACACCCTGCAAATGACGACCTGCCTTTTTCCTATCCCGTAAAGGTAGGCCATATTTCCGCCAATCCGGTCAGGATTGGTCTCGAAGCCAGTGCTGAGGAACTGAAGGCGCTGGCGAAATTCTGGAATGTGGTTTCCGTCGAATATCTGAAGGCGGAGCTGCAGGTTTCCCGCTGGAAGAAGGATGGCGTGAAGATCAAGGGCGAAGTGCATGCCGCGGTAACGCAATCCTGCGTCGTCACGCTGGAGCCGATCTCGAGCAAGATCGACGAGGCCGTCGAGCAGATTTTCGTTCCGGAAGGTTCGAAACTGGCGCGCATGGTGACCAATGAGGAAGGCGAGATCGTGCTCGACCCCGACGGCCCGGATATTCCCGACCAGTTCACCGGCGACAGCATCGATGTCGGCGCCGTGGTTGCCGAATTTGCAGCGCTCGCGATCGATCCCTATCCGCGCAAACCGGATGCGGAATTTCCCGAAACGGCCGACAGGCAGCCAGAGGAAGAGAAGCGTCCGTCGCCTTTTGCCGTGCTGAAAGATTGGAAAAAAGACTGAATGGCCCAGCCGGGCTGAAATAATTTTATTGTAACAAAAGCCGGAAAAGGTATTTTCGCGCAAAATCCGCTTGAGTGGCGGTTAGTCAAGGATAAGGGACGAGTGATCAGAATTGCGATTGACGTCATGGGTGGCGATTTCGGCCCAGATGTTGCCATACCCGGTGCCGCCAAGGCGCTCGAACGGCACAACGATGTAACTTTTCTGCTCTACGGGCAGAAGAGCAAATGCGACCCCATTCTGGCACAATATCCCGCACTTCGGGAAAAGTCGGTCTTCCACGATTGTGAAGTCTCGGTCAGCATGGATGAGAAGCCGAGCCAGGCGCTGCGCCGCGGCCGCTACGTCTCCAGCATGTGGCGCGCCATCGAGGCCGTGAAGCTCGGCGAGGCGGATGTCGCCGTTTCCGCCGGCAATACCGGCGCGCTGATGGCCATGGCGAAATTCTGTTTGCGCACCATGGCGCGGGTGGAACGCCCGGCAATCGCCGGCATCTGGCCGACGCTGAGGGGCGAAAGCATCGTGCTCGATATCGGCGCGACCATCGGCGCCGATTCCCAGCAGCTGCTGGATTTCGCCCTGATGGGCGGCGCCATGGCGCGTGCGCTTTTCGATATCGACCGTCCGACCGTCGGCCTGCTCAATGTCGGCGTCGAGGAGGTCAAGGGTCAGGAAGAGGTGCGTGAGGCCGGACGTCTCATTCGCGAGGCCGATCTCGCCACCATCGATTATCGCGGTTTCGTCGAAGGTGACGATATCGGCAAGGGCACGGTGGATGTGGTGGTGACCGAAGGTTTCACCGGCAATATCGCGCTCAAAGCCGCCGAAGGCACTGCACGCCAGATCACCACGCTGCTGCGCGAAGCGATCTCCCGCAGCTTTTTTGCCAAGATCGGTTATGTTCTGGCGAAAAGCGCCTTTGACGTGCTTCGTGAAAAGATGGACCCGCGCAAGGTCAATGGCGGCGTGTTTCTCGGCCTGAACGGCATTGTCATCAAGAGCCATGGCGGCACGGATGCCATCGGTTTTGCCTCCGCCGTGGATGTCGGCTACGACATGGTTCACAACGGCCTGACGGCCAAGATTGAAAATGATCTGAAAATTTACCACGCAAGACGGCTTCCGCCCCCGGCGCCCGAAGCTCTCGTGGCTGACGAGGAATAAGGGAATGATCCGCTCTATAGTCCGTGGTTTCGGGGCAGCGCTTCCGAAGCGTGTCATGACCAACAGCGAAATCGAAGGGGTCGTCGAGACCTCCGACGAATGGATCGTGCAACGCACGGGCATCAAGCAGCGCTATATCGCCGGCGAAGGTGAAACCACCGCGTCTCTCGGCGAAGCGGCGGCGCGCGCCGCGCTCGACAATGCCGGCCTGACGCCCGACGATATCGACCTCATCATTCTGGCCACCTCGACCCCGGATAACACCTTTCCGGCAACGGCGGTGAACATCCAGAACCGTCTCGGCATGACCCACGGTTTCGCCTTCGACATGCAGGCCGTCTGCTCCGGTTTCGTTTATGCCGTATCGACCGCCGATCTTTATATTCGCGGCGGCATGGCCAAGCGCGTTCTGGTGATCGGTTCCGAAACCTTCTCGCGCATCCTCGACTGGAAGGACCGCACCACCTGCGTTCTGTTCGGCGACGGCGCCGGCGCACTGGTTCTGGAGGCCGGTGAAGGCGAGGGCACTTCTGCCGATCGCGGCGTTCTGACGGCGCAGCTTCGCTCCGACGGTTCGCACAAGGAAAAGCTCTATGTCGATGGCGGACCTTCCACCACAGGCACGGTCGGCCATCTGCGCATGGAAGGCCGGGAAGTGTTCAAGCACGCCGTCGGCATGATCACCGACGTCATCGAACAGGCCTTCGAGGCGACGGGCACGACGTCCGACGATCTCGACTGGCTGGTGCCGCACCAGGCCAACAAGCGCATCATCGACGGTTCGGCAAAGAAGCTGAACATCGACCCTGAAAAGGTCGTGATCACCGTCGATAAGCACGGCAATACCTCGGCCGCCTCCATTCCGCTGGCGCTCGCCGTTGCCGCCGGTGACGGACGCATCAAGAAAGGCGATCTGGTCATGCTGGAGGCCATGGGCGGCGGCTTCACCTGGGGCGCGGTGCTGCTGCGCTGGTAAAGGCGTGATTTCCGAGTTTGACGGGGCGATGGCGCGAAATCGGTTGTGATTTTCGCGCTCACGCCCCGATCGGAAGCGCGGGAGCGGCCCGAGCCTGTGTCAAAACCGTATCAGTCGCTCTAAGCCCTTGCACTGATTGCCGAAAGCCTCAAATGAATCTGGAACAATCCCTTGACCGGTCGCCACAAGGGAAATAATCTCGGCGGCTCCTAGAGAAGAGTTCAGACACGGTTTGCGGGGAAAAATGGCCGGGAAGACAGTGACACGCGCAGATCTTGCAGAATCTGTGTTTCGTAAAGTCGGGCTGTCCCGCACCGAATCCGCCGAACTGGTCGAAACGATCATCGACGAAATATGCAACGCGATCACGCGCGGCGAAGTCGTCAAGCTTTCGTCCTTCGCGACATTCCAGATCCGGGAAAAGAACGAGCGTATCGGCCGCAACCCGAAGACGGGTGAGGAAGTTCCGATTTCCCCACGTCGCGTCATGACTTTCAAGGCCTCGAACGTGCTGAAGCAGCGTATTCTGAAGGCCCATACGGCCCGCAAGGCCAAGCAGAAGGGCCAGAAGGCCGGGGCATAATCCCTCTCTCAAGGTCCAGGCGACACGCCTTTTTTGCCGTATCGCAAGCCCTTTTCCCCATTCTTCTTGTGAACATACTTGAATTTAAACGTGCAAGCCGTTGAAATCCGGTCGACTCACATCATAATCAATTTTAGTGATTTGTATCTCGCCGCAACGGCGTCGGCGCGGGGTCGTAACCGACTTTGCGTGGTGTTTGACCGGCGGGTGAAAAGCGTTCTCGTTCAGTGTCCGGCCGGATGCATGGCGCTCCGGTTCGGATGGGAGTGGAAATTTGGATAAAAGCCCCGACGCGTTTCGGACGATCAGTGAAGTGGCGGATGAGCTGAACCTGCCGCAGCATGTGCTGCGTTTCTGGGAAACACGCTTTCCGCAGATCAAGCCGATGAAACGGGGCGGGGGCCGCCGTTATTACCGCCCTGACGATATCGATCTCCTGAAGGGCATTCGCCACCTTCTTTATGACCATGGCTACACCATCAAGGGCGTACAGAAGCTGCTGAAAGCCAATGGCAACCGCTTCGTGGCGGCCATCGCTTCGGGTGATCTGGCAACCATGGAAGCCATCATGGCGGCGAGCGGTGAAAAGGAAGTCGCCGAACCGCGTGTCGTCGATACCGATGGGGACGAGGTCGTCGGTCGCCCGAAGGCCAAGCCAAGCGGCCGTTTTTTCGGCTTCGGCGGTGGCGGCGGCGATGCGGAAATATCGGTCGGCAAGTCGAGCATCGGCAAGGACGATCAGGCGCTTTTGCAGGAAGCCCTGTTCGATCTCCTCGAATGCAAGCGCCTTCTCGATCAGGTTCGCTGAGGGTTTATCCACAGCTCATTTGCGTGCTTTCCCTTCGGGAAATCGAGAAAACAAGGGGTTAGGGCGTTTTCCCGATTCTCTGAAAAACGAAAACGCCCGGCAATGCCAACCTTTCGGAAACTCCTTTGGCCGATAATGCGGCTCCGTAAAAAGGAGTCCGATCGTGAGCAATCGAAAATCGACAGCACGACGCCGCACGGCGAAGAAATCGGGTGGCGGCAGCGTTTGGCCATGGGTGTTGATGCTGGGCGTCGTTGCCGGCGGCATTCAGGCTTACGAACATCGCGACAGTCTTTTGCCACAGCGGCATTTTGCAAAGGCGACATCTCCGGCCACGAGTTCTCCGAAAGTCGCGACGGCGGCCAAGCGCGATTCCGTCACGCCGGAAAAAGTGGCATCCATTCGCCCCGCATCGCCGCCTCTGCCCGGCAACGGCCCGGTGCCGCCGCGCCCGATCGCCATGCCGTCCGCCTCGCAGCCGAGCCAGGTCGCCGCTATCCTGCCGGAAACCCGTCCTTCGGTTGAAAAAATCTCGCTCGGTGAAAAAAGCGGTACTTTTGCCTTTTGCGGTCGTTCCGGCCTCAACAATTGCGTGGCCGATGGCAACACCTTCTGGATGAAGGGCGTGAAAATGCAGCTTGCCGGCATAGAAGTGCCGCAGATCGACCGGGCGCGCTGCATGGAAGAGCGCCAGCGCGGCTTCGTCGCGAAGGTCAGGCTTCGCGACATGCTGAATGCCGGCGCCTTCGATGTGGCGTCTTCCGGTGCTGCGGGCGGCCAAGCCACGGAACGCAAACGGCTTTCGCGTTCGGGCGTATCCTTCGCCGATCAACTCGTGCGGGAAGGGCTCGCGCATCCGGCATCGGCAAAAAATCAGTCCTGGTGTGGCTAGAGCGCTTTCGCTTTTCTTCGAATCGCGAAAACGCTCCGGCTCTTTGTTTGCCGTATTTCCGGGCGGAAAACCGGGTTCCACTTTTCCTGGAAATGCTCCGAGGCCCCGTTGACCGAAACGGTTCGGCCTGTGTAGATGAGGCTCAGGCATCGCCCCGACCGAAACGGTACGCGGCGCGGCAATGCGGACGTGGCGAAATCGGTAGACGCAGCAGACTTAAAATCTGCCGACCATTGGTCTTGCGGGTTCAAGTCCCGCCGTCCGCACCACTTTCTTCCCCTGACTTATCGTCTGCGTCCACGTCCTCAGCCGGTGTAAAACGCCCGTTCACGTGCACGGCATCGTCACTTGAAAATCATCAAAAAGAACCTATTGACCTTGCCACGATGGGAAGCCCTATCTTTTTTTTAACACAAGAAAAGAGGGGTCATACGCATGTCACAAATGGAGATCCGGGCGAGCCATCAGATTGCGATCGATGGCATGACATGCGCCTCCTGTGTCGGCCGCGTGGAAAAGGCCATTGCCAGGGTGCCGGGGGTTCTGAAAGCTTCGGTCAATCTGGCAACGGAACGTGCCGACATTTCCTTTTCCGGGCCGCCGGATGTGCCGGCCGTTATCGAGGCTGTGCGGCAGGCCGGTTACAGCGTCGAAGAGAAAACCATCGAACTTGATATTGAGGGCATGACCTGCGCCTCCTGCGTCGGACGTGTCGAAAAGGCGTTGAAGGCCGTTTCCGGTGTTTCCGGTGCAAGCGTCAATCTGGCGACGGAGCGCGCCACCGTCCGCGTCGCCGGCAACGCCGCCTCTGCGGCCAATCTGGCGGATGCCATCAAACGGGCGGGCTATAAGGCGAACGAGGTTGTCGCCGACAAAGCCACGGATGGAGAGCAGGATAAGCGTGAGGCGGAACTGCGCAGCCTTAAAATCAGCCTCGCCGTTGCCGCTGTTCTGACGCTACCGGTTTTCGTGCTGGAAATGGGATCGCATCTGGTGCCTGCCATCCATGATTTCGTGATGGAAACGGTCGGCATGCAGGAAAGCTGGTATCTGCAATTCGCGCTGACGACGCTGGTTCTGTTCGGCCCCGGCCTGCGCTTCTTCAAGAAGGGTATACCCGCACTTCTGCGGTTGGCGCCGGACATGAATTCGCTTGTCGTGCTGGGCACTGCCGCTGCCTGGGGGTATTCGGTTGTCGCAACCTTCATGCCCAAAATCCTGCCGAGCGGCACGGCCAATGTCTATTACGAGGCGGCGGCGGTCATCGTCACGCTCATCCTCCTCGGACGGTTCCTCGAAGCGCGCGCCAAAGGCCGCACCAGCGAGGCGATAAAGCGGCTTGTCGGCCTGCAGGCCAAGTCCGCCCGCGTGCTGCGCGATGGCGAAACCATCGATGTGCCGTTGCAGGATGTGCGCACCGGCGATGTGATCGTCGTTCGCCCCGGCGAAAAAGTGCCGGTCGATGGGTTGGTCCTCAGTGGCTCTTCTTATGTCGATGAATCGATGATCACGGGCGAACCGGTGCCGGTCACCAAGGCTGCGGGTTCCGAAGTCGTCGGCGGCACGGTCAACCGCAACGGTTCTTTCACCTTCCGCGCCACCAAGGTCGGCGCCGATACGCTGATCGCCCAGATCATCCGCATGGTCGAGGAGGCGCAGGCCGACAAGCTGCCCATTCAGGCGCTGGTGGACAAGGTGACCAACTGGTTCGTGCCGGCGGTGATGCTGGCAGCGCTCGCCACCTTCATCGTCTGGTTCACGTTCGGGCCTGATCCGGCCTTGACCTTCGCGCTCGTCAATGCGGTTGCGGTGCTCATCATTGCCTGTCCCTGCGCCATGGGCCTTGCCACGCCGACCTCGATCATGGTCGGCACCGGCCGCGCCGCCGAAATGGGCGTGCTGTTCCGCCGTGGCGATGCGCTCCAGACGCTCCGGGATGCCGATGTGATCGCCGTCGACAAGACCGGCACCCTGACGCTCGGCAAGCCGAAACTGGTGCATTTTACCACGACAGAGGGCTTCGATGCGGATGAGGTGCTGCGCCTCGTCGCCTCGCTGGAGAACCGTTCCGAACATCCGATTGCCGAAGCGATCGTCGAGGCTGCGAAACATGGCGGCCTGACGCTCGCCGATGCGGAAGGCTTCGAGGCGACCCCCGGTTTTGGTGTTGCAGCCATGGTCGACGGCCGCAGGGTGGAAGCGGGTGCGGACCGGTTCATGGCCAAGCTCGGTTACGATGTCGCGATGTTCGCAGACGATGCCGAGCGGCTGGGCAGGGAAGGGCAGTCGCCGCTTTATGCCGCCGTCGATGGCAGGCTGGCCGCGATCATCGCGGTTGCCGATCCGGTCAAGCAGACGACCCCGGAGGCGATTGCGGCCCTGCATGCGCTGGGTCTGAAAGTCACGATGATCACGGGTGACAATCGCCGCACCGCTGAAGCCATCGCCCGTCGGCTCGGTATCGATGAAGTGGTGGCGGAAGTCCTGCCCGACGGCAAGGTGGAGGCCGTCAAGAGGCTTGCCGCCGGCGGGCGACGTGTCGCCTTTGTCGGCGATGGCATCAACGATGCGCCGGCGCTGGCCGCCGCCGATGTCGGCCTTGCCATCGGCACGGGCACGGATGTCGCCATTGAAAGCGCCGATGTGGTGCTGATGTCCGGCGATCTGCGCGGCGTGGCCAACGCCATCGCGCTCTCCAAGGCCACGATCCGCAATATCGGCCAGAACCTGTTCTGGGCCTTCGCTTACAATGCCGCTCTCGTTCCCGTGGCGGCCGGAATATTGTATCCTGTCAACGGCGTTCTGCTGTCGCCTGTCCTTGCCGCCGGAGCCATGGCGCTTTCCAGCGTCTTCGTATTGACGAACGCGCTGCGCCTGAAAAGCTTCCGCGCACCGCTGGTGGACAGATCGTCCGGCATGCAGCTCGCAGCGGCCGAATAGGAGGCGGACATGATGACGCCTGGCAACACAATCTATCTGCCGCAGATCGGACGCAGCATCATGGCGGCGCAGGGTGAGACCGTACTTCAGGCCGCACTGGCGGCAGGGGTCACCTATCCGCATGGCTGTCGCATGGGCCGCTGCGGCGCCTGCAAGTCGCATCTCATTTCCGGCGAAATCGATCTTCTCAAGCATACGCCCTTCTCCTTGACCGAAGAGGAGAAAGCCGAAGGCCTGACGCTCGCCTGCCGGGCCGTGCCGTTGAGCGACATGACGATCAGCTGGCTCGACGGGGAGGATGAGATCGCCGATATTCCGACCGGCCGCTTTGAGGGCGTGGTTGCGGAGGCGCTGGATGCCACGCACGATATCAAGCTCATCCGCATCCGGCTCGACGATCGCAGGCAGTTTACCTTCAAGCCCGGACAATATGTGCGCCTGCTTTATCCCGACTGTTCGCCTCGCGATTATTCCATTGCCAGCAGCGTGGATGAGGAACTGATTGAATTCCACATCCGGCATGTTCCCGGCGGCATGACGAGCGGCCGCATCTTCTCGCTCGCGAGCGCGGGTGACCCCGTCACGATAGTCGGGCCTTTCGGCTCTTCTTTCCTGCGGGAAAAACATTGCGGGCCGATCCTCGGCATTGCCGGCGGTTCGGGGCTCGCTCCCGTCAAGGCCGTTGTCGAGGCGGCGCTCGCAACGGGCCGCGAACGACCGGTTCATGTCTATTTCGGCGCGCGCGCCGAGCGTGATCTCTATATGCTCGACCGCTTCGGCGATCTTGCCGCGCGGCACGGCAATCTGAGTTTCGTTCCGGTTCTTTCGCATGAGAAACATGCCGATATCCGGTGCGGTTATGTCGGCGCGGCCGTGGCGGATGATTTCGACGATCTCGATGGCTGGAAAGCCTATATTGCAGGCCCGCCGGCCATGATCGAGGCGACGGTGCCGCAACTTCTGGCGCGCGGCATGCGCACCGCCGACATTCATGCAGACGTGTTTTTCACCCCGGAAAGATAGGAGCAGGATCGATGAATATTGGCACAGCCGCCACCGCATCCGGTGTTTCTGCGAAGATGATCAGGCATTACGAGACAATCGGACTGATCAAATCGGCAAACCGCACGGAGTCGGGATACAGGGTCTATACGGCCAATGATCTGGAAACGCTGCGTTTCATCCGGCGCGGACGCGATCTCGGTTTTTCCATCGAAAAGATCAGGCAGCTGATGACGCTCTGGCGCGATCCGGGCGGCGCTTCCTGCGATGTCAAACGCATCGTCATGGAACATGTCGTCGATCTGGAAGCGAAGATGCATACGCTTCGCGAGATGGCCGATACGCTGCGAAACCTCGCTACCTATTGCCCTGACAACGGTGAGCCGGATTGCCCGATCATCCATGATCTCGCCCATGCCGAGGATATCGATTTTACGACCGTGGCCATCGTGCCCAAGCGCACCGGAATGCTGAAGGGCACCTCCGGTCCGGTGATGGATCTACAGCGCCCGGTGAAATAAGTGGCCGTTTTCCTTTTGGGAAACGGGCGTGGATTGCAGTGCAGACGCCAATTGTGGTGAAGGAGACCAAGCCATGTGGATACAGATAATACAGCGCTTCCTTATTCTGTGCCTGATGCTGGCGATCGTGTCCGTCATCGCGTTTCTTTTGCCCTATATGGCGGGCGGCGATCCGGCCCGCACCATTCTCATGTCGCGCATGCGCGATACGGCGCTCGATCCGCATGCGGTCGAGGCGCTCAGGGTCAGCCTCGGACTGGACCGCCCGCTCTATGTGCAATATTTCGCATGGTTGTCGGGCGCGCTGCGGGGCGATCTCGGATTTTCCTTCACCAGCAGCCAGCCGGTAGCCGCCGAGCTTTTGCGGTCGCTCTGGGTGTCGGTGACGCTGGCGCTGACGGCGCTGGCGGTCGCGGTGGCCGTCGCCCTGCCGCTCGGCACTCTGGCCGCCATGCGTCCGGGCGGGCGGCTGGACAATTTCGCGACGCTGATGATCCAGACCTTCGTTGCAACGCCCGAATACTGGTTTGCGCCCATGTCGGCGCTGGTCTTCGCGCTCTATCTCGGCTGGTTGCCGTCAGCCGGATGGGATAGCTGGCGTTCGCTGGTGCTTCCCGCGCTTACCCTGACGCTGCGGCCGCTCGCCTATTTCACCCAGGTGACGCGCGCGGCAATGGCCGAGGTCCTGCGCGCGCCCTATATCACGGCGGCCCGCAGCCGCGGTCTCGGCATGCATGGCACGGTCATGCGCCACGGCATCCGCAACGGTTCGCTGCCGGTGGTCACCTTCTTCGCCCTGTGGCTTGCCGGCCTGCTTGGCGGATCGGTGGTCGTGGAAGTGATCTTCGCCATTCCCGGCATGGGCCGACTTCTCTACGACGCCGTGGTCAATCGCGATATTCCGATGCTGCAGGGCGGTTTCATCTGCATCGTGGCGCTCTCCATCCTGATCAATACCCTGGCCGACAGCTTTTATGTCCTGATCAATCCAGCAATGCGAGCTCACCATGACCATTAGCCACTTCCCGAGCGCGCCTGCCGCCGCCATGCCGATGACCACGCCCAAGCGCCCTTCGAACCTCGCCCGGTTCACGGATTTCATCCGCCGCCGGCACTGGACCTTCTATGCGGGATCGGCGATTTTTCTCGTCATCATCCTGTTGCTGGTGATCGCGCCGTGGATTTCGCCCTATGATCCGGCAAAGCAGAGCCTTCGGCTCAGGCTGAATGCGCCGAGCGCCGCCTATTGGCTTGGGACGGACCATCTCGGGCGCGATGTCTTGAGCCGGCTGTTGATCGGCGGCCGCTTCACGGTCACGATTGCCGCCATCACCGTCATTCTGTCGGTCGTGATCGGAACCTTCATCGGCATCATCAGCGGCCGCAGCCGCGGCATCCTCGACGAAGTGCTGATGCGCATTGTGGACCTGCTCATCGCCATACCGGACGTGGTGATCGCGATTTTCCTCGTCGCCATTTTCGGTCCGGGATACGGCACGTTGATCGCGTCGCTGACCATCGTTGGCTGGACACCTTTTGCGCGCCTGGCGCGGGGACTGACGCTGTCGATCAATTCCCGCGAATATATCCGCGCGGCAGAGGTGCTCGGCTGCACACGACGCTTCATCATCTTCCGGCACATCATTCCCAACACGATCTGGCCCATTGCGGCCGTGGCGTTCCTGCGCTTTGGCCACAAGTTGATCACGGTGGGCGGATTGTCGTTTCTGGGCCTCGGCGTACAGCCGCCAGCCGCCGACTGGGCGCTGATGCTGGCCGATGCGCAGGCTTACGCGGAGCGGATGCCCGTTCTCGTCATCGCACCGGGTCTGGCGATTTTCCTGGCGGCGCTGAGCGTGACGTGGATCGGCCATGGCCTGAACCTGGAAACGAAGAAAACCAACGGTCATTGACGCCTGGAAACGGGCAATGGTCGATTTGACGATTGTCAAACATGGATGACGCAACGGAACCGGAAGGAGAGTAATATCGTCTGAAGCCGCATGAAGAATACGCAATGCCTCCGATTCAATAAAAATAAGGGGAACTCTTATGAATATCGAAGGACAAACGCTTGCCAATACGGCCATGTCCCCTGAATGCGCACCGCTTCTGGAGATAGAGGACCTGTACGTTTCCGTGCCGGCGCAAAATGGCCGCAAGTTTGTTATTTCGGGCCTGACGCTTTCCGTCAACGCCGGAGAAGTCGTCGCTCTCGTCGGCGAATCCGGGTCGGGCAAGAGCATGACGGCGCTGTCGCTGATGCGGCTTTTGCCGCAGGGTGCTGAAATCAATTCCGGCCGCATTTCCTTTGCCGGGCGCGACATTCTCGCTCTTTCATCGTCCGAACTCGATGCGCTGCGCGGCGCCGATATCAGCATGCTGTTCCAGCAGCCGCAGGCCATGCTCGACCCGACCAGCCGCGTGAGGACGCAGGTGGCGGAGCCGCTCTGGATTCACCGTAAAATGAGCCGGCACGCCGCACTTAACCGGGTCGTCGGTCTCCTGTCGGATGTCGGCATTCCCGATCCGTCGGCGCGGGCGCAATGCTTCGCGCATGAGCTTTCCGGCGGCATGGCGCAACGTGTGATGATTGCGGCCGCACTCTCCGGCAATCCGCAGCTTCTGATCGCCGACGAACCGACGACGGCGCTTGATGTCACCGTCCAGGCACAAATCCTGCGCCTGCTCGATGACGAACGCCGCAAGCGCCGGCTTGCCACGCTGCTCATCACCCATGATCTTTCGGTCGTCGCCGCCTTCGCCGACCGGATCGCGGTCATGTATGCCGGCCGCATCGTGGAGGAGGGGCCGACCCAGGCGATCCTCAAGGCGCCGCAGCATCCCTATACCAAGGCGCTCATCAGCTGTTCGCTTTTGACCACCGACAGCGAGGGGCAGTTGCTGACGATCCCCGGCTCCAGTGCGCAGGCCCATGACATGTCCTGTGGCTGCCGGTTTCATCCGCGCTGCGCGCTTGCCAATTCGGCTGGCATGAACGGCCGCTGCATGGCCTCGGAACCGGATCTGAATGCCTTGCCCGAAGGGCGCAAGGCGCGGTGCTGGGCGGTCGGTCACGACCATGCCAACCACGATCATACCGGTCACGATCATGCCAGCCACACGGTCTGCTGAGGGAGGGCGACGATGCTAGCGACAGCGACGACACAGACCCCGCCATCGGCGGAAAACAGCAAGCGGCCCTTCGTGGTCGCGAAGAACCTTTGCAAATATTATCCCATATCGGGCTTCGGTCACCGGGTGGTGAAATCCGTCGACGATGTTTCCCTGACGATCGGCGAGGGGGAAGTGCTTGGTCTCGTCGGTGAATCCGGATGCGGCAAAAGCACGGTTGCCGGGCTGATTACGCGGCTGACCCACGCAACGAAAGGCGAGGTCAGCATCGGGCAGAACGATATGCTGCACATGCAGGGCGAGGCGCTCCGGCGTATGCGCCGGGTCGTGCAACTGGTGTTTCAGGACCCTTATTCCGCACTCGATCCGCGCATGCGTATCGGCCAGAGCATGGAAGCGCCGCTTGCCCAGCATGGCATCGGCACGCGCGAGGAGCGCACGGCCCGGGTTTTCCGGATGCTGGAAGAGGTCGGCCTCGACGGCTCGTTTTACGATCGGTATCCGAGCCAGTGTTCCGGCGGCCAGTTGCAGCGCGTCGTCATCGGCCGCGCGCTGCTTCTCAATCCGAGCTTCCTTGTCTGCGACGAGCCGACATCGGCGCTCGACGCCTCGATGCGCACGCAGATACTGAACCTTCTGATGGACATGAAGCGCCGTCACGGTTTGACGGTTCTGATGATTTCCCACGATCTGCGCGTGGTGCGTTATCTCTGCGATCGCATCGCGGTGATGTATCTCGGACGTGTCGTTGAAATCGCTGACCGGGAGGAGCTTTTCCGGGCGCCGAAGCACCCCTATACCAAGGCTCTCATAGCATCGTCGATGCTGGACGAGACGGGGTTATATGCACCGGAGATGCTTCTGGACGGCGATCTGCCGAGCCCTCTCAATCCTCCCAACGGCTGCAAATTCCACACCCGCTGCAAATATGCGACCGGGATATGCGGCGAGGTGGAACCCGCTCTGGAAGGCGTGTCCGGCGAGCATTTCGCGCGCTGCCATCGCTGGCGGGAATGGGGCTGACGGACAACGCAGTTACAGTTTTCTGTTGCCGTAAAAACAGATGAATTGTGTGTTTGCGGATTAATATCGGAATAAAATTCCGAGTACAAAACGTAAAATAAATAATATTCGAATGGATTATCGAGAGATATCCATAGGGTGTTCTTGTTGCCTTTGTAATGATTGAGTGAAATTTCGTGAAAATATACAAATTGTGAGCGTTGTCATCAAAAATAAAAGGGGAATCTTCTATGATGAAGCACGCACTTTTGGCGTCATGCGCCATTGTGGTTTCGTTTGGAACGCATGCGGCAGAGGCCGCCACGATTACCTACGACGATAATTTCGGTGTGAAGACCGGCTGGCAGATGGCTTCCGACGATGCCTATCTCGGCTCGCGTGCGGGTTGTTTCGAAAGCCTGGTGCGTGTCGGTTATGACATGAAGCTGGAGCCAAGCCTCGCCGAGTCCTGGAAGCAGTCTGATCCCAAGGTGTGGGAATTCAAGCTGCGCAAGGGCGTCAAGTTCCAGAACGGCGAACCGCTCGATGCCAAGGCCGCGGTCAATGCACTCAGCAATCTCTTAAAAGCACCGGTGCCCGCCCGTGCCTTCTCTCCAAAGCTGATTGCCGCCGTCGAAGCTGGCGGCGATGACGTGGTGAAGATCACGACGATCGAACCCTCCGTGCTGCTGCCGGCGCAGATGGCAAGCCCCGCCACCTCCATCCTCGCTCCATCCGCCTATAAGGACGGTAAGGTCGATCCGGTCGGAACCTGCACGGGACCTTTCAAGATCACCGAAGTCGATCCCAGCCAGCATATGGTTCTGACGGCCAATCACGACTATTGGGGCGGCATGCCGAAACTCTCCGGCGGCCGTGTCAATTTCGTACCCGATGCCGACACACGCGCCACCCAGGTTCGAACCGGGGAAGCGCAGGTTTCGCGGCTCGTGCCGCCATGGACGGTCAAGACCATCGAATCCACCGATGGCGTCAAGGTCGCGCCGATCCCGTCGCCGCGTATCACCGAGTTGCTGCTGAACAATTCAAAGCCGCCTTTCAACAATATCAAGGTGCGCCAGGCGATCCAGGCCGCCATCGATACGGGTGGTATCGCCGAGAGTATCTATGAAGGCGTCGTCAAGGGCGCGACCATGCCTTTTGCTGCCGGCGAGCCATGGGCTGCAAAGGAAACCAAACCCGCCTATGACGTGGAAAAAGCCAAGGATCTGCTGAAAGAGGCGGGCGTTGCACCCGGCAGCCTGAAGGTGACGCTCCTTGCCTATACCGCAAAGACCGAACTCAAGGACGTGGCGGCGATCATCCAGGCGCAGTTGCAGGAAATCGGCATCAAGGTCGATGTCCGCGTTGCCGATTACAGCGCCATCGAGCCCGATATGCTGGCCGGCAACTTCGACATGGCGCTGCTGTCTCGCGGTTACGCCACCGATGTCGCCGAACCGGCCGGTTTCCTGAATGCCGACTACACCTGCGGCGGCAGCTACAATATCTCGCATTATTGCAATGCGGAGACGGACAAGCTGATCAAATCCGCCTATGCGGCGGGCGAACCCACCAAGCGTTACGCCATTTACGGCGAAGCGGCGAAGAAGATCTATGACGAAGCCGTCTCCGTCTTCCTCATCCACGAAACCGTGTTCGATGCCTATTCGGCCAAGCTCGAAAACTACAAGCCGCATCCGCTGAACTATTTTGTCATGACCAAGGATCTGGCGACAAAGTAAGTTGGTGCGATGGTACTGATTGAGAGGGACCCGGCTCGCAGGAGCCGGGTCTTTTTTGTGATGAGGCCCTTGAACCTCTCCCCCGTCATACCGGCCTCGAGCCGGTATCCAGCCAGCCCAAGTCCTTGGGCTGAAAAGAGTCGTCTCGCCGCGCAGACGCGCGTCGGCTGGCAACTGTATTAATGCATGTTGTTTTAAGCTGCTTCGAATGTGGTTTTATCCCTGAGAATGGCATTTGCAATGACGAGCAGTTTGCGGGCGATGGCGATGATCATGACCTTGAACGGTTTGCCTTTGGCCTGCATGGCTTGAACCATGCGGGCGAAGGGCGACTTTAGCCGGTAGGCCACCAGCGCCGCCATATAGAGGGCATCGCGCAC
>NZ_RZTX01000011.1:0-175455 GCF_004005385.1 Agrobacterium sp. CNPSo 2736 | reverse complement strand
CGCGGTTCTCCCGCTCGAGAGCCTTCATCTTCTCGGCGACATCGCTCGGCAGGCCTGCTCGTTTGCCGCTGTCGACCTCGGTCTTCTTTACCCATTCATGCAGCGTGGCTGGCGAGCAGCCGATCTTGGCAGCGATAGATGAAACGGCAGCCCACCGCGAAGGGTGCTCGGCTTCGTGATCCAGCACCATACGAATGGCACGTTGACGGACTTCAGGTGAAAACTTGTTCGTTGTCTTGCTCATGATGGCTCCACTCTCTCAGAAGTTGGAGCCTCCGGCAAACCCGGAGCGGTTCAACCCGTTTTGAAGCCAATCTGCATAGAGCCTCCCAAGTCCGGTATCGTTGCACTGATATCTTTATACAGAAACCCAAATCAGACTCGCTCCGGACAACCGCATTAAGCCAAAATCAGACTTCGTTCCATTAGCGTGTTATTAAACATCATAGACGACCTTAAACCGAGGACGCTATCACAGGCCACGATATTAGTATTGGGTAGATCAGGTTAAACAGCACTGCGCAAAGGGTGTTAATGAACACGAGAACATCTGCTCTTGGAGTAATTATCGGTATCGCTTGGAGCGCCGCAGCTATAGCGCAGACGGCAGACTTACCCACTCCGCAAGAAGCAGCGCGAGCATACGTCAAAGCGACGAATTCGATGGGAATGGTCTGGGACAAGAAAAAGGAGGGGGATTATATCGTAACCCTTGGTGAGTGCGCAAAAAGCTCTTCTGGACCAGGTGTTATTTGCATAACCTCCATCAAGACGAATATCCCAAAAGCCAAGCCATTTCATAATAAGCTCGGCTTTTCCAGATCGCCATCTGGGGAGTGGGTAGCGACATTTGAGCGTTGATTTAACCCTTACGGCGTCGACTCATAAACTTTGGCACCATATTCTTGTTGCGACGAGCTTTACGGCGGCGAGGTAGTTTTCCGGACGCTTGTCATATCGGGTTGCGATGCCTCGGAACTGCTTGATCCTGTTGAAGAACCGTTCCACGAGATTGCGTTGCCGATAGACCCAGTCCGAAAACACGAAAGAACCCTTGCGATTACTCTTCGGCGAGATGTTGGCTCAGGCCTTTCGCTCGGCGGCCTAGCCCGAATGGCATTCGTGTCATAACCTTTGTCGGCCAGCAGGATGCCCCCTCGCCAAGCTCACTCTTGGCCTCCAAAAGCAAACGGAGGCGGAGGTTGATTCCGGCGCAGCCCAATCGGAACGCTGATATCCTCACGGGCGAATCCGAGGGAAATTCGGCGTTTTCTCTGTTCCTTCCATTTCCACAATCGCCTGAGATTTTGGTTGGCGCAAAATCTGTCAGAGACGGCGGCTCATGGGCCTCTACAAAGAGAATTTGCTGGCTGGTGGTCTCGCCGGTGCGCGTTGACTTGTCTGAGATACTAAATTCCCGCCTGCTGCTCCACCAGTCTACTACTTCATGCGGCAGAGCGCATAATTAATTGATTATTTTTGAGGAAAGAATGCCGACGCAAGCATCCAGGGAAACCGATCATTTAGGAATGCATCGTTAAGTTGCGACAACTTTCATCGTCCCGTCGGATCAAAACAAACACCATTTATCTGAGACACCTATGGCAAATACTGATCACGTTGAATGGCTTAGAGAGGGCCGCGATGCTTGGAACGGCCGTCGAAAACTAGTGAAATTCAAGCCTGATTTGGCCGGTACCGACTTTCGTGAAGTTCTCGACCAAGCGTTTCTGAGCGCTCCGCATTCAAATTTCTTCTCTCGTTACGATTTTTCGGAAGCTAATCTCCGCAACGCCAAGCTAATAGATTTGGATTTTTCGAAAGCAAATTTTAAATCAGCAGACCTTTCCCATGCCGATCTTACCCTTAGTAGCTTCGATGGCGCAGCATTCGACAACGCAAATCTCAACGGCGTTGTTGCTGCAGAATCTTCCTTTCAGGACGCTAGGTTCCCAAATGTTGAGTGGACAAATGCAATTCTGCGAGACGCATATTTTGCTCCAGATTTTTCGGAAGCAGACAGCCTCTCGCCCAGCCAGAGGGCAGAGATTTCAAAAGAACCCCGTATTACGCTGGACTTCGGACTTCAGGCCAGCTTCAAGGAGTTTTTCGGGACACACAAAGCTAACATACCTACAGTAGCACCGAAGAAAGAGCCGACCTATCTGGTTACGTTTGCGACTAACCGCAATCTTATTAGGGAGCGCGAGTGGATAACTTTTGGTGAACAGAGAGATAGCAGACTTCACTACGGCGCTTGTCAGGTTTTGGTCCCAAGTTCACACAAGGTGGGGTCGCTGGGTTCGCCACTTTGGAAACGTTTGTTAAAAGGGGACGACCGACTACAAATTCGACGGACATATCACCTGACCAGCGATTTATATTGGCAATTCGTACATAAGAATTTCTCGGAATTGTTTAATAGTACGCCGCCAACTGTCGTTATCCACGGTTACAATGTTGGGTTCGAGCACGCTGTACTTTGGGCCGCTCAGATCGGTTATGACCTAGGCTTGATGCGGGGGATAAATCTTTTCAGTTGGCCATCACGAGACCAAGTGCATGCCTATCAGGCCGACGAAGCGGCAGTTGAGGCTAGCAAGTATCATCTTGCATCATACCTATTAGATTTCATTGAAAATGCTGGCGGGCGGAGGATTAATGTCCTTGCTCACAGCATGGGGTGCCGCTGCTTAGCAGGGGCCCTCGAAATCATCGGGTCTTCAAATCCAGAAAAACTGAAGAGGTTCAATCATTTAATTTTTGCCGCCGCAGATGTCGATCAAGATACTATGCGGAATGTCGGCGCACATGTGATTGGCAATTCTGGCCGTACCACATCTTACGTTTGTTCGAGAGATAAGGCGGTACAGCTGTCCGCTATTCTGCACCAATTCGCTCGCGTTGGTTTTTTACCACCGGTGTTTCTAATGGATTCGGTGGACACCGTTGAGGTGGAGAAGGGAGGCTTGCTGGAACTTGGTCACAGTTACGTCTCGGAGGCGAGGGAGATTTTAATGGATATGCACCAGATTCTCAAAAGCTCAACGCCTCCCGAAGAACGTTTCGCCATAAAGCCGGGAGTGGCAGGTCATTGGGTTCTCAAAAACTGAATCTCGTTCAATTGACGAGATTGTAGTCATTTACCAATTCAGCAGAGCGCGCGAAATGCCTGACCACGGCTCAATTGAAGGGCCCTGACAAACGCGGTCGGGCTATAAGGTTTATGCACTCGTTCGTGGAGACGTAAGTCACTTTGAAACCCTGAAATCATCAGGCAAATTTGATGCCGTGGCGATCCAGAAATACGCGGACGCGGCGACAAGCATCGCCGGTAGCAATCTGCAGAACGAGGCCGCCGCTCTTGCTGCCGATGGTATCGACGAGGACCTGTGCGACAATCAGGTTATTCGCAATCTTATTGGAAGCAGCGTTATCAAAGCTTTGTAAGCTTTGGACAAATTGTACCCTGAGGAGAATTTTGGTGACAACACGACGCAAAGAGTTTGATGCACTATGCTACGAGGGGCAAATTTCAGGACCAGTTGAGACTCATGAAATTCAACACGCAGAAGCGGAGTTGGGTGTCCAATTCCCCCTAGAATACGCGGATTGGTTAAGAACGTATGGCGCTGTGTTGGCTGATGGCTTCACGATATTCGGCTTACCTAGCGCTGAAAATAACGATCCCCCCCTTTGGCAAAACGTTGTTTCAGTGACTCAACAATTGAGAGAATGGAAACAGGTGGGGGCGGAGCGGCCAAGTCTAATTGCGATATCAGAAGATGGATTTGGAAACTATATATATATGGATACTCTATTTTATTCGGAAAGTAGAATGTGCGTTATAGGTCCGGACATTAACAAGGTTTTTGACGTGAGTATATATAATTTTTTTCTGGATTTTGCTTCCGGAAATTTGAATTGGTGAAAAGTGGTCTGGCATACCGGATAAGACAGAATTTTCGGGTACTGAAACGACGATCAGATCATGCATGTCGTTTCTGACATTACAATCGATCCGAGGGCTATTTGCAAGGCGGCCAGCCCCATCCCATGACAGGAATGGTTTCGGTGGCATATCCGCGATATCCTCATGGTGGCGTTTGTCGACTACGCAAAGGACAAGTCGTCTTCCTTCGGCCTGACGGTTGGCGTGAACCCCGCCGACTGGAGTATTCGCGGTGATGAGATCGTCTATGCCGATTCAGTCGGAACAGGCTGCAGGGAAGCGCAGGCCACCAATCTCCGCGTCACCCTTGACAGGCTGAAGCGTAAGCGATCGCCCCTCGCCTGCAACGGCTCCCGTAAGGATATTGTCTGGGCACTGCCAACCATCATCACCGAAATCCACTGTCGTGGCTGGACACATCAGGGGAAACTACGGCACGCCTCTTTCAAGGGCGCTCGCGATGTGCAGGATAACGCCGATGTCTTTCGGATCGAAGACGTTCTTTAGTTGCTACGAAGTGAGACGACAGAATATGAAACGCAGAGCCGCAAAACGCCGTCCATGTCTCGTCATGCTTTTTATGTTTCTACCGGTTGGAACAATAGTTGCTCAGGAATTGACGGAAGGACAGCGTGAGGAAGCTGCGTTGCTCGACGTCTTTCAGGCCAAAGGCTTTTCAGGTGGTGAGGCGGCTCACATGCGAGATATTGGAATCTTGATGTTCATGAACCGTTTCTGCGGAGAGGACCACACATCGGCAGCCTATGTCAGAAGAATTTTCAAGAACGAGAATGATTTTAAAGTATACGGCGACAGGGCGGACGACTATTGGACGAGCGCGGACCAATATGCGTCTTTGCTCGTCAGATATGCGGACAGTGGTCGACGACAGGAAATCTGCGCGATGCTCCCCAAGCCTGCAAAATGAAGCTGTATGTACATGAATTCGAAATGCGCCGAACAAGCAGCTTACACGGAGTTTCTGGCCGAGGTCTCTCCATTCCTTGATCCTCACACGGTGCGAGATGCTGCCATTTTCGATTACGGGCAATGGGAATTGCCATTTGAAGCAGTTTTAATTGCCATTATGGAGAAGCCAAGAAATCAGGTGAGGTTTGATTTCAACCGCGTCGCTGTGTTGGCTGAAGCCGCAAATATAGTGATCGAAGGAGTATTAGATCCGGCGACTTGGCAAAAATTTCTGTCGTGGAACGAGAAGCGGTGACAATCGCCGCGGCGCCGTGGAGGCGGCGCGTTTACGGCCGGAGTGAGCACCAGCGACGGGGACCGGCGGAGGAAACCAGCGCTCCCAAGTAGCGCCGTAGGGTTTTCCAAAACCGGCGGAACCCTTTATAGAAATCGGTCATATCCTAAAAACGCGGTCCCGTATCATTCATTTGGGAAGCTTTGTCGCCGCGCCTCGCAGGATTCTTTCCGCTGCCTTGACTACACTTTCGTCTTGATCTTTGGCCTGTGTCTTCAACCATTCAACCGTGGTCTTTTCCAAATAGAGAGAAAGGCGCTCCAGTCCTTCGGGAAGGTGGGCCTTTCTTGTGCCAGGACGTGATGCCCCAAACTCGATCAAATCAGGATATATCAATACGGCAATGCCACATGCGGCCGTGCCCAGACGATCGCGAATTGCTTCAAAACTCCGAGCACCCAATTGCTGAGTATTCGTAAGCCATGGGTCGCCGGAGATCACTGGTTGAAATTGTATTTTCTGTTTTTGATAGGACTCTGAACTGGCGACGTTGTCGCAAAGAAACTCAGCGCTCTTCACATAACCAAAACTATAGGCGAGGCGTTCTTCACGTGATTTATCCTCCGCGCAAACTGCACCACCTGAAATGCAGATACTCAACATCACAAACATAGAAAGTTTCTTGGACATCGTTTGGTGGATCCTTGGCAGCGTTAGAAAACAGAGGATTGAATCTACTGCCTTTTCAGTACGTGAGGCTCAAAGAGCAATACAAGCCGCTCCTACCAGACGCAACCTTGCATCTGCTGGAGGCATCACACAAAGCTGCGGCACGCCTCATTCAAAGGCCAGAGCCGTCGTCTACAGCATCATTCTGACATGCAGGGCTTGCGCCGTCGCGCCGCTGGCCTACGGCCTTCGTGACGACGGGCGAACGCCTGGGTTTCGTCACTGAGGGAATAGCCACGGTGCCACGACCGGGTGTCCTCTTCCGTCCCCTCACGCTCATACCACCCTCGATACCAATGGCAGTCGCCTCGCGCGGGAAGATACTTCCGCCCGTCGCTTCATGGATACCCCGCAGGCTACGAAACCTTCGCGGACGTAGCCAAACGCGTGCCCAAGTTCATCAAGGAGATTTACAATATCAAGCGGCTGCACTCGGCCCTTGGCTATCGATCGCCAGCAGAATTCGAACCCAACTCGCCCAGCAGGTGGCTTAGTTTGAAGCACCTCGCCGGTCCAGCTCGAGGGGTTCACTCAAAAACCGGCTCAGTTCTGCGCGGAAACCAATATTCTATGCGTCGAAGGCGTCGATAGCTGTATTCAGCATGCCTCCAATCGAATTCAACCGGTTTTCATCACAACCTCTTTACACGTGACGAAGCTCTCTGCTCTCAGCGTCGCTCCACTACCGCTTACGACGTCACCCACTCATCTTCGGGAATGAAGCCGCCGATCTGGCGTTTCCAGAGCCGCGCAAACAGCCCGTCCCGCTCGACCAGCTCGTCCGGTCGCCCCTCTTCGACAATCCGGCCGTGATCCAGCACGATGATGCGGTCCATTCTGGCGATGGTCGAAAGGCGGTGCGCGATCGCGATCACGGTTTTGCCTTCCATCACCAGATTGAGCTTTTCCTGAATGGCGGCTTCGGACTCGCTATCAAGGGCGGAGGTGGCTTCATCAAGGATCAGGATAGGCGCGTCTTTCAACAGCACGCGCGCGATGGCGACCCGCTGTCGCTGCCCGCCAGAAAGCTTGATGCCGCGGTCTCCTACAAAGGCCCGATACCCTTTTCGCCCTTCGCTGTCGGCGAGATCACCGATGAAGGCATCGGCCTTCGCCACTTTCGCTACCTGCTCCACCTCCTCCTGCGTCGCTTCTGGTCGCCCGTAGCGGATATTGTCGCCAACAGACCGATGCAGCAACGCCACATCCTGGGCAATTACCCCGATATTACGGCGTAGGCTCATCTGTGTGATCTCGCGAATATCCTGCCCGTCGATGCGAATGGCGCCATCCTGAATGTCGTAAAACCGCAGAAGCAGATTGACCAATGTGGTTTTTCCCGCACCTGACAGACCAACCAGCCCGACCTTCTCTCCCGCGCGGACCTTAAGCGACAGATCATTGATCACCGGCCTGCCTGACTTGTAGGCGAAACGGATATGATCGAAATCGATGTTCCCATGCGAAACGCTCAGTTCCGCCGCGTCGGATCTGTCCGTAATCGTCGGCGGCGTCGTCATGACAGGCATGGCGTCCTTGATTGTGCCGATCGCCTGAAAAATCTGCTGGCCCATCTGCAGGAAGGTGAACGTGTGCCCGGACAACCGCTGCAATATATAGACGGCACCGACGAATTCCCCGACCGTGATGAAGCCCTTCACAAGACCGGAAAGCCCCACCGCCAGAATTGACAGCCACAACGCCATATTGAGCGCAACCACGACCAGCTCGGACGCCCGGTAGACACGCTGCTCCCGGTGCTGCGTCTGCACCGCCTTGGTCAAGATGCGACGAATAGCGCCCGCCTCGCTGTCCTCGGCGGCAAATTGCTTGATCATCTGCATATTGCTGTAGAGATCGGTGATCGCCCCCGAGACAAGGCTCTTTTGCTCGGCCGAGCGCCGTGACCGCTCCGTGAAGACGGGAGCCAGTTTGACGGCGAGAACGACATTGAGCATGATCCAGATGAACACCGGCAGCGCCAGTTGCCAGGACAAAGCCGCCAGGAGCGCAAGAGAGCCTATCATTTGCAGCAAAAAACGCGGTCCGATCTGGAATGCGTTGATGATCTGCTGCTGAACGGCTGACGAGACCTGTGAAAGACGCGAGGCGACCTGCCCGGCATAAAGCTCATGGAAAAATGCCAGATCCTGCCGCTCCACAGCCTTGTGGCCCTGCCACTGGATGGCCACCGGCATGGCGATGCCGAGCGTGTGCGAATTGAGCGTATTGAGAAGAAACGAAGCCACCGGCATGGCGGGAAAGATCAGCAACCCAAGGGCGGTCAGCAGCGGCCATTCATTGTGCAGGAAAGTTTCCGCTCCCTGAGCCGTCACGCCATCGACGATAACGGACAATCCCCAGATGATCGACAGGTTGATGGCTTCCACCGCCATGGACGACAAGGCAAGAGCAATGAGGACGCCGCGAAACATGGCGATGAAATGCAAAAGCACCGCCACGGGACCTTTCGACGGCAATGGTCGAAAGGGAATTTCGAGTGGCCGTATCAGCGTCTCGAAAGGACGAAAAATCGTATCTGAAATCGACATGGGCCTCTCGGATCGCGGTTTGGCATCGACGGGGAGGAATCAGCTACGCGTCCGGCATGGAACCATGCATGGCGTTCAATCTCAATTAACGGCTGTGTTTTTGCGACTGGAGTTCGCGACTTGGGTTTATAAAATCGCCAGAGTCTTCTCATCGCATCGTTCGGATACTGCGTCATATGGCACGCTTCACGACCGCACCGCCGCTCGGATACATTCATCATGGGCCGAGGTTGAATGCTGCGAAATGCACCAGGTTAGTGACGCCAGCGTAGTGCAAGCATTGATGCGCAAAGAGGCCGCCACGTTCAGAAGCATCTGGGGCACACGACCGCCGAGATGACTCGGCGGTATCAACGACGGCGGGACCGGTTTCGAGTTGACCTGACGAAGGCCTCGGGGCTTTAGCTGGCTTCTTTGGCTGCTTGCTAGGTATTAACGGTCGCCCAAGCCTCATTTAGGCCATCCTTATTGCGTTGCAATATCCTGGATTCGGTTGAAAGAGCTTGTCATGGCGGGTACCGCAGCGATTTCGAGGATCGTCGGGATAGATCTCACCCGGTCGGTCGCCATCTTTTTTGCAATGCTCAGTCATGTCTGGGTCGTCACCGCAATGGATCACTTCTGGAGCAGCCCGTCTGCAGATTTATTGCGGGCGCTGATGGCGCTGGCGACGCCGATCTTCATCCTGCTTTTCGGCACGATGCTCGAAATCATCTATCGGCCCAAATTTGTCCCGGGTGAGCAGAGGCTGGTTGCCATGCGGCTGTTTTCGCGTGCTATACAATGCTGGCTGCTATACTGCCTGTCGGTCGTAGCGCTGTATCTGGTCCCGGACGGATATTCGCTGAAATTCTCGATCGCGACCATGATGCTCCTGGGAGTTACGCCATTCACCGACATTCTGAAATTCTATGCCGTCGTTCTTTTCCTTGCCCCAATCCTATTGCTGTTGCGCAACAGAACCGGCCTGCTGCCGCTTCTCTTCGCCGCGGTCGCAGTCCATGCAGCCCACCCGATCCTTCGGGGATTGCCCAGCCCTATCGATTTTCAGATGAGCATGTACGCGGAGAGGGTAGCGACTTTTTTGTTTGGTATTGGCAACGCTAAGCTCGGCGGCCCGTCGATCCTTCACGGACTTAGCCTGATCATCGGAGGAATGGCGTTCGGGAGGCTCATCGCAGGTGACCGAGCCGCTCGATCTGCGACAACGGGCAGTATTGCTAAAAGAGCCTCGTTTCTGTTGGTTGCTTCAACTCTGGCTTTAGCACTCGGTGCTCTTTTAAGCCGTGACAGTTCGTTGGCCGAGCTTGGCGACATGTCGCTGCGAATGGATAGCGACCCGCTTTATTTTGCTGCCGGCCTTTGCGGCGCGATTGCCCTAACTTCCTTGGCCGTACTCACCACTCAGGGATTGTCTGAGGAGGGAAAGAAGAAGCTGGAAAAGCTCGTGTTTTTCGGACGTACCAGCCTGTTCACCTTCGCATTCGGCAACATGATCCTGTACGCTTGGCCCGATACGCCGGACACCCTTGGATCGGCCATTCTTCACGCTGTACTGATGAGCGTAGTCATTATCGGGCTAAGTTACCTGTTCAACCGGGAAATGCGTGGCGGCGGGCCCCTGGCCACGGTTGTTAGATTGCTTCAGTCGAAGATCACGTCATTTGTCAAGATGCTGATAGCTTTGGGTATCCGCAGAGCGGAACAGACCTGATTTCTTAGAAAATGCCGCGGGGCTGTTGATTATCGCACGAATTTGACCCACTTTTTCATTTCGGAGCGATCCGCCCACACCGCCAAAAGAGGCTTCTAGTCAACACCTGGATGAGATCAGGTGGTACAATGCGAAATGGAAACTTGTCGCAAATTCTACCGAAACATCAACACAACTAAACTCCTAGCGAAGATCGAAGGCTACGGGTGAGGTTTCCTGCAACCAGTTCGGCAGTTGCAGGAAACCCGCGGAGTTTCAAATCGCGATATGCGATCTTGTCCGAAGAGCGGGGCGGCTGACCAGTTCATCAGCAGCAATGACGCTCTTTCGGCTGCCCGCTACGCTGCGACCAACGCTGTGTTGGACATACAGCCTGGAAACGAAACTGACCGGCTGCACCGTTCGGGCGCACGACACAAGAGGATATGACCATGGCAACACCCCGACGACCGTCCAATCCGAAAGACGCAGCCGAGGCGCTGTTCAAACCGGCAAAGAAGGTCACAGCACCGGCCGTTGAACGGCCTGCAATCCCTAACACCAAGGAGCTTGTATCATTGAAGATCGACAGCGATGTCCTCGCGCATTTTCAGGCGGGCGGTCAGGGCTGGCAAGAACGCATCAACGACACCTTGCGAGCCGCAATGAATGTGTCCAATTAAGCTCTTGATGGGATCTGAACGTTCAACACCGTTATTCTAAATAGTGCTAACGCGCTGAAATTGCTCAGCGGTGGACGTCAGTTATCTCCGCGAAACGGCTGATATGGGCCGTGAACGAACGGGCCGCTTTGGGAGAACAGAACTAGGAAGCAGACCCAAGTACGCATCTAACATGGCCAATATTCGAATCCTATCCAACGGGGCACCCTGCTCCCTGGCTGCGCCAGTAAGATCAGACCATCGCAACCCTTCCAGATTCAGACCATAGCTGATCGTCGAACTCGGTGAGGCGTCATGCGACGGATACTGGGGACCGTAAAACCTTCTTTTTCCGGTGCGATCACCGTTTTTCTCATCGATCAGGCCCATTGCAATTGCCGCGTAGCTTGGCACGGACCACTCTGAAAGCCACCAGTTGATCCGAAGTGACTGCACACCATTATAGAGGCTGTCACCAAGCGCCATGAGTTCAGGGTTCATATACTCCCGCGGAATATCGAAGTTTGAAGAAACGCAGGAACTCTTCGCTTCGAAATTTTCCGCTTTTCTTCCATCCCAGTATTTATGAACATCTGTTTTATTGTACCCGGCGTTCTTTGCGTCACGATAGACTGCCGGTTGGGTTTTATATCTAGGCAACCGCCGGCAAGACCGTTGCTGCGGACAGGACGATCGCGAAAACCTTGTTCATTTCACTCCCCCGAGCCCAAAAGAATAAATGAAATCCAAAACTTACAAACGAGCAAAAAACAACTTAAAGTTGGCATGCTGATCCATTTTTTTGTCAAGACTATTCTCTGCGACCGTAACACCCTCCAGTTGTTGTGGAGGCCAGTCGTCCATATTTTCAGCAGCGTAGTTTCAGCTCAGTCCGCGCGGTACGACTGTTTCGGGCCGGAAGGGAACCGACGGCTTAAGAGTCCCAGTCCGGACGAAGCAGACGTTGATCAACGCCGACTGTTCAGTCACACAGGGCCCAGAGCTGACGCGCGGGTCCTGTCAAGCGTCGCGATGCGGCTTCGCTAGCCAGCCGTCTGCGTTTAAGCGCGGCACGTTGAAAGTCGCGAAGGCTCCAACTGTTACGAGGCTGCGAAGTGTTCATAAGCGATCTAGCCACGCCGCTCAGACCACGCTTGCTCTCTCTAGATACCGGCAAAAGGCGTTCGCGAGCTGCATCTGCCGCGGCGTCCGGCACTGCGCTTCGAAGACGGAGGGCGAGGCGACAAGCACGCAGATGCATTTGGCGCGCGAGGTAGCCACGTTCAGACGGTTGAGGCTGTAGAGAAACTCCATGCCGCGCGGTGCGTCTGCATAGCTTGAGGTCGTCATCGAGTAGATGACGATCGGCGCTTCCTGACCTTGAAATTTATCGACCGTGCCGATGCGGCCGCCGGGGATCCGGTCCTGCAACTCGATGACTTGAGCATTGTACGGCGCGATGATGAGGATTTCGTTGAGCGTAACAGGCGCTTCGACCCCGTGCTTGTCGATCCATGTCGTCCCCGCACCAAGGATTTTATCCACCAAGTCGCGGACGCAATCAGCTTCCTCAGGCGACGAACTCTGATTGCCTTCAGTCGGCACGGGTACGTAACGCAGGCCCGAGCCGCTGACACGGCCGCCCGACCTTATCTCCTGCACTTCCAGCCCTGGCCGTGGGTGAAGACGGCCGCCGTAGAACAGCTCGGAGGTATAGGCGCAGATGTCCGGGTGAAGCCGCCACGTCTCGGCCAGAAACAGCCCGCGGTCGTCGGCAATGGTCTGATCACCGCCGAGGATATGATGGAGCGATGAAACGTCGGTGCCTTCTGGATGGCTGCCCTGCATGGGCTGGTCAAGCTGTTGCGGATCCCCGAGCAGCACGATGGTAGATGCCGCCTGAGAGACGGCCAGCACATTGGCAAGCGCCATCTGCGCCGCTTCATCGATAAAGAGTACATCGACGGCTTCGGCGGCGTCGGGTGACGCCCAGAGCCACGCGGTGCCGCCGCCGACGTGGACGCCGTGGCTGATAGCGCCGAGCAGTTCAGGTGCCTTGGTCGTGAAGCTCAAACGGTGGACGTCGTCCTCTTTCTCGGCAGGTTTCTGCATACACTGGACATTTACGCCCATCGCGTCGGCCGCCGTCACGACGGCATCCAGAAGATTGCGGATCACCTTGTGGCTGTTGGCGGTCACGCCGACGGTCTTTCCAGCCTGAACGAGGGCGCAGATCATGCGGGCACCGGTGTGGGTCTTGCCGGCACCGGGTGGCCCTTGAATGGGAAACATGCCCGGCTGCAAATGCGGTGCGATGCGCAGCGCGGCATCGAGCGTGGGTTCGCCGTCCTGCCGGATCGGCTGTCCGCCGAGCCGCGGCGGCATCCGCATGAGAAGATCGCGGGCCGCCCTGTATCGGCCATCGCCCCCCATGCCGTTCGCGGCGACATGTTCACCGATGCGAACAAGCGCCTTCGCAAGCACGTCGGCATCAATCACCTTGTGAGCGAAAACGGCCTCGCTGTGGACATCGGCTGTGTCGCCCCGCTTTTTGATATCGACCCAGCGTTCGTCTAGCGCCATCTGCTCGACCGTGCCGAAATGGGCACCGCCCATGTTCCGCAGGCTTTCGCCGCCGCGCAGTTCCGTCTCCTGCGGGGGGAAGCTGTAGCGATGGATCGGCGCCTTGGCGGTACCGCCGGTTGTGCCGATGAAGGAAAGGCCGGACAGGCCCGCCCGCTCTTCGAGCAGGTCCTCCGCCGCGAGATCCGATAGCCGGAAATACTCCCACCACAGCGCCTTCTGCTCCCGCCGGTGCCAGTCGAGCGTATGGGCAAGCAGCCAGCGCGCGTGCTGCTCCGGTGTCCGGTCCGCTAGATCGAGCGGCACGTCGCCGGTTAGCTCAGCGATGAGCGCATTGATCTTCTCCTGCCACTCGCTAAGCTTCTCACTCGGCGCGCCTTCCGGTGCCTCCGGGCGCGGCACATCCGTGCCTGCTGCGATCAGTTCATCGCGGCGGGTCTCAAGCCAGTCGCGCAATTGCCAGGTCGAAACGCAGTCGTCCATGTTATAGCCGGCGACTACCGTGCGGTCGGCATCATCGATGAATTCCAGATCGCCAAGCTCCAGGCAGGCCTGCATCTTTGCGAGCGCCATGTTTGCGTCGGACAGCTTCGTGTCGCGCGTGAACCCGTACAGCGGTTCGAGCTTTTTGATGGAATAGCTCTCCACGCTCGCCCGCAAGGCGTTCCGGACAACGCCGTACAGATCGACGAAGCGCTTGGAGCGCAGCAGGAAGTCGATCTCTTCCTCGCGGCTCGCGTAGCGGCCCATCAGCCGCTTGAGCGCCGCCGGCTCGTAGGGCGCGAAGTGGTAAATGTGCAGATCGGGGTGCTGTTCGAGACGCGCCATGACGAAGTCGATAAAACGCTCGAAATTCGCCTTCTCGTCCTCGCGGGAAAAAGCCCAGTCGCAGGTGTAGCTGGCGGCGCCATCCGTGGCGGCGAAGCTGTAGCCGAACAGATATTCGAGCCCGCCTTCACCTGCAAAGGGATCGCCTTCGAGGTCGAAGAAGATATCGCCGGAGGACGGGGTCGGCAGGCTTGCAAGCCCAAACCCTGGCACCACCGACAGCAATTCGTGAAGCATGGCGGCTACAGCGCGGCCTTCGACCTGGATGCGCGCCTGTTCGCGAATGCGCTCATAGGAATAGGCCGCACCGCGGGTGGGCTTCCAAGCAAGCGGCAACGGCATGGTCGCAAGGTTGGCCACAGTCTCGATGCCTTGCCGCTTGAGTTCGTCAATCTGGACTTTGCTGATGCCGGCGACGAGAGAAAGATGATCGTCGGCGCGGCGCCGCTGATCGCAACGATCCTGCCAGCGGCATATATCGCAATGCGTTTTCGGGTCGGGATAGATCGCCGGCCCGCCGTGCTCGTCGATCGCGCGCGCGAGCTCGGCCCGCACCCGCCTAAAATAGGCCGCAAAGTCGTCCATCCGGAAGATCTGCGGCTCGTAGTCGGACCAGGGGGCGACGACATAGGAATATGTAGGCGTCAGGCCCTGCACCGAGGCCACGAGTTCGGCATAAAGGCAGAGTTGCAGGACGGTGCCGCCCTTGGTCTCGCGGGCGAGCTTGGTGTCGATCACTTCATAAGACCATGCGCCGAGATCGCTTGGCGTATCGATGCGGCGAAGGATATCGGTGCGGCCGACCCAGGCGTTAAGACGAAACGCACCCTGCACGATGATGGGGTGGCCTTCGATCATCGCCGTGCGTGTCTGCGCGACAGCGTCGTCGTCCACCCCGACGCCGTCAATAACGGTGACGTCGAGCCCCTGCGCCTTCAGGTGCTCGACATAGCCCTGTTCGTGGCGTGCGCCGCGCTCCCAGAGGATCTGCAACAGCGGGTCCCAGAAGGCGGGTTTGGGAAGTGTGCCGCGCGCGACTTCGATGTCTAGGCCGGTCAGATGGCGGCAGTTCAGGTGCCCGACCAAGTCGGACGCGCTGAGCAGAAGTGAGTCGTTGCGAAGCTGCATCAAATAGTTTTAACTCAAATGGTTTACACGCGCTATTGCTTGTTCCAGAGCGCTAGACATCTTTGTAGGCTCCGAGAACTGACACCCAGCATACGGGTGCTAGCCATCGGCGGCAGGCCGCCTCCAATTCAAGAACTGGCTAGAGAGGGCCGGTTATGGGAATGACAACCGCCATTGTGGACGACAGGAATGGAGGCGCAAAGCAGATCGGATCTCGGTAGCGGCTCTCAGAGCAAAGAGGAGCGGCCGCATAACGTGCAGGGCCACTCCCCATTCAGATTTCAGTTCGCTCGGCCAGTTCTAGGGTAGCTTTCCGCTTCACGAAAACTGAGTCAGAACCAACATATCAGCGCGGCCCATGCCGGAGAGCGCGGCGACCAATGCCGTCAGCTACGCCACCCCGCGGGACATGATCTGACGCCCCATCATCTCCCGCGCGAGTCCCACGACGCTTCAGGTCTACTCGGGCAGGACGAACTCTGGCCAAAGGGCGCCAGTCGCCAGCTTGGAATGCGGAACCGACATCTTCTTGGCAACTCCATTGACAGCCATGGAAACCACTGCGGCATCAATATCGGGACGAATGGAGTTTGACGGGAGACTTCCGCCGCTCGCAACGAGAATTGACGCTCCGCCACGCCGCGAGCGTATGCGGATTGTATTTGCGTCGAGCATCTCGGCAGTCAGGTCCGTTCGTCCTTCGAGAGCGCCATCTAGTTCCGGCGTCTCGCTCGCGACACCGACATCCGACGCTTCGACAACCGCATCGTAGAGCATCCGCGTCTCGCTCTCGGTAGCTTCAGCGGGCCAAAGAACTCGGTCAGCGATGGTTCGTTTCCGCTTCATCAGGCGCTGCAGCAGGCAATCGAACGAGCCGGCCCCCAAACGAGGGTGCACGGCGAGAGGGATGTGAACCGTCACTGGCTTTGTTTGACCAATACGGTGAGTGCGATCGTTGCATTGCTCTTCAACTGCCGGGTTCCACCAACGACTGAGATGGATCACGTGATTGGCGGCCGTAAGTGTCAGTCCAGTGCCAGCCGCCCTTGGCCCGAGGACCAGGACATCAAACCCACCGTCGTTCATTAGATGCCGCTGGAACCGGTCGGTGATATCCTTGCGCGCATCGATGGTCGTGTCGCCATTGATGATCATCACCGTGTCCAGATCGAACTCCAAGCGCACAACTTCGGCGAACCAGGCCTGCACATCTCGATTTTCGACGAATACGAGCGCGCGCTCGCCCTTTGACTTGATGTGGCGCAAGATGTCCAAAGCGGCTTCGACGCGTGCCGCCGATGCGCTAAACTCTTCCGTGGTTTCGCCTTCAAGCAGGCCGGGATGCAATGATATCCGCCGGATGTGATGCAGGAGCGCGAGCATCATACCGCCCTTACGACGGGCCTCGTCATACCTCAGCATCTGAGGTTCGGACATCTCTCTAGGATGCAGTATTCGAACCTTCGTAGGCAAGCCCGGCGCAGCGTCAGTTTTCAACCGCCTTATCGCTAGCGCCGGACGTCCATGCTGCCGGGAGAACAGCGCATGGTGAAGGACTGTCATATTCTCTTCGGTGGGAAGGCCGAACACCCCCTTGAACTGCGCCAACGCTCCAAGTGCACCGGGGAATAGTTGGTCCATCAATGCCCAGAGATCTTTCGTCGCGTTTTCGATCGGCGTCCCGGTCAAGCCTATGCGGAAGTCCGCATTCAGCGACTTCGCCGCTTTGGCCCTCATTGTCACTGGATTTTTGACGAACTGAATCTCATCGAAAATGGCGACGGCACACTGGAGTTCCATCAAGCTGATCGCGAAGTTCGCCAGCGTTTGATATGTGGTTATCACGACAGGCGCGCCGTTCTCGAGGCTCCGGACTTTGTCCAGATCGAGTAATGCTTCACCTTCGCGAATGTCCTGGCCGGCGATACCCTCCTTTTTGAAGTGGGCCAGATGGGAGCCATACAGGCGCACGGGAGTTCCAAGCGCCCCGGTGGAGAGATGTCGATCTATTTCGGCCTCCCAGTTCAAGAGCAGCGACGTTGGTGCGACGATCAAAAACGGTCGATGCTCCAAAACACCCGCATCCATCTGCCCTCTCAGCCATGCCAAAAATGACAAAGTCTGGAGAGTTTTTCCCAATCCTTGCTCATCGGCATTAAGGATTCCCGGGATACCCGCGCACCAAGCCGAAACCTGCCATTTGAGCGACACAATTTGATGGGGCTGCAGAGGTGTCATGACCGTCTCCGGTACCTTGTATTCTGCCTCGTCGCCTTTCGGTCGGACGACAGCCTTGAAGTCGACCTCCCAAAAATTGTCATGCGTGACCGGCAGGTAGGCGTCCAGCGAAACTGAAGGGGTATCAACGGGCTTCTGTCTCAGGTACTCGGCCAACCGTCTCGACAGAGCTTCGACGACTTCCGGAAACGTAGGAATTTCCCCTACATCATGGATGATCGTGGGCTTGCCTTCGGCGATAGCGGAGTGGAGAGCTTCGACGACTTCCGCCAATTGCTCATCCTCGATCTGCGAGAGGCGATCAGCCAACTCGGCATCAATGCAAGAGTTCCACCACCTGGTTCCGGAACTTTGCATCCCTTCAATTTCCATCGCCTGCCATTTGGCGACGCCAAGTACACGGGAAACCCATTCGCTGGTCTCGACCCACACTCGAGAGGTTTCCTGCTCAACCCTTTCTGCTCGTGCGGCTGGGCTCATGAGTGCGGTGATGCGCCCGTCATCTTCCATCTGACGTTCGATGGCCGATTGAATTATCCGGCCTGCATCCGCAATAAATGCTCGTCGTCCCGCTTCGTCCGCCTTCGCATGCTTCGCGATCGCATCAAGGACCGGAGCCGCCGAACGGTCGATGATCAGGAATTTGCCGTCTGCAACTCGATAAGCTGGCTGAGCTCCGCGCCGGATAGCACCCTCACGGAATTCGTGCAACTCGCGTCCCTTGAGTGCCGCGATATCGGCAGTTTCCCTGTCTGGATCCGGTTCAGGCGAGCCGACGAACGGAAGAGGAAAGAACTTCGTATCATCATTTTGATCGAACCCGATACCCACCGAGTCACACGTAACTACCGCGAGGTCGCGCAGGAAGCCTTCAAGGTTCTCCTGCGGCGCAGCTTCGTCCGACGCATCGAACAGACGGCGGAATTTCCCGAGTTCAAGCCAGTGATCCGTAACCGATGACTGCTTCTTGAGTGCATCCGCCTGCTGGATGGCCCAATAGATCTGGTGTGGAAGTCTCATCATCTGCACACCAGATCCTAAAAACGCTCCCTGAACCGGTAGTGCAACGGCGCGCCCGTTTTTTTCCCACCACCACTCGATGCCGAAATCGGCGCTTCCAACCGTGCCGGAAAGCCTTGCCTTGAAGACGTAGCCCGTGACCAAGCGTGGAAGTCCCAGGGCGGTAGCGGTGTTTGAATCGAATTGCGCTACCAGAGGATGGCGAATGAGGAGACCGTTCTCGGTTACCTGGTGCTGCTCGCCAAGGGGGTCCAGATGCCTCAGTCGAGCCACGGCCAGCGCCGTTGCGCGCTCCGCCTTCGTCAAAGCCCTCATGTCGATCGGCTCGCGACGCCTAAAGCTTGTAAACCAGCTCCTTCTCTCTTGCGTGACGGTGGCGTACGCAGCGTCGCGATCTACTCGGAAATCAAACTTGATCATCGGACGACCCGCTCTTCGACCCATTTCATCCAATGTCCATATGGATCATGGATTCTTGTGTCAGTGTGGCCCACCGGCAGAATAAGCGCCTCGGCGTCATAGGTAGTTTGATACAACTTGGGAGTCCTCCTATCTGTGCCCGAGAACACGTGGACGCGATAATCGTGGGAACCCTCGACCACGATGTGACGTCCTATCCGCATAATGAGCAAACACGTGTCCTTGCGCGCTTTCGAGGTCTGTTTGCCTGCAACCGCGCTCGCCGCGTTTGCCGATTTGGCAAACATGTCTGCCGCAATGTCCGCGGCGGCGGGAGACAAAGCGACCCAAGCCTCGTTGACGAGACCACGATTGAAAAGTCCTTTCCAGAAGTGATGCCGTGGCGGCCACATGTGATTGGCCGTCGATTTCGTAATTACGGACAACAGGGCGTCCATGCTCGCGCCGGCGAGCCAGCGCACCACCACACCACGACACGGCGCGCCAACAAGCGACCAGAATTCGGGGCGTTGATTGCGGGGGTCTCCGTATGCGCTGGTTATCCGGTCGAGGAGTTCCTTTCGATACTCCTGTTCAGGCATCTTGTGGAGCCATGGCGTCAGCAACTTCTCAATGGCGCTGGCCGCCATCTCATCGCTCGCCCTTGCTCGGCCACCCGGCAGAATCCACCGAAACACCTGGTCGACCTGCGCATCCGTTTCGATCTCAGGAAGTATGCGCAACCAAGACACGTGCAATTCCCACATCAGATTACCCGAATGGGGTGACGCGACGCCCACACCAGTCAGCCATCGATATGGGTCCGGCTGCGTGACCATTCTCTCAGCAAGCTGTTCGGGAGCATGAGTTGGATCAAGCACCTCGGGAATAGACAAGAAAACGCTCTGCCAGCGGTTGGACAGATGTGACGACCGCTCCTGGATGATGCCGGCGAGCCATTTTGTCAGTTGCCCGCCACGCGACCATCCCGCAATATACCCTTCCGCCGCCGCGTCGAGTAGAACCGGATTGGTCGTAGCGTGAACTTCGCGGCGGACGAAATCGAATGTGCTCGGGTCTAGTTTTTCGGCTCGACCAAATGCAGCACTCGCCAGGATACCGACCTCGCCTACGGTAACGCTGTCCCATTCCCAGTCGCGGACCGCGGTCGCGATTTTGGTTTTCACTTGCTCTAACGTGGCGGGGGCCACCTTGCCGACCTCCGGAAAGGCGTGGAAGACAGCCTGTACTGCCTGATTCAAGCGCTCGATACTCTTGCCTTCGAATTTCTTCCGATGGGGCATTGCACGAAGCATCTCAAGCAGCGTCATGTCACGGCTCCCCTGAAAGTGCCCGTCTTATCTCGGCGATATCCGTTTCCTTGGACGGAACCACCATGATGAAGCGCAGATCAATACGACGGTTGGCGTCTCGGCCGCTCTCCGTCTCGTTCTGTTGTATGGGGCGGCCTTTGCCAAAGCCCGCGACCGACAAGACGGGTTGCGTCTCCCGGTTCTGATAAAGCACGAGGTCCGACTTCTGTTGGATCATAAGCGAGTATATGGACGCAGCTCGTTTGGCACTGAGGTCCATGTTCACTACCTCGCTGCCCGTGTTGTCTGTGTGTCCCTCAACTTGCAACGAATCGATCAAGGCAAAGGCGGGATTGCAATCCTCAGCAAAGGCTCTCCTCAAACCCAGCGAGTAACAGCCGAGGTTCTGGTCTAGGACTTCGGCAATCTGCCGCATACGAGCCGCCCCTACGGCCGTCGGCACCTCTTTACCGGAATCGAATAGTCCGTCACCCGCGAACTGAAGCGCGTCGTAGTTCGCACTCACCTCGACGTTTACGCCTGGGATGCGGCTGTTGATCTCGCTCTTCAGACTCGTGAGCAGCTCTTTGCGAGCGTTGGCGACAGCCGAGTTGTAGACCTCCATTTTGTTTGCCTGTTCGGGAGCGTTGAGAAGCTTGCGCAGACGTTCGAGCTCTTCCTTCATTTCTCGGGTCGCCGTCACCACGAGACGGCCATCCGCCTCGACAATCTTAGCAATCGCATCGATGTCTCGTTGTAGCCGATCCTTCTCACCTTTCAGGGTGTCGTACAGGGATCGAGGCACGGTGTCGGAGACATTGAACTGGCTCGCGAAAAAGGCTAGCAGAATCATAAGGATAAAAAGAAAGCTGATGGTCATGTCAGCCATCGATATGAAGACCGACTCCTCCTCTTCCTCTTGCCGACGTGCGCCTCCCCTACCCCTCATGCCAACGGCCTCGCGCTCTCCGGTGTAAACGCCTTTGCATTCTCAATCACCCCCTGGAGTGTTTGAAGTGCATCAGTATACTGCTCGTGGACCTTATTCGCATGATTTTCGACTTCGCCGATCGACCGCGAAATCTGCTCAGTGAACGTCCGGAAGGCAGTGGCCAACTGCCCGTCGTACGCAGCCGCACGCGTTTCGAAGCTCTTGATGTGTTCTCGAATGGAATTGGCTGCGGTCACCACCAGTTCACGCTCCGCCGCCATTGTCTGGCGTGCGCTTTCCACCATGCCAATGCTTGAGGAGGCAATCTGCTGTGTAGCTTCTGCGGTCTTGCTCGCGGACTCCGCGACAGGCACCGCAGCCTGCGCTAGTCCAGTGCCCGCCTTGGCTAGATTGTCCGAGACAAGTTCCAGCCGCCTGGCCGCACCGTCAAGGCCAACTGCCGTGCGTTCAGCCGCTTGCGAGAATTGCTGGGCGGCACCAGTCAGTTCCGCGGCAAGTCCTTCCAATTGTCCGGACGCGGCTTCCAGCCTTTCGCTTGTCGCCGCCATTGCGCCAACTAGACCTTGCGTCAAGGACCCTGCCAAAGACTGCACCATCTCATCCACGTGATTGACGCCGGATGCCGCGGCCTTCTGCAATGGTTCAGAAATGGCGGCAATCAGCTCGTGGTTGAGCTTCTGCATATGATCCCGCTGCTCTACGATCGCCTTGAGCTGCTTCTCGGCCAGATCCTCAAGGCTGATGAAGTTCATGCGGGTCTCTATTTCATGCGTGAGCGTCCGCATTGCCTGCTCGAGTCCGCTACTGCGTACTCTCATGAAAACGGTGAAGATGATCGAGCAAAGTAGCCCTGTTAGCGACATGATGAACTTGGCAGACGCAACGGTCAGAAGCTGCGTAAGCGCCTTCGTCACCGCAGCCTGGTTGCCGCTCTCGCTAAGACTGGTGCCCGTTTCTTGAAGGGCGGCGATGAGGCCAAGGAATGTGGCCGCCAAGCCGACAGAGACGAAGAGGCTCGGCACGACGCGCCAACCCGAAACGCTGAAGCCCATCTCCTCGAGATTGAAGAAAACGGACGGACGTATAGCGTTCCGAATGCCCGCCTGCCCCTGGGCTTCGATCGTAGTCTCACGAAACTCGTCCCAGGTCTCCGCTAGCCGACCAGCATCCGCTCCTGACCACGACGTCAATTCGTCGTAGGTTTCCTGGAACCGCTCCCGGAATTCCTCCGGACCACGACTCTTCCGCACGAGCTTCGTCGCACGGCGGAGTAAGCCCACTCTTCGCCGGACAACAGCCCAGAACCAAAGCGTCGCGATCACCAACAGGATGACAAGGAAGAGACTAAACAGACCAGGTGCCGGCGGTTGCTTCAGCAACGAGGCTAGCGCCAAGATAAGATCGCGCGCGAAGATGCCCGCTGTAGACGTGATATCCAATTTTTTCTGCCCCAATTTCCGCCCCTATTTGAGTTAGCGGAACCTGAAATTCGTGTAAAGATTGCGCTCGCAGCCGGAATAAATCTTTACATTGATCGGCCATTGCCCTGGCAGGCGACGTGGCCTGCTAACCCAGCGCAATCTGCTCCAAGACTGTTGTCTCCATAAAGCGCGGCACACCACCCGACGACCATTTAAAGCGCGACCGCCGTAGAACGGAATTCTGTCTCGCCGGTGACCAAGTATTGCTCTTGACGCCGAGAGCGCTATCAGCAACTTTAACTTGAGAAACTATCGGGGGGCCTGATGTCTACAATCGAAGAGAGCCTGCGTGCCATATCCGAGCGCGTGCGATCGCACTCCAGTACCATGGCGACTGAAGAGGCGGTAAAAACCGCCGTGGTCCTGCCCTTCCTACGTTCATTGGGCTACGAGGTGTTCGATCCCACCGAGGTTATCCCTGAGTTCACGGCCGACGCAGTGGGCAAAAAAGGGGAAAAGGTCGACTATGCCATCAAAATCGACGGCGAAATCCGGATACTTATCGAGTGCAAACCGATATCAGTAACCTTGGAGAAAAAGCACCTCGATCAACTGTATCGGTACTTCAGCGTGACGAACGCAAAGTTCGCCATCCTGACCAACGGCCGTACCTTCAACTTCTATACGGACTTGGAAGCGCCCAACAAGCTCGATTCCCGGCCGTTCTTTGTTTTTGACGTGACCGATTTCAACGCCGGAATTGTTTCCGAGTTACGGAAATTCGAAAAGGCGTCGTTCGACGTATCGGCGATCCTCGCGACCGCTGAGCGCCTGAAATACACGTCCGGCGTCAAGCAGGTTATCTCCAAGCTGATCGAAGAGCCGACCGAGGATTTTGTGCGGCTTGTTGCCGGCACCGTCTACGAGGGCCGGATTACAGCGCAGGTAAAGGAAATGCTGACCGGGGTAGTCCGAACCGCTTTCCGCGATGTCATCATGGACGCAGTCAAGAACCGTCTCTCCAGCGCTCTCGCGGATACCGAGGAAGTGATCATCAAGATAGACGACCCGATCGAAGAGGAGCCCGAAGTCGTCACGACCGAAGAGGAACGCGAGGGATACATGATCGTAAAGGCGATAGTCCGGGACACGATCGCACCCAAGCGAGTGGTCATGCGCGACCAGAAATCGTATTGCGGCATCTTGATCGACAACAACAATCGGCGGCCCCTCGCGCGATTGCATTTCAATCGCTCGGTGAAGTATATCGGGCTGTTCGATGGCGAAGCAGAAGAGCGTCTCATCGTAGACTCTCTTGACCAAATCTACGATCACAGCGACCGGCTGAGAGCCACTGCGAAAAGGTATGCGAACGAGTAATCGCAACACCGCCGTTGATCGACATCGAAAACCTGCTTGAACGCACTATCCGCGTTGAAGGATTATCTCCCACTCGCCTAGGTCGTGGCGACGATTTAACTATCGGAGCCATATCGCGATTGCGGCGAGTTTGGCGAGGCCCATGAAGTTGACGAGCAGCTTGTCCTATCGGGTTGCGACGCACCTAAATTGTTTGAGCTTGTGAAGAGGCGCTTGATGCGATTGCGCTCCTTATAGAGGTCAGCGTCATAGCCGCACTCGACTTTTCGGTTGCGTTTTGGCGGATGACGAGCTCTTTGCCACTGTAGGCAATCCTGTCACATAGATGATCGGCATCATAGCCCTTGTCGGCAATAGCAGCCTTGGCCTCGAAGCCATCGACGAGGTCATGGGCAAAGGCAATGTCATTGCATTGCCCTGGAGAGCCGATCAATCGGATGGGAAGGCCGAGCGTTTCTGCTGCGGCATGGATCTTGGTGCTCAAACCGCCGCGAGACTGACCCAGGCCTTGGGCATCCGCCCCCCTTTCCCTTACGCGCGTCGGCAGCATGCTGATGAGCCCGCACGATAGTGCTATCGATCATCAGCCATGCGAGATCGGCCTCACGGGCAAGAACCGCCAGTATCTCGTCGAGCATGCCCATCTCGATCCAACGGTAATAGCGCCGCTTGACCGAGCGGTAGTCGCCCAGCCGCTGGGGCAGATCGCGTCAGCGACCGCCCGAACGCGCCATCAATAGCAGCGCATCCAGAAACAGCCGGTTGTCAGTTGGGGGATCCCAGCAGGGCATCGTAATTCATCACCGACCTCCAAAAGTCAGTGTTGGATGTCGCCACTGCCTGATAATGGCTGAGAGGGCCATCAAAGCCAAGACTTGAGACAGGCCAGCAATATTGACCTTGGCGGCGGTTCTACCTGTACCGTCAGCCTGCATCATCAATTTGCAATCACACAATTCGGCAGGCGACGGCTGTCTTTTGTGGTCTCTTGCACAACGCCCATACCAAGAGGATACCCCTGGAGGCTCACAAGATTCACAGTGCTTTGGCGAAGCGCTCCAGTTTGCCCAGCGTTTGCTGACCCAGCTCCACGGCGCCGAAACCCTTCGCTTGCTGGAACTCGGCTTCCGTGCTGAACACCATGCCCAGCACAACTCTCGTCGCGCCATCCTGATCTTCGAAGGAGGCCCAAGCATCGGCATGTTTCGGCCCGTTTTCGCCCCACAGCAGCGTATAGGCGATCCTCTCTTCGGGCCGGACCTCGATATAACGATGATGGTTCGGGAAGACTGTTCCGTCAGGGCCGATCATGTCAAAGACCCATTCACCGCCGGTCCGCAGATCAATCCTCTTCGTGCGGCAGGAAAACCCTTCAGGGCCCCACCATTGCGGCAGCGTCTTTTCGTTCATCCAGGCTTTCCAGACAATGTTTCGCGGCACCTTTATCGTTCGCTCCAGCACCATGGTTCGCCCGGCCACGCTGGCCAGATTGTTGAGACCGGCGTTGAAACCTTGTTGATAGCCATCGCGCATATCCTCGGCCAGTGAGGAAAGCTGCACCGTTACGGTCAAGCGGCTACGCTCTTCCGTGGCCCGAAAATCGGCAGTCACCAGCGCTACCGACTGGGTTACGCCGCCGGATGAGACCACCTCGTAATTCACGCTGCGGCGGGTTGGCTGCAGCTCCAGCCAGCCGCATTCACAGCGAATATCCGGCTGGCCGGCGACCTTGCAGAGCGACACTTCGCTCCCACCCAGCCTGCTGTCCGCCTCCAGGAATTCCACCGTCACCGAGGGTGAGGGAGAGGCCCACACCGCCCGGGCGGCGGGTGAAAGCCAGACCTGCCAGAGAGCCGATAGCGGAACGGCAATCTCCCGTTCGAAGCTGAGCGTTGCAAAACGGTCTTGTGGCAGATGCGGTTCAGCGTGTGCGCTTTTTTGATCCGGTTTCGTTGTCATTCTGTATCCTCCTTCATGGCCTGCATTGCAAATGCCTCCAGCCGGTCAAGCCGGCTCTCCCACACGGCCCGCTGCTCATCGAGCCATGTGCTTACCGGCTCCAGCGCTTCCGGCACGATGGCGCAGGTGCGCACCCGCCCGTCCTTGGACGTGACGATCAGCCCCGCCTCCTCCAGCACGGAAAGATGCCGCATGACCGTGGGCAGACGCAGCCCCGTGGGAGCGGACAGTTCCATGACCGGCGCCGGCCCGCCGCCGAGGCGCGCCAGAATCGCCCGCCGCGTCGGATCGGCCAGAGCCTGGAAGATCAATGAAAGGTCCTGATGATGCTTAGTCATATTGCTAACTATCATGTTTCATCGTGACGGGGCAAGGAGAAACTTAGCAGATCGACTAAGTTTTCTCGGCAGGAATGATCCCCTTGATGACATGCGGATGCATCGACCAGCCGTTTCGTTTGGGCAACCGAGCCTTCCCTTCCCGCAGATGGCGTTCGGCAATGGGTGGCGGATGCAACTGTCGGGCCAGAAACAAGCCATCCAAAGTTGCAGAAAAAGATTGACTCTCGCGGCCACCTGAGTGAGCTTCGCCAAGAAAATGACGGGGAAAACATCAAATCATCATGTCACCAGAACGCTTTAATCAATGCCTGCGGGTGATCCGCTGGACGCCGATCAATATTGCGTCCGCCCTGCAATGCGAACTTTCATGGATTGAGGCGCTGGAAGCGGGCAACGAGGAGGTTCCCGCTGGCCTGGCGACATGGCTTGAGACGCTGGCGCAAGCCCATGAAGCGCTTCCGCCGCCAGCCGCCTACAGAGGAAAACGGTCGACATTCTGATGCGACCGGCAGCTTTCAGCCTTCACCAACGATTGGATTATTCGAAATGAAATATGTCCTGGCAGCTCTTGGCATGATCGCCTTTTCAAGCCCCGTCCTCGCGGCATCCTGCGAGAAGAACTTCACGGTCTCAGGCGTACCGATGGTGACGGCCGTCTCTTATAAATCCTGGCAGGAACTGCCCAAGGCGAAAGCGCCTGCCGTGCTTCAAAAGCTGGCTCAGGCCGTGGCGGCGGAAGGTTTTTCCGGCATCCAGATCAACAAGGCGCTGTCTTCCATCGATGCGCACCAGGAGACCAGTGGCAGCGGCAGAATTCAGACGCTGCGGGTCGTGGCCCGGCAGAAAGGCGCCGCTGTGCGGATCGATGCTGTCTTTAACATTCAGGCTGGACAGATCGCGGACAAGAACGTCATCCGCGAGGGGATCTGCAATATCATCAATGGCGCGTGACGCGCGGTAAATGGACTGCCCGTTCGCAGAGTTGATGCCGGTGTATGCTGACATCGGGGATGGGCGGCTGAACGGGTGCGGCGCATTTGTTGCGAGCGGATGCGGCGGCTTGCCCGGCACGGGCGGTGGCCATATGCCGGTTCATGCCGTTGATGGCGATGCTTATGGTATGGCGGGCAACCCCGGAATCTGCGATGGGTGCAGGCAGGGATAGTGTCCGCGGCCGGAAGCAGGCGGCGAATCGACGGGGAAAACATGCCGATCTATGAACTGGCTGCCGTGGGCGCCGCGACCTGCTGGGCAATGACCGGGCTTCTTTCGGCTGGCCCGGCGGGGCGGCTTGGAGCGCTGGCCTTCAACAGGACGCGGCAGCTTTTTGTCGCCGCTCTGCTGGGGGTCTATGTGTTCGCCTCGGGCAGCTGGCGGGAGCTTCAGCCGGCGGCGCTGTCCTCGCTTCTCCTTTCCGGCTTCATCGGTATTTTCGTTGGCGACACGCTTCTCTTCACCTGCCTCAACCGGTTGGGGCCGCGTCGCTCGGGAATCCTGTTTGCGCTGAATGCCCCGATCGCAGCGCTGCTGGGATGGGCGGTGCTTGGCGAGCAGCTTCCCGCCAGCGCCATCGCCGGCATAGGCCTGACGCTGAGCGGCGTGCTGCTGGCGATCCTCTTCGGCAAGCGCAAGGCGCAGCTGCACGAATGGGAAAGCGTGAAGGGGCCGCTCTGGCTCGGCGTGCTTTTCGGCCTTCTTGCCGCGCTCAGCCAGGCGGTCGGCTCGCTGATTGCAAGGCCCGTGATGGCGACCGGGGTCGATCCTCTTGCCGCCTCCATGCTGCGCGTCGGGGTGGCCGCTCTTTGTCTGACGGCGCTGACGATGCTGCCCATCGAGGCTGTCAAGCCAAGAGGCAGGCTGACCGGAAGCCTGTTCCTGCAGACGGCTCTCACGGGCATCATCGCCCTGGCTTTCGGCATGACGCTGCTTCTCTTTGCCCTTTCCGGCGGCAAGGTCGGCATTGTCTCGACACTTTCGGCAACGACGCCTGTCATCATCCTGCCGCTGCTGTGGCTGAGGACACGGGAGCTGCCGGCGCCCGGCGCATGGGCGGGTGCTGCACTTGTCGTGACCGGCATGGCGCTGATGTTCTGGCGATAGCTTCAGCCGGATGGCGAACGACTGCTGCAACACCGCCTCCGCCCCGCGATTTTTCACGCCTTGATTAAGCCGGCGACGACCACTTGCTAAGCAACTTTTGCGTGCTTAAAAGGCGGTCAATATCAGTTCGTTAGAGAGGACCAACTTCGTGGAACAGGAAAACATCCAGACCGGCAAGGGTCGGCGCAGGGCGCTTTGGGCGGCGGTTGCGATCATTGCCGTCGCCGCTGCGGGCGTCGTCGGCGGCAAGACCTTCTACGAAGCGAAGGTGAAGGAGCTGGTTGCCCGCAGCGGTGCGACCGCCACGTCCATCGAGGTCGATTTTCTCGGGAAAATTCATGTTCGCGATCTGACGCTGGCGCTTGAAGACGGCAGGAATATCAAGATCGCGGCTATCGACGGACGTCCGAAACTTCCGTTTCTGGACGGCGCGATTGACATGAACACCATCGACATCGATGTGCCCACCGGAAAGATTTCGATGGCGCAGGCGCGCATCGAGAACGCCGCCTTTGAAAAACCGGGACAGGCGGAAGGAAACGGCGGCTCCCTCGCCCGCCGCATCGAGCGCTTCGCGGCCGCGCGCATCTCCACGCCGGAGGTGACGTTTACCCAGTCGGTCGCGACCACCGAGCAGAAGACCGTTTACAAGAACCTGGCCCTCTCCGAGATCGCCGGCGGCCGCATTGCCAGCTATTCGATCGACAATGGCAGCTACGACATCAAGATGCAGCTGCCCGACAGCGACGGCGCGATGAAGGACAAGCATATGGTCGTGTCGACCGGCGCGATCGCCGGCCAGGACATCGACGTCGCTTATCTCGCCCGGCTCTATACGGAGAAGGCCGGTCCGCAAGACAAGGAAGCGAAACCGCTCTACGGCCCGCTCTCCGTCAAGGCGGTTTCCTTCTCTGACGGAGACGGTCATTTCAGCTACGATGAAATCCGCAGCGACGGCTTTACCGCCCGCATGCCGTCCGAGCCGCTGCTGGACACCCTCAAAACGCTGACGACCACCCAAGATCCTGACGCGCTTTCACCGGAGGCGCGCCAGGCGCTCTTCGCAAAAGCCGTCTCCATTCTCGACATGATCGGCAAGAGCAACATGCAGCTCATCGGCTTCAAGGTCGATGCGCCGGATGAAAAGGAAGGGGCGGCCGGCAAAAGGGTCAAGGCCACCATCGACCGCATCGACATGCAGATGGACAGCCGCAAGCTGGACTTCGGCATGAATGGCATGTCGATCGGAGACGGCGACGGCACGATCGAAGTCGCGGAAGCAAGCCTCAAGGGCTTTGACTGGAGTTCGACGCTCAAGGGAATCTCCGAGATCATCGCGCTCGACGAGACGCAGATGGAGACCTTTCAGTTCAATCGCCTGATACCGGAACTTGGCCGGGTGCGCGTCGGCGGCATCAACGTCGATATGGCCGCGCCGGAAAAGCCGGAGGAGGAGACGGAAGAAGAAGCGGCCGGAACGCCGGAACGTATCAAATTCTCACTCAAGAATTTCGAGATGGGGTTGACCAAGCCCTTCAACGGCATTCCGACCGATATCGAGATCCGGCAGGACGACCTCACGGTTCCAATTCCGGCAGATTCGGAGGAGGAAGTTTTCGTTGAAGCCCGCAAACTGGGTCTCGAAACGCTGGCCTTCTCTTATGGCCTTGCCGCCGGCTGGGACGAACCGAACAGCAATCTGGTGATCCGTGATATCTCTCTCAGCAGCAAGGATTTCGGCAGCGTCAATTTTGCCGGTCTGGTGAGCGGCTTTACCGAAGAGTTCTTCTCTTTTGACGTCAATCGCGCGCAGGCGGCGCTCTTCGGGCTCGCCGGCCGCGAAGTGAAGCTCACGATCAAGGACGAAGGTTTGATGGCCAAGGCGATCAAGCTTTATGCCCTGCAGAACGACATGACGGAAGATCAGGTACGCGCCACCCTGACACTGGTGGCGAGCATGATGCTGCCGCAGGTGGCGGCTGAACAGCCGAAGCTGCAGAACGCCGTGGAAGCGCTCGTCCAGTTCATCAGCAAACCCGGGACCCTGACGGTAACGGTCAAATCCACGGGCGCAAACGGCCTCGGCATTTTTGATCTGGTTGCCGCCTCCGACAATCCGATGGGGCTTCTCGACAAGGTCGATATTCAGGCGACGGCCGAATAAACCGGCCACTCCTCCGGCAAAGGTCTCAAGCCCGGTTCTTCGAGCTTGAGACCGCCGGAACTGGTATTCTCATGAGATTATGACCTGAATGTCCGAGAAGTCCGCCTCTCCTGCGGGCAGAACATGAGGAGCATCAAGATGAAAACCGAGCAACTCACTTTCGGCCCCGGCGGGCAGGTTCCCAACAATCAGACCTTTGCCGTCATCATTTATCGAAACGTTGGCCCGGACTCGGACTCCTCGGATTTCGAGGCTATGTTTTCCCGCAACAAATGGAGCGGCATCTGGCGCAATGGCGTGTTCGACTACCACCATTACCATAGCGGCGCGCATGAGGTTCTGGGCGTGGGACGTGGCGAGGCGACGTTGCAGATCGGCGGGCCCGAGGGGCAAATTCTGGAGGTCACACAGGGCGATTGCCTGATCCTGCCCGCCGGAACCGGCCATATGAAGCTGAGTGCTTCTGCGGATTTTCAAGTGGTGGGTGCTTATCCGCCGGGGCAAAAGGCCGATATTCAGACTTCCGCGCCCAGCGATGAAATGCTCGAGCGGATTAGATCCCTGCCAAAACCTGCGACAGACCCCGTGCACGGAGCCTCCGGCGGCCTGACCGAGATATGGCGCTAAGGAGCGATCCATTCGGTCGCGACACAGGCCGTAGCTAATGCAGCCACTCGCAACTGTAAGCGAGGACCGGTTCGGCAAAGCCTTTCAGCCTGTAACGATCGCCATGCACGAGGACATCGGCGCCGCCATATTCCTGGAAGGTCTTGTCCGAAATCAGAATCTGGTCGCTCCTGGCGGCTGCGCAAAGCCTTGCGGCCAATTGCACGGTCGTGCCGAAGAAATCATTGCTGTCTTCGATTGGCTCCCCGCAATCCAGACCGATGCGGATGTGGATGGGCTCGCCCCTGTCGCTGTTGTAACGATGGAACTCGCGCTGGATATCGATGGCGCAATCCACGGCAAACGGCGTGGAGGAGAACACCGCCATTATGCCATCGCCGGTGTGCTTGACTTCCCGTCCCGAGCGCCGCCCCAAACAACCGCGCACGAGAGCGTCATGCGCCCGAATGAGTTCCGCCGCCATACGATCGCCGAGGCGGGCCGTCATTTCGGTTGAACCGACAATGTCCGTGAAAAGGATCGCACGGTGGCCGGCGTCCATATTTTTCGAGGCCGCCACAGGCGCCACCGGATCCTGTATTCGCCCAAGAAACGCTTCCACCGCCGACAGGGCGACTTCCACGACTTCGCTGGCGACGAAGCCGTGCGCTTCGCGATGCACGCACTGCGCGGTTTCCGCGTCCGGGGCATCCATAAGGCAAAAGGCCGTGCCACGCCTTTCATCGAACCAATAGGTCAAAAACCTGACACCGTACCGATCCTGAATGTTGATATCTTTAAGATGTGCCGCGGCGATATCCGCAGCGGAAACGCCGGCAAGCTCGTGCCGGTCCATGAAGATAGGCATTGTTTCCTCCCCAAGAGTATATCGTTGCCTCCTCTGCCAGCCATTTTATGACTTCACCGAATTGTCGTCCATCGTTCTTACGGGTGACACCGGAAAAGACGGGAACACCGAAAAGGGCGATATTCGTTAGCGTTAGAATTTCGGGGCTGTGGAGACCGAGCACACACGACGGCTGGAGCGACTGACGGCCTCTCACCTGCGTGTGACCATGCGCCGTAGCAGGAAGCCGGATCGGGCCTTGCGGGGAATGAGGTGGATGTCGCTGACCAGCTTTGCGCCGCCTTCCCGGCGTTCCAAGGTAATCTTTCGGCTATGGAATGCCTCCAGCTCGGCACGATGCGCCACGCTGACGATGGTGGCGTCGGGCAGTTCATCGATCACCGTCTGCATCATCCTGTCCTGGCTTTTTTCGTCAAGAGCCGCGGTCGCCTCGTCCATGACGATGATATCCGGGTCGTTCAGCAGCAGGCGGGCAAAGGTCAGCCGCTGTTTTTCACCGCCAGACAGCGTCTGGTCCCATGGCGCTTCCTCTTCCACCTTGTCCTTGAGATGACCGAGACCGACCTTGTCGAGAGCCTCCCCTATCTCTTCAAAGGTCCAGCTCTCGGCCGTCTGCGGATAACAGACCGCCCGGCGTAACGTGCCGGAGGGAATATATGGCCGCTGCGGCAACATGAAAAGCCGACTGCCGGCGCGAAAACTGACGCTGCCCCCGCCCCATGGCCACAGGCCCGCAATTGCCCGAACGAGCGTGCTTTTGCCCGATCCGGATTCGCCTGCGACGAGCACTCTTTCTCCCCGCCCGATTTCCACATCGGTCTCCTTGACGACGGCGGTGCCGTCGCCGAGCGACACCGAGACATCCTTGAGGCTGAGCATCGTTTCGCCTTCCGTTTCACCGCGCACGATCCGGCCGAGCTTGTCGCTCTGTTCGGCCCGCTCGAGCCCGTCAAGCGACATCATCAGGGAGGCAACGCGGCGTGCACAGGCATTCCAGTCCGCCAGCCGGGGATAGTTGTCAACCAGCCAGCCAAAGGCGGATTGAACGATGGTGAAAGCGGATGCCGCCTGCATGACCTGGCCGAGGGACATGCTTCCATCAAGAAATTTGGGCGCGCAGAGAAGAAGCGGAACAACGGGCGCGATCAACATCGACCCATGCGACACAACGGTGGTGCGCATATATTGCTGCGCCATCTGCTTCCACTGGTGCCGGACATTGCGGAACCTCCTGTCGAGGTCGCTCCGCTCCTCCTCTTCGCCGCCAAGCAGGGCAATGCTCTCCCCGTTTTCCCGGACGCGGGTCAGCGTGTAACGGAATTCCGCCTCCAGCTGGTTCTTGACCTCGGAGACCTTGACGAAGTTCCGGCCGATCAACGCGATGGAACTCGATGTGATGAGCGCATAGATCACCGCCGCTATCACGAGAAAGCCGGGTATCGTGACAGATACCCCGCCGATGGGCAGCGTCAGCGCGCCGCCAATCGTCCACAGGACGACGATGAAGGTGGAGGCCGATACGAAGGCGGCAATGACGCCCGCTACGAAATCCACCGGCGCTTCGGTGGCGATCCGCATATCTTCCGACAGCCTCGCCTCAGGGTTTTGATGGTCGCCGTCGATCAGGTTGAGCTGGTAATAGCGGCCATTTGCAATCCATCGGGAGACCAGCACCTTGGTGAGCCACGACCGCCAGCGCCGCTGAATGCGCATTCTGACGTAAACCTGCGAGGTCACAATGAAAACGCTTCCGAGAACCAGCGGCGGAAATATGGAAGCAAGGAAGTAGACCGTCGCTGCATCCCGTTTTTCAATCGCATCGAAAATTCCGCGATTCCAGACGTTGATGCCATATTGGAAACCGACATTTACGCCGATCATAGCGAGAAGCCCGATGGAGAACGGCCAGGCCAGCCCATCCCCACGGCGGCTCCAGAAACCCCGGGCGCTGATCCAGAAGCGCTTCAGGAGATATCTCTTGCGCGCCTCTTCCGCCTGCTGCGGGGTTAAACCCGAAGCAGGTTCCATTTCTTCCGGCGGGAGGGGATCATCAGGGGCGTGGTTGGCATGAACATTCTCTGCACCGTTGTGGCCGGTGCCATCGACTGGTTTGGGTTTTGCGTCAGCATCGGTCATGGATGCTTAAACGGATGACGGTTTGAAAGGTTGCCGTTCCGGAACGGTTTGCGGTCGGCCGAAGACGCCGGGCTAGCGACCTCGGTTTTTTCTCCATTTCAGCAGATAGCCAAATCCCGGTCCGAGCAGAGCGCCGGCGATGATCCATTCCATCAGGCCCAGCGGGGTTTCATCGGGATCATGCCCGGTGAGATAGAGAAAGAGAAAAAAAGCCATAAGGCCACCGACGATGAGTGCGGCGGCGATAATCAGGTCCCGGGAAGAATTCGACATGGTAATCCTCTCCAAAATGGCTGCGTATGCGGTTCATGTAGCACATTCAGGCCGCGTTGCTTCACGCCTTTGGTTTTGCGATGAATGTTTTCACCTCACTCGGCAGCACCGTCACCTTCAATATCGGGCTCATAGCGCTCAAGAATCGTCATGACAGCCTTGTTCCCGCTATACTGCCGTTTGAGGCGGGCCAAATCGGCATCGCTTCCGCGGCACAGCCGGTTCAGTGCTTCTTCTATTTGGGCACGGCGATCACGATCAGTGGCTTCCTCGCCACGGAAATGATCACAGCCATCCCGGCGGCTGACGAAAGCGCTGACGTCGTCTGGAAGTGACGGTTGCTGCGCAAATGACGGCGCTGCAAACCCCATCAGCGCCAATGCGATGCCGGCACGCTTCGCCCTATGACGGCCCATCATCATTCGACCTGATCCTCCAGTTGCTTTGCAACGACTTCGTAATGCCGGGCCGAGGCCGCATTGCCATCCCGGGCATAACGCCCGGCCACTTCCCGGGCAGCTTTGGCCGCGAGGCGAAAGGCGTCCAGCCCGACCTGCGGTTGCTGTTGCGTATCGCTGCCGATATCGCCTTTGCTGAGCGCGCCAACGCGATAACCTTCATCATCGATAACGCCGATAACCGGCACGCCCGCCTGCATTCGCCCATAAAAAGCGGGACCGGTGTTGTCACCATCGCGACGGCGAAGCATGCCGAGACCGGACGCCTTGTTCCCCGGGCATGCGCCGATCCAATATGTAGGACCCACCGTTAGCGACACTGGTGAAACGAATTCGCAACGGCTGGCGGGATCCCTGGTCCAGGTCAATCCACTCGCCGGTTCCTGCGCATGGGCGCCGGATGCGCCGACCATCCACGCCACAATTGCGGCCTTCAATGGTTTCGAGTGCTGTAACGCCATTTCTTGTCTCCAGCCCGATACACGTCCGTTTTTTAAAGGTTTTAGCCGAGCCGAGTGGCGAACAACAGTCGCATTTTGCTGAGATTGAGGACCGAAGACGTTCGGCCCATGCACGGATAAGGGAACCATTCGTCCCGCTCTGCACTCTTATCCCTAGGGAGAAGTTCAATGCACACGCGCGTCACACATCGCAAAATCTCCATTGCCGGAATAGAGACTTTCTACAGGGAGGCTGGCTCGCAGGATGCGCCGGTCATTCTGCTGCCGCACGGCTATCCCTGCTCGTCCTTCGAGTTCCGAAACCTCATGCCCAGATTGGCCGACAGATGGCGACTGATCGCACCGGATTTTCCGGGATTCGGCTATAGCGGCAATCCCGAAACCTTTTCCTATAGCTTTGACGGTTATGCCGTCTGGCTCAATGCCTTTGTTGAAGCCCTGGGTCTCGACCGTTTTGTTCTCTACCTGCACGACTTTGGCTCTCCCATCGGCGCGAGGCTTGCCATCATGAAGCCGGACCGCATCGTGGGACAGATCATCCAGAACGGCGATATTCCCTATGAAGACGCGCTGGGCCCGAAATATGCCGATATCGAAAAGTTCTGGTCGCTGCCTGCAGACCGGATGCGCGCCGCATTTCGCGATGCCGTCACCGAAGAGAATTTTCGTGACGAGTTTCTAAATAATGTCCGCCCCGAGCTTACCGCGCTCATTCCTCCTGACCTCTGGCAATTGCACTGGAGCCTTATGACGGAGAGGAGGAAGGATATCGCAGCAGACCTACTTTCTGACCTCAAGGCAAATCGCGACTGGTTTCCAATCCACCGCCGCTACCTGCAAAGCTGTCGGCCGCCGACCGTCATCATCTGGGGACCGCAGGATCATTACATGCCCGAGCGCTCCGCCCGCGCCTATCTCCGCGATCTGCCGGATGCCGAGCTTCATTTGCTGGACGGAGGACACTGGCTCTTGGAGACAAATCTGGAGGACGTCATCCCCCTGATCAGGAGCTTCCTTGATCGCATCCGCCACTGACGGGACCCCGCTTTCATCGTGCCATCATTCAGACACGTCTGCGCCGCTGCGCAATGGCATCCGCCTCATGCCAATGGCGTGTCAAATGTTGTGCGATGCACAAGTTTCGGAGGAATAGGCATGAAATTCGGATTTTTAGATACATATCATCCGGGAAAAACCGTCTAAAACTCTCTCAACTCAAGGAGAGACGTCATGACGGACACAACATCGCAGTTTGATGGGGTAGCTATCCCCCTGGAAACCACAGAAGAACCCGCATGGACGGCTGCGACCTGGTTCGCTGTTCTTTCCATGGCGGCCACCAGCTTTGCGCTGGTATCGGCCGAGTTCCTGCCAGCGGGCCTGTTAACGCCCATGGCGCGCGATCTTGGCATCACCGAAGGCACGGCCGGACAGGTCGTCACCGCCACCGCCTCCGTAGGCGCGGTGACGGCTCTGTTGAGCAATGTTATGATCGGCAAGCTGAACCGCAAGACAGTGCTTGTCGGTCTTAGCGCGCTGGCGATCGCCTCCAACATTCTGGCATCGGTTGCCGCCGATTTCTGGCTATTGCTGTTGGGCCGGGCCGGGCTGGGTATTGCACTCAGCGGTTTCTGGGCGCTGTCGGTGGCCGTTGTGGCGCGGCTCGTCGGCGCAAATTCAACCGGGCGCGGCATGGCTATCGTTACCCTCGGCGTTTCGCTTGCCACCATTGCAGCTCCTTCGATGGGCGCCCTGATCAGCGACTGGCTGGGATGGCGCATCGCCATGTCGATGACGGCCGGACTTGCCATAGTTGCCATGCTGCTTCAGATACTCAGCCTGCCGTCGCTGCCGGCAAGTATAAGCAACAGTCTTTCCGATGTCCTTGGATTGACGCGACGCCGCAGCGTTCAGCTCGGTATGCTTGCCATCCTGTTGCTGATGACGGGGCATTTTGCAGGCTCGGTCTATGTGCGTCCCTTCCTCGAAAAGGTCACGCTTCTTGACACCACGCCGATTGCACTCGCCCTGCTCGGCTTTGGCGTTGCCTCCGTGATCGGCAATGTCGTCGGCGGCCGGATGGCTGACGCCAGTATCCGCGTTGCTCTCATCGTCACTGCCGCGGTGATGGCATTTGCGACGATCGCCCTCGTTATCTGGGGCGCTCATACGAGTGCGGCTTTTGCTCTCGTCGCACTTTGGGGCCTTGCATTCGGCATGGGGCCGGTCGTGCTGCCGACCAATCTTTCGCGCGGCGCTCCCGATGCTCTGGAGGCAGCAGGCAGCCTGATGGTCGTTTCCTTTCAGGTGGCTATCAGCATCGGTGCGGTTTTCGGCGGCTACATCGTCGACTCCTACGGTGCGACCGCACCGCTGGCGCTGACCGCGATACTGGCTGCATCCACTGTCGCTCTGGCCTTGCTGCAGCGTCGCGATTGACCCTCTCTGTGACGCCAGATGCCTAAAACGTAAGTCCTGCCCGGAATGTGGTCCGGGCAGGACTTTTTTGAAGAGCCGATTTTCTTGCAGTCGCTCTGGTTACTTGCGGTAGGCTAGCCCACCCCAGATGCGGCCTTCATCTCTGTGGCGACCGCCGTGTACTGCGCCGATATAGGCAGCCGCAGCGGAAACGAGCGCGGAAGCGGCCAGCAGGAACGCTGTCAGAATACCCGCGACGCGTGCTTTTTCTGCGGCATCCGCAGCCTTGGTCTTGGCATCGTCCAATGCCTTCTGCGCCTCAGCCTTCACGGTCTCGACCTGCTTCTGCGCTTCATCGACCTTCTTCTGCGCTTCCGCCCTGACGGCCTGCACACGTTGGACCGTCTGGTTCACGCGCGTTTGCGCATCGGTCTGGCTGATGTTTGTGCGGGCAGCTACCTGATTGGCGAGCCATGTTTTGTCGGCATCAGATATCTCGCCTGTTGCCATCAGATTGCCGAGGATGCCGCTAATCTGGCGCTGATAGTCACCGGCGCTCTGTTCACCCGTCAGAGGGGTGGCGGGCGTATCGGTCCTCAGAAGCGTATCCGTGAAATAGTCGATCGGGTTAGTTCTCAGGCCCTGCGGAAGCATCTGCTCAATGCTGGGTGCTGCAGCCTGACCGGCTCCTTGCGCCAGACCACCGGCCGCACTGCCAGCGCCGGAAATGATGCCGCCCGCTATTTGGCCAGCCCCCTGAACGGCGCCGCCGACTGCGGAACCCGTGGCCTCGACGGCGGTCTGCGCCACGGTGCCAACAGCTTTGGCGCCACCGGACAGCACGCCGAGCGCGAGAAATGCCGAGACGACCGTCCCGAGACCCCATACGACCAGGCCATTCACACCATCGCGGACCGTCAGTTCGTTCCTATCGGCAGCGCCGGCAGGCCGACGCATCCGGCCGGCAATATAGCCACCCAGCATGTAGGAGCCGACCATAGAAATAATGACGAAGAGCGCGGTTATGATGAGCCAGACTGTGCTGATCTCGCCGCCATCGTCGGCCGAGATCGAACTCAGGCCTAGGCCGCCCGCGAATGCGGTGAGGACTGCCATGGCGCCCGAGGAGATGACGGCACCGGCGAAAATCGCTGGCCAGTCCACATAGCTGCGGTTCGGATTCGTTTCGATGCCCGTTGGATCAACCATTAGCGTAGCCCCAGCAATGAGAGAATGAACAGGACAACGACGACGAGTCCAACTAGATAGATGATGGAATTCATGCGGTATCTCCTCCGAATGGACGATCAATCCTCCGCGTAGCGGCGATTTTATGCAGTGAGACATGCGAGCTGATTGCTCTCTCACCAAACTCGCCGCGCTCCAATAAGTTTCACAAAATGTCGGAAAGAGGGGTGACGGGAGAAATGTGCCCGCGCCCGGCAATTGTATGTCTTCTCAACGCAGACAACGAGGATGATCAGCCAGAGGCAAGCCAACCGAACCAGATTGCGACCGAAGGAGATATACAATGTCTGCAATCGATCGAATTGGCCATGCCGCTCTGCTTTATCCACGCGCGCGGCCGCAGGACGTTTCCCAGGCCGTGCCCAATCCCACACCCGAACGGTCGGCATCGTTGATCGGCGGGAGCACCGCGCCTTCGCTTTCCTCCAATCTTGCCAACGCACTCTGGTCGCTACGGGGGCAAGAGGGCGGAGTAGAAGAGACGCCGCTTGAGAACGGCGGCACAGGCTCGGATGAGGACGAGCTCAGCCGCTGGGCCAATATGAGCCTTGGCGAGAAAATCCGGGCGCAATATCTGGAGGCGCGGGGATTGTCCGAAGGCGACCTTGCCGCCATGCCGCCCGACGAAAGAAAGGCCATCGAGGACGAGATCCAGAAAGCAATAAGGGTCGCGATGGAGGCTCCAAAAGACGATGACGTGGGCGTGCTCGCCGACCTTTGAGCGTGACATGCCTTCGAGGGCACTGCGCAGCGCTACGATTTGATACATAAATGCGGGTTTCAGGAAACATGCCGGATACCTGCAGGGCAGATCATTGCCTGATCTATTTCGGATCAGGCAGGATTTCCCATGAAGAGGCAGATTTTCTTCGCCGTCGCCCTATCGGTTGCGGCAGCAGGTTTTGGAACCGTTTATTCGAGCTCAGCGGACACGCCGCCCGGACTTGCCTCTCCCATCTACGGTGTCACGCTTCCCAAAGGATATCGTGACTGGAAGTTCATCGCGCCCGCGCTGGAAGCGCCTCCGTTGGACGAGCTTCGCGCTGTTTTGGCAAATGATATCGCCGTCAATGCCTATAAGAGCGGAAACCTGCCCTTTCCTGACGGCTCGATACTGGTGAAACTTGCCTATAAGCGTCAGCAATCCGCTGAGTTTCCGCCGGCCACGGTGCCGGGAGCGGCAACCACGGTGCAGGTGATGGTGAAAGACTCCAAGAAATATGCCGGCAGCCACGGCTGGGGCTTCGGGCGGTTTGTCAACGGCAAGCCGGTGGACGCCGTCCAGCATGAGACCTGTCTCTCCTGCCACGAGGGCAACGTTAAAGACCATGATTTCGTCTTCACGCGCTATGCGCCGTGACGAATGACGGAGGCATGCGGTTTGGCTTTTGCGGCCGTGTGCCTGAGGCGGCTTTTACACTCGAATACAAATTCACCGAACCCCCGACACATCAGGGATACGTGAGGCCGGGAAATTGGCGCCATCGCCGGGTCGCCTTCGCCGACCGGAGCCCCGAACTCATGCCTGAAAGGAAAAGATGATGACGTTTCTGGTCATTGCCTATCTTGGAGGGGCGCTGACAATTCTCAGCCCCTGTATCCTGCCTATTCTTCCCTTCGTTTTTGCGCGGGCTGGGCAACCGTTTTTGCGCAGCGCGCTGCCCCTGCTCGCGGGAATGGCGGCGACCTTTTGCGCCGTCGCGACACTGGCCGCGGTGGGCGGCAGCTGGGCAATTAGCGCCAACGAATATGGCCGGCTCGCGGCTCTTGCGCTGCTTGCGGTCTTCGGCGTGGGACTGGTCTCGCCCCGTGCGGCCAGCATCATCACGCGCCCGGTCGTCGAACTCGGCAACCGGCTTGCCAATGCCGCCGGCAAGCCCGGGGCAATGCCGACGGTCGCGGGTTCACTGTTACTCGGCATCGCCACCGGCCTTTTATGGGCACCCTGCGCCGGACCGATCCTCGGGCTTGTGCTGACGGGTGCGGCCCTGAAGGGGCTAATCTGGAAACCAGCCTGCTGCTTGCCGCTTACGCCGCCGGGGCCGCGACCTCCCTTGCCGTCGCCATCCTCGTCGGCGGCAGGGTATTTGCGGCCATGAAGCGGTCTTTGGGTTTCAGCGAGCGGATCCGCCAGGCTCTTGGCGCGGCGGTGCTTTCCGGCGTCGCGGTCATCGCGCTCGGGCTGGATACGGGTTTCCTGTCGCAGATTTCCTATGCGAGCACGGCATCCTTCGAACAGCAGGTGCTCGACGGGCTCCACACTGCCAAAGCGCCTGAAGTGGCGGCGGCGGGCGTCAGCGCTGCTGCGGCCCGGTCGGAACTGCCGGTTGAGGGCAAGGCCCCATCCCTCGACGGCGCCGTCGAGTGGCTCAATTCCCCGCCGCTCACGCGCGAGCAATTGCGTGGCAAGGTCGTCCTCATCGACTTCTGGACCTATTCCTGCATCAACTGCATCCGCACCATTCCCTATGTGCGGGCCTGGGCGGACAAATACCGGGATCAGGGCCTCGTCGTCATCGGCGTTCACGCCCCCGAATTCGCCTTTGAAAAGAAGATCGACAATGTTCGCCAGGCCGTCACCGGCTTCAAGATCGACTACCCCGTGGCAATCGACAACGACTACAGGATCTGGCGCGCCTTCGATAACAGCTATTGGCCGGCGCATTACCTGATCGATGCCAATGGCCAGATCCGCTACCACCATTTCGGCGAGGGCAACTACCGGCAGACCGAAGAGACGATCCAGGATCTGCTGCGCGAGGCCGGCAGCAGCGCCTCCGCCAGCGCACCGGTGGCCCCAGAGGCGACGGGAGCCGAAGCCGGTGCGGATATCGGGCACATGCTGTCTGGCGAAACCTATATAGGCTATCGGCAGGCTCGAAGCTTCGCATCGAACGAGCCGATGCGTGCAGACGCACCGCGCGACTATTCCGTTACGACGCCCTCCCTCAACGAATGGGGACTTTCCGGCGCCTGGACGGTTGGCGCGGAGGCGGCGACGCTCGATGCGGCTGAAGGCGGCATCACCTATCGCTTCAACGCCCGTGACCTGCATCTGGTTCTTGGGCCGGATGCAGCCGGAAAACCGGTTCGTTTCCAGGTCACCATCGACGGGCATCCGCCGGGTGCGGATCATGGCGCTGACACGGATGCCGAGGGCAATGGCGTCGTCACCTCAACCCGTCTTTACCAGCTCGTCCGCCAGTCCGGCGCCGTCGAAGCGAGAACCTTTACCATCCGCTTCCTCGACCCCGGCGTGCAGGCCTATGCCTTCACTTTCGGCTGATCCGGATTTTCCTCCCGTTCCCATCAAAACCAAAGGAGAAATATGATGCACCATCGTCTCATGCCAAAATTCGCGCTTGCCCTCGCAACCGCACTGATCGCTTTTGCCGCACAGGCGGCAGAGGTGAAGAATATCGTCATCGTCCATGGCGCGCTGGCCGATGGTTCGGCCTGGCGCAGGGCAACAGACATCCTTGAAAGCCGTGGTTTCAACGTCACGATCGTGCAGGAGCCCATCACCTCTCTTGCCGATGACGTGGCGGCCACCACCCGTGTTCTCGATCTCCAGCAGGGGCCGAGCCTGCTCGTCGGGCACAGCTACAGCGGGATGGTGATCTCGGAAGCCGGTAACCGGCCGGATGTGGCCGGGCTAGTCTACGTCGCCGCCTTCCAGCCGGAGAAGGGTGAGAGCCTGCTTGACCTCGCCGGCTCGAAACCGCCGGCCGGCAACGGCATCAAGGCGACGAAGGATGGCGCGTTCCTCTATCTTGACCCGACCGTCTTTGGACAAGATTTCGCCGGCGATCTGCCGCGTGAGGACGCGGCCTTCATGGCAAGAAGTCAGGTCTTCGCCGCCAAGGCTGCCTTTGCCGCCAAGGCCAGCGAACCGGCCTGGAAAACCAAGAAAAGCTGGTCGATTGTCGCAACGCAGGACCGCTCGATCAACCCCGATCTCGAGCGCGACATGGCCAAGCGCGCCGGTAGTGCGGTGACCGAGATTGCGGCAAGCCATGCGGTCTTTGCCTCCCAGCCCGAAAAGGTCGCAGACGTCATCGAACAGGCCGCCCGGCAATCCGCGAAATAAACCGCGCCCGCCTCGAAATCCAACACAGCCGCCCCAGACACCGGGGCGGCTGATTGCGTAAGGAGGACGGACCGAATGTATCAGTCTGTATCCGGAATGCCCCCTGCTACAAAACCATTCACATTCGTCCCCCTTGGGACACATCGAGGATACACGCACAGCGTTACCTGCCCGCATCCAACATGGACAGGAGAGACAGCAATGAATTCCGAGATCAATTTCCAGCGCCGCCGCTTCTTCGGCATTGCCGCAATGACAGTTGCCGCCGTCGAATTCGGGGCCGCAGGCCTTGCTCATGCCAAGGGCGAAGCGCCTTCGCCTCAGCCGTCAACCGGACGCGACGGCGCCACCTCCTTTGGCGCCCTGAAGCAGGTTGAAGCGGGCGTACTCAGCGTCGGTTATGCAGAAGCCGGCCCCGCAGACGGCCCGGTCGTGCTGCTGCTGCACGGATGGCCTTATGACATCTACAGCTATGTCGATGTCGCACCCATCCTTGCATCGGCTGGATATCGGGTACTCATCCCCTATCTGCGCGGATATGGCACGACCCGTTTTCTCTCGGACGACACCGCACGCAACGGACAGCAGGCGGCGCTTGCGGTCGACATGATCGCCTTTCTCGACGCGCTCGGCGTGAAGCAGGCGGTCGTTGCCGGTTATGACTGGGGCGCTCGCACCGCCGACATCATGGCGGCGCTCTGGCCCGAACGTTGCACCGGGCTCGTATCGGTCAGCGGCTACCTTATCGGCAGCCAGGAGATCAACAGGAAGCCGCTTCCGCCCAAGGCGGAACTCTCCTGGTGGTATCAGTTCTATTTCGCGACGGAACGCGGCCGTGCAGGCTATGCCGCCAACACCCGCGACTTCGTGCGCCTGATCTGGCAGACGGCATCTCCGACCTGGAAATTCAGCGACGAGACCTTCAATCGTTCGGCCCCCGCATTCGACAATCCCGACCATGTGGCCATCACCATCCATAACTACCGCTGGCGGCTGGCACTGGCCGACGGAGAAGCCAAGTACGATAATTACGAGCGCCAGCTTGCGAAACTTCCCGTCATCACCGTGCCGACGATAACGCTGGAAGGCGATGCCAACGGCGCGCCGCATCCGGATCCTTCCGCCTACGCATCGAAGTTTTCCGGCAAGTACCAGCACCGCAACATCAGCGGCGGCATCGGCCACAACCTGCCGCAGGAAGCGCCCGAGGCTTTTGCCAAGGCTGTTCTGGACGTCGCAAAGCTTTAAACTTGCCGAAGCCCGCGAACCGTTGTCTTACTGCATGTGACGCAGGGGACGCGGTAGCGGGCCACTCGAACCGTCCGGACGACGAAGGCATCCAATGGAACATATCGACCATATTCTCGTCGTAGACGACGACAGGGAAATCCGGGAGTTGGTTTCCAGCTACCTGAAGAAGAACGGCCTGCGCACGAGCGTGGCGGCCGACGGACGGCAGATGAGAAGTTTTCTCGACGGCAATACCGTCGATCTCATCGTGCTCGACGTGATGATGCCTGGCGATGACGGGCTGGTCCTATGCCGTGAGCTGCGAGCGGGGAAACACAAAGCCACGCCGGTCTTGATGCTGACCGCCCGCGATGACGAGATGGATCGCATTATCGGGCTCGAAATGGGAGCCGACGACTATCTGTCGAAGCCCTTCGCTGCCCGTGAGCTTCTTGCGCGGATCAAGGCCATCCTGCGCCGCACGCGGATGCTGCCTCCCAATCTGCAGATCAGCGAGGCCGGACAGCTCCTGACCTTTGGTGACTGGCGCCTCGACACGGTGGGCCGTCACCTGCTCGACAGGGAGGGCACGACCGTTGCCCTGAGCGGGGCTGAATACCGGCTTCTCAGGGTCTTCATCGATCATCCCCAGCGCGTCCTCAACCGGGACCAGCTGTTAAATCTCACCCAGGGACGCGATGCGGAGCTTTTCGACCGGTCGATCGATCTTCTTGTGAGCCGCGTGCGCCAGCGCCTGGGGGATGACGCGCGCGAACCCATCTACATCAAGACCGTACGGGCGGAGGGTTATGTCTTCGCGGTGCCCGTGGAAATTTCGGAGCCGAGGATATGAACGGCCCGCGCCTGCTCGCCGGCTGGTGGCCGCGCTCATTGCGGTCCAGACTTTTCATCATCCTTTTTGCCGGCCTCGCCATCGCCTACGGCCTGTCGTTCAGCATCCTCTTTGCCGAACGATATATGTCGGCAAAGGCGGTCATGCTCGGCACTCTGGAGCAGGATCTGGCGGTATCGATCGCCATCATCGACCGCCTGCCTGCGGAAGAGCGGGCGCAATGGGTCCATCGCCTGAGCCGCAACAATTATCAACTCGTCCTCGGCCCCGGTCTTCCCGGTGTTTCCGACATGACCGGCCGCGGCGCTGAAATTGCGCAGAGGATCGAAGAAGCCGCGGGACACCGTTTTCCCGTCAGGGTCGAGTCCATTCCCGGCGACGGCAAGCGGCTTCAGGCACACCTGACGCTTTCGGACGGCTCGCCCCTGACGATCGACGTGACGCCGCGCGGCGTGATGCCCCTGGCGGAATGGCTGCCTTATGTCTTCGCCGCGCAGATGGCGCTTCTCCTCCTCTGCACCTGGTTTGCAGTGCGACAGACGACCAGACCCCTCAGCGCGCTTGCTGCGGCAGCCGAAGCGCTGGATCCGGGGGAAAAGGGGTTGCCGATGAGTGAGAGCGGCCCAAGCGAAGTTGCTCACGCCGCCCGCGCCTTCAACGCCATGCGCGATCGCGTCGCGCAATATCTCGAGGAGCGCGTCCAGATTCTTGCGGCGATCTCGCACGACCTGCAGACGCCCATCACCCGGATGCGGTTGCGGGCCGATATGGCAGACGATACGCCGGAAAAGGAAAAGCTGGTCAGTGACCTGCGTGAAATCGAACGCCTGGTGCAGGATGGGATCGCTTACGCACGCAGCGCTCACGGCAATGGCGAGAAATCCTCCCGTATCGATCTGGCCTCTTTCATCGACAGCATTGCCTACGACTATCAGGATACCGGAAAAGCCGTAACAGTTGCCGGCATGGTGCGCGGCACCGCGTCGACAAAGCCCCATGCATTGCGAAGAATCCTGACGAACTTCATAGATAACGCCCTCAAATTCGCCGGCAGCGCCGAGATTAAAGTGGACCGGCGTGGTGAAGGCACCGTGGTCATCACGGTGCTCGATCGGGGGCCGGGCATCCCGGACGAGATGCTGCAAAATGCCATGCAGCCCTTCTTCCGGATCGAAACATCGAGAAACCGCGATACGGGCGGAACGGGTCTCGGACTGGCGATCGCGCAGCAACTCGCCGGAACGATCGGCGGCTCGGTTCGCCTCTATAACAGGCAGGGCGGCGGGCTTGCGGCCGAGGTGGCTTTTCCCTGAGAGGGAAACGGGTCGACGATAACCAGTGACAAAGCGCCGATACTTTTCGATACAGTTTCGCAGTTTCCGGAAACATGCCGGATACGCTGATCCATCACAAAGCTCCTATCACGAAACGCCGCAGCAGCGGCAAATGAAAGGAGCCTCCCATGACCAAGATCGAGACTGTTCTTTATACCGGCAAGACCCACACGACCGGCGGGCGTGACGGATCGGCGCAAAGCGATGATGGCGCGCTGGGCATCAAGCTCTCGCCTCCGGGCAGCGGAAAGCCGGGCACGAATCCCGAACAGCTTTTTGCGGCCGGCTGGTCGGCATGTTTTATCGGCGCCATGACAAAGGCGGCGGCGAAACGCCAGCTCCGGCTTCCCGCCGACACCGCCGTCGATGCGGAAGTCGACCTCGGCACGACGGGCGGCGAGTTCTTCCTGCAGGCTCGCCTGTCGGTAAGCCTGCCCGGGATCGATCGTCCCGTAGCACAGGCCATCATTGAGGATGCCCACCAGATCTGCCCCTATTCGAAGGCAACCAGGGGGAACATCGATGTTACGCTCAAGCTCGCTTAAGCCGATTGTCTCCGCCCGTGCGCTTGTCATCGCCATCGTGTTTGCGGCGATATTCGCAGCACCGTGCGTATATGATGCAACATCCGACGAGCCCTCGCCGGTTGCTGGACTTCTGGGCGCGGTCTCATCGGTGTGACCACAAGGGAACGGCTCGGCGCCCGCCGCAGCCGTTTTCGCGTTTCCACTTCTTCCTGCCATCCCTCTGATCAACTCAATGAAGCCTGCTTGGACCCATGCGGCGCGCCTCCAGCGCGTTCCGCGGCGGCCAGACGAGCCGGATTTCCAACCATCTTAAACGAGGCCAGATCAATGCGATCAATTGAACACATCTATATCGACGGTAAATTTGTGGTGCCATACGGCAATGAACGGCTGGACCTTTTCAATCCGGCAACGGAAGAAAAAATCGGCGATGTCCGGCTTGGCAATGCCGATGATGCAAGGGCCGCAGTGGCAGCCGCGAAACGGGCTTTTCCCGCCATGGCAACATCCACCAAGGCGCAGCGTATCGATATGCTGCGCAGCCTGCGCGATATGATCGAAGAGCGACCGGATGAGCTTACGCAGGTCATGACCGAAGAATACGGCGCACCCGCTTATTTCACGGCTTTCTCCGTTCAAAACGCAGCGTCGATTTTTGATGTTATGGCTGAGACCGTGGCGAACTACGACTTTGACCGGGTCGTGGGCAAAAGCACGGTCAGGATGCTGCCGCGCGGCGTTCTCGCCGCCATCACGCCCTGGAACAGCAATTTCGGTTTTATCGCCACCAAGCTTGCGCATGCAATCGGTTCAGGCTCGTCCCTCGTCATCAAGCCGGCCGAACAGAGTGCGTTTCAGACGGATATTCTGGTGAGAAGGCTGCATCGGGCCGGCCTGCCGGCAGGAGTTTTCAACATTGTCAACGGCACGGGTCCGGTGGTCGGTGCGGCTTTGACACAGGATCCCGACGTGGCGACCGTCAGTTTCACCGGTTCCACCCAGGCTGCAAAGATCATTCAGCGTGCGGCGATCGACGGCATGAAAAGGGTGGTTCTGGAGCTGGGAGGCAAAGCGCCCACCATTATCCTGCCGGATGCCGACCTCGACAAGGCTATACCTGTCGCCCTGATGTCGGGCTTTGCAAACAGCGGCCAGGCCTGCGTCGCGGGTACCCGCATCCTGGCTCCGAGGTCCCGTCTCCCGGAGATTGCCGAGCGGTTGAGAATGGCCGCTGAAAAATTCAAAGTTGGCGATCCCCGTGATCCGGAGGTTCGGGTAGGCCCTCTCGCCAGCCTTGCCCAGTGGGAGAGGATCCAGACTTACATCCGGCTTGGTGTCGAAGAAGGAGCAACCCTGCTGACAGGCGGAACCGGACGCCCGGCCGGGATTGAAAAAGGATGGTTCGCCCGCCCGACAATCTTCGCAGATGTCACGAACGAAATGCGCATCGCCCGCGAAGAAATCTTTGGTCCCGTCCTGTGTCTTCTCGCCTATGAGGACGAAGATGAGGCCGTCAAAATCGCCAATGATAGCGACTACGGATTGCAAGCCTATGTGCTTGGATCCGACCTCAGACGTGCCGAACGCATCGCCGAGAGGCTGATGGCCGGCCGCGTCGTCATCAACGGCGCACCGCATGATCCTCGCGCGCCCTTCGGCGGTTTCAGGCAATCCGGTATCGGCAGGGAGATCGGGGCCTTCGGTCTCGACGGCATGCTCGAACCGCGAGCCGTTCTCACCCCGTAACGCGAGAAGTCTGCAGCGCCGGTCCCGGCGCACTCTCCGTTCTGCTTCAGGCCGACTTTGTATCCAGAAGTGTCAGCCGTGCGAAATCCGACGTTTGGTGACGCAACAGCAGGTCGAAAGAAACAGCCGGGATACGATCAACATCTACCTGTTCCGGACGCGAAATGGTCGCGGAACACATCGATATGGAGAGAAATATGACCGATGTCCTTCACCCTGCAAAAGGCGGACACAGCACCGCGATTGTCTTTGGGTCTGCAATGGCCGTGTTGATGGCCTTCGCTCCTGCCTTGGCAGTTGAGCCTGTCAAACCACCCCAATCCGAAACAGCCTCTGCCGACGACAGCATTCGGCCGTTCCAGGTTCATGTCGATCAGTCACAGATTGACGACCTCAAGGCGAGGATCAGGAATGCGCGCTGGCCGGATAAGGAAACCGTTGGCGATATTTCCCAGGGCATCCAGCTGGCGCGGGTTCAGGATCTCGTCCGATACTGGGGCAGCGACTATGACTGGCGAAACGCCGAGAAAGAACTCAACGCCTTGCCGCAGTTCATCACCAGAATCGACGGCGTCGACATCCACTTCATTCATGTTCGCTCACGCCATCCCAACGCCCTGCCTGTCATCCTCACCCACGGCTGGCCCGGTTCAATCTTCGAGTTCACAAAAGTCATCGGCCCGTTGACGGACCCGACCGTTTATGGCGGCAAAGCCGAAGACGCGTTCGACGTGATCATCCCCTCCATCCCCGGCTACGGTTTTTCAGGCCATCCGACCGATCTGGGCTGGGGACCGGACCGTGTTGCGCGGGCCTGGGACACCCTCGTGAAGCGCCTCGGCTACACGCGCTATGTTTCCCAGGGCGGCGATCATGGTTCGGTCATTTCCGATGCGCTTGCCCGGCAGGCGCCAAAGGGTCTGCTCGGCATCCATCTCAATATGCCGGCCACCGTTCCCGGCGCGCTCATGAAGGGCATCAACAGCGGTGATCCGGCCCCTGCGGACCTGTCTGCGCCGGAACGAAATGCCTATGACTCGCTCAAGGAGTTTTTCGGCAGGAACGCTGCCTATGGCGCAATGATGGTCACAAGACCGCAGACGATCGGTTATTCCTTGTCGGATTCACCTGTCGGTCTTGCATCTTTCATCTACGAGAAATTCGCGCAGTGGAGCGACAGCAATGGCGAGCCCGAAAGCGTGCTTTCCAGGGATGAAATGCTTAACGACATCACTCTCTACTGGTTGACCAACAGCGGCGCGTCCGGCGCGCGCTTCTATTGGGAAAACAACAACAACAACTTCAGCGCGGACGCCCAGAAGACCAAGGACATCAAGATCCCCGTCGGCATCACCGTCTTCACGAAGGAAATCTACCAAGCGCCGGAGAGCTGGAGCAGGCAGGCCTATCCATCGCTGACCTATTATCATCAGGTCGATCATGGCGGACATTTCGCCGCGTGGGAGCAGCCCGGGATTTTCTCGAGCGAGCTTCGTGACGCTTTCAGAAAACTGCGCTGAGAGACGTCATTCTGGAAGCGCGGTTCCCGGACCGCGCTTCACCACATCCTCGTTGCTCTCCGATTTAAAGCTTGGGCGTTTCTGCACCCAAAAAGCCGTCGCTCGACACCAGTCGAGGAACGGCTTTTTCCGTATCTGAGGCCAGGAGATTTCAGGCCGCAACCGCGATACGTTCCGCCATCCACTGATCCAGCGCAGATCGCAGCATCGATCCGGACACGGCGTCCGTGGAGGCGATCCCGATCAGGTATTTTGCGGCGTCGACGGCTATCGAGCAGCCGATCGGCAGGCGGTTCTCTGCGCAGAACTCATTCAAAACCCTGCGGATCGACAGAAGCGACACGGCGTTGGTCATCTCGGATCTCCATCATGAATAACGATATTGCGCCACTTGATGGAGAAGCATTGTGTCGAGAGTTTTCCATCGAAACCGAAAACGGTACCTCGATGTAGCCTGTCTGGTTGCTGATACAATAAGCTACGGTCGAGGACGGCAATCACATCGATCAGACCTGAAATTTCGTTTCGTTGTTCGAAGGATCCGGCTTCGCATCGACGCGATTTTCCGCCTCGGCCTGCTGCGACAGAGGAAGCTCCAGTTGGATATCCTCCATCTCGGGCAGGCTGGCGATGCCGTCACGAAGGGCAAGGTCTTCATAAGATGGTTTGAACGGCATCGGAATCTCCTTCCGCGCGGGAATTGGTCGCCATCCGCTTTTTCCGACGGCGACCCTTTACCGGTGATCAGCTCTTCACGAAGGCCAGCAGATCCGGATTGATGATGTCGGCATGAGTTGTCAGCATGCCGTGCGGATAGCCCTTATACACCTTCAGCGTGCCATTCTTCAGCAATTTGACCGACAATTCGGCAGAATCTGCGATCGGCACGACCTGGTCGTCATCGCCGTGGAGAACGAGCGTCGGCACCGTGATCGCCTTCAGGTCTTCCGTCTGATCGGTTTCCGAGAAGGCCTTGACGCCGTCGTAATGGGCCTTGGCGCTGCCCATCATACCCTGACGCCACCAGTTCTGGATAACACCGGGAAAGACTTTGGCATCCGGACGATTGAAGCCGTAAAACGGGCCGGTCGGCACGTCGAGGAAGAACTGGGCGCGGTTTTCGGCCACACCCTTGCGGAAGCTGTCGAAGACTTCGATCGGCAGCCCGCCGGGATTGGAAGGCGTCTTCAGCATCAGTGGCGGAACGGCGGAGACAAGAACGGCCTTGGCGACACGGCCCTGCGGTTCGCCGAATTTTGCGACGTAACGCGCGACCTCACCACCGCCAGTCGAGTGTCCGATATGAACAGCGTTCCTGAGATCGAGATGTTCGGCAACGGCGGATGCATCGGCGGCATAATGATCCATGTCGTGACCGTCGCTCACCTGCTGGGAGCGGCCGTGGCCGCGACGGTCATGGGCCACGACGCGGTAACCGTTGTTTACGAAGAACAGCATCTGGGCATCCCAGTCGTCGGAGGATAGCGGCCAGCCGTGATGGAACACGATGGGCTGAGCATCCTTCGGACCCCAATCCTTGAAATAGATATGGACGCTGTCCTTGGTCTTTACGAATGATTCGGTCATAGGAAATGCTCCTTCGTTGCGGGATGGGGTGGATTTTGAAAAGGCTGTTGATGGCATTGCCATCGCAGCGGAAAGCGCGGCACCGGCCACGAGAAGACGTCGTCTCGAAAGCGCCAGCGCAATTGGATCGTCGGTCATGTCGGTTTCCTGCCTGGCTTCAGCGGGAGCGACGGGTGGTTTCGAACAGGAACCATGTGCGGCGCTCGGTCTCGTCGATCCAGTTTTCGATCAGGCTGGTGGTGGCGTGATCGTTGAGGTCGGAGGTGAGGTTGTGCGTTTGTCGCAGGATGGCGGTCAGCTGCTTGTTGTCCTCGCGCAGTTCGGCGAGCATGTCCTCCGAGGTGACGAAGTCGGCATCATTATCAAGGAGACGCTGGAGACGGCCGATATGACCGATGGAACGGATGGTGGTGCCGCCGACCTTGCGCGCCCTTTCAGCAATGTCGTCGGTCATCGCGAATATCTGCGCTCCCTGTTCGTCCAGCAGCATGTGATAATCACGAAAATGCGGGCCGGAAACATGCCAGTGGAAATTCTTGGTCTTGATGTAGAGCGTGAAGACGTCCGCCAGCAGGGCGGTCAATGCGGCGGCGATGTCGCGGCTCGCTTCGGCACCGAGGTCAGTCGGCGTTGCGAGCGGAAGCTTGCGGTTGCTGGCAACTGTGGTCATGTCCATGATCGTTCTCCTTTTGCAATCGACCGCCCGGTGTTGAGCGCCCCTGTTGCGGCTGTCTGATCGGCACCGAGGATAGAAAGAAGAATGGCCCGGGAGAAATCGGCTGGTGGTACAGTCCACCCGATACCTAAGTGTAGTTTCGGCGGGTTCCCACCCGGGATAGTTTTTGCCTGTCGCCCCGCCCCGGGCGATTGGCTCGCAGAAGCCATGAACTCCGGTATCCCCTCTCCCGGAGCCGCGGATCTCCTCCCGATCCGCCAAGGCCGCCCCCCGCCGCAGGAGGCGGCCTTTTTCGTTCCGCCCTCCAGGAAGCAGGCAACCTATGCCTGAGTATGATGTTTACTCATCCGCAGTTGCGCTAGCGTCAGCGAGCACGACAATCGTCAATCTGCAAAATCGAAGGAACTCCGACATGGCAGAAGAGCGGCCGGAAGGTATTGAAAAATACGATCATCCCGCTGGCGGCTGGGATGCGTTGAAAGCTGTCGCGAAAACGCTCGCGCATCAGCAGATCGTCGCACAGGGCACGATGACGCTCCTCAAGGCCAATAAGCCCGAAGGTTTCGACTGTCCCGGCTGCGCCTGGCCCGACCCCAAACACACCTCATCGTTCGAGTTCTGTGAAAACGGCGCCAAGGCAATCACCTGGGAATCGACGGCGAAACGATCCGGACCCGAATTTTTCGCGCAGCATACGGTTTCCGAACTGTGGCAATGGACCGATCACAAGCTTGAGGATGCCGGCCGGCTAACCCTTCCCCTGCATTACAATTCCGAAAAGGACCGCTATGAACCGATCGCCTGGGACGATGCCTTCAGCCTGATCGCACGGGAACTCAACAAGCTTGACGACCCCGACAAGGCTGAGTTCTACACGTCCGGCCGGGCATCCAATGAGGCTGCGTTTCTCTACCAGCTTTTCGTACGCGCCTATGGCACGAACAATTTCCCTGACTGTTCCAACATGTGCCATGAAGCCACCAGCGTCGGCCTTCCGAAATCCATCGGTGTCGGCAAAGGCACGGTGACGCTGGAGGATTTCGATCATGCCGATGCGATCTTCAGCTTCGGCCACAATCCCGGCACCAACCATCCCCGCATGATGACGACGCTGCATAATGCCGCAAAACGCGGCGTGCCGATCGTCGTGTTCAATCCGCTGAAGGAACGCGCGCTCGAACGGTTCGCCGCGCCGCAGGACCCGATCGAGATGGCGACGCTCTCTTCGACGCCGATCGCCTCCGCCTATCACCAGCTTCGCACCGGAGGCGATCTCGCCGCCCTCAAGGGCATTATGAAGGCGGTGTTCGAACTCGATGCGGAGAGCCTTCAGGCGGACCGCGGCGGCGTACTCGACCGGGCTTTCATCGAGGAACATACCGCAGGCCTCGACGCGCTTCGCGCCGATATCGACGCGACGTCCTGGGATATGATCTGCTCAGTCAGCGGGCTGACGAAGGAGGCTATAGAGAGTGTTGCGAGGATTTATGTGAACGCTTCTAACGTCATCATCTGTTACGGCATGGGCATAACCCAGCACGCCAAGGGTACCAGCAACGTACAGCAGATCGCCAATCTCCTGCTGCTGCGTGGAAATATGGGTCGCCCCGGCGCGGGAATAGCGCCCATTCGCGGCCATTCCAACGTTCAGGGAGACCGTACCGTCGGCATTACCGAAATCCCGAACAAGGCGCTGTTGGACGGCATGGAACGCGCTTTCGGTTTCCGCCCATCTGCGGAGAAGGGTCACAACGCGATAGAAGCCGTGGAGGCAATCATCGCCGGCAAATCCCGCGCACTTATCTGCCTCGGCGGCAATCTCGCTGTCGCCATGTCGGATACAGGCGCGACCTTCGAGGGCATGCGCAACCTCGATCTGGCCGTTCATATTGCTACGAAGCTCAACCGCTCTCATCTTTTGACAGCAAAGACATCGCTGATCCTGCCTTGCCTTGGACGCACCGATCTGGATACTCAGGCGTCAGGACCGCAGGCTGTAACAGTCGAGGATTCGATGTCGATGGTGCATGCCTCTCGCGGTTTCCTCAATCCACCAGGGGAACTGGTGAGGTCAGAGCCCGCCATCATCGCCGGCATCGCCAAGGCGACCGTCGGAAACCGTCACGGAATTGATTGGGACTGGCTGATTGCCGATTACGACCGAATCCGTGACAAGATCGAAGAGGTCTTTGCAGATTTCAGGGATTTCAACAGCCGGGTTCGGGTAAAGGGCGGTTTTCGCCTTGATGTCGCGGCCTCCTTCCGCCGTTGGAACACGCAGAGCGGCAGGGCCAATTTCCTTGTCGCCACAGGACTTGAAGAAGACCCGCTCATCTCCAATCCGGAGGCCCTCGTGCTGACCACGATCCGCAGTCACGATCAGTACAATACGACGATCTATGGCATGGATGACCGTTATCGCGGCGTCTTCGGCCGAAGGGACATTATCTTCATGAACCGGCACGACCTTGCCGCGCGCGGCCTGAAGGATGGTGATCGCATCGATATTCACGGCATCGGCCCGGAAAATGAGGGCCGACACCTCGTTCAGGGTTTCACCGCCGTCGAATACAATATCCCGAAGGGATCGGCCGCAGGCTATTATCCGGAGATGAATGCGGTGGTGGCGCTCGGCCATTATGACCGCCTTTCCGGAACGCCTTCCTACAAGGGTGTCCCGATCACGGTGAGTCCAGCAGCCGCCTGACGGCCGAAGCCCGACGCGCAACGCAGCGGTCGTTGCACGCTCTTTTCCCCACCGTTTGGGCTGGACGTCACCTCGGGCCATCAGGCATGGCCTGTGGATGACCGGCCATATGTGCGGATTTTTCGATATATCGCCGTGCCGTTTTACCGCTATCCTGATGTTTCGACGACGGTGGCAACCAAGACCTATGTATAGGTCAGGTTGTGCTGAAAAAACCGTATTGTCGGCAAAAATCGCATCGGGGGAACAATGTCGATTGCGTCAAGGATGTTTCGCGCGCGCGAACCGGAAGGTGGAGCGCACCATCTGGCTTTTGGTCTTGGGGCGCTGGCGCTGGCGGCCGCGGTATTTTACGTTGATACCTATACCGACATAGAAGGCGCGATCGCGGTGCTTTATGTCATCACGGTCCTTTTGGCCGCGCAGACTGTAAGCTGGTCGGGACTGATCGTGATCTCCTGCGCCTGCGCCATTCTTTCCCTCCTGTCCTATGCAGCGACCCACGCGCAGGATGCGGATTTCCAGTCGGCGCTTCGGTTGGTCGTCGCCCTTGCGGCACTTGCCGTCACGACCGTGCTGCTTTTGAAAACCGAGACCGCCCGGCTGGCGATGTTGTCCGTCAATGCGGCGCTGAAGGAAAGCGAGGAGCGTTATCGCTCCATTTTCGATCGTACGCGCGTCGCACTTTGGGAACGCGACTATTCGAAGCTTCACGCCCTGCTGATGGGCCTCAAGCAACGGGGCATCACCGACATGCGGGCCCATGCCCGCGCCAATCCGGGTTTTACGCAGCAATGCATCGATCTCATCACGGTCGTTGCATCGAATGAAGCCGGAAAGGAGATGCTGGGTTACGATTCCTCTATCCGCGGCACCCTCCAGCGATCGGTCGTGTCTTCGTCCGGCAAGTTCGTCGATGTACTGCAGGCGATCATCGACAATCAGGGTGTCTTTGAAGACAAGGTGGTGGTGCGCACCGACAGCGGCGAAGACAAGCTGGTGCTTCTTTCAATCAGTTTCCCCGCGGAGGCGGCCTCCTTCAATCGTGTGGTGGTCAGCATGGTGGATATCACCCAGCGCGAAATGGCGCTGAAGGCGCTGGCTGAAGCTCAGGCGGAATTGACAAAGGCCTCGAAGGCGGCGGCCGTCGGAGCCATGTCCGCATCGCTCTCCCACGAGCTGAACCAGCCGCTTGGCGCCATCATCGTCAATGCGCAGACATTGCTGCGCTGGCTCGATCGCGATCCACCGGATCTCGCCGCCGCCCGCCGCTCGGCCGAACGCATGATCCGCGACGGGCAGCGCGCTAGTGAAATAATCCAGAACACGCGCAGCCTGCTCGCCCATACGAGCGGCAAGGTGGAAACCTTCGACCTCGATGAGTTCATCGATGAAACGCTAAGCCTTCTCGAACATGAGCTGGAACGCAGCAAGACCACGGTGCATGTGGAAAAAGCGGTAACGCCGCCGATAACAGCCGTCAGGATCGAATTGCAGCAGGTCCTCATCAATCTTCTCACAAACGCCATTCAGGCCATGGACGAGGCGGGCACCGGCAATCGCACCATCACGGTGCGGAAGGAACGTGAAGACAGGGACAATATTCATATTGCGGTTCACGACAATGGACCGGGTTTCCCGGCGCAGATGAAGGAAAAGCTGTTTTCGCCGTTTTTCACGACCAAGGAAACGGGAATGGGCATGGGGCTTTCCATCTGCCGCACGACACTGGAAGCACGGGGCGGCAGGCTTACCGGTGACAATCATCCTCTCGGCGGGGCGGTCTTTACCATTTCCATGCCGATCAGCCAGGAGATGGAACATGCCTGAGCAACGCAAGACGACAAAGGAGCCGCCGTCACCCATCGTGTTCATCGTCGACGACGATGTGTCGATGCGCGAGGCGCTCACCGATCTTTTCCGCTCCATGAAGTTCGATGCCGAAGCTTTCGACAGCGCTGCCGCCTTTCTTGAAAAAGCCAATCTGAACCGGCCTGGCTGCCTGCTGCTTGATGTGCGGCTTCCGGGCATAAGCGGCCTGGATTTCCAGATGCAGCTGGAACGCGTCGGCAACCGGATGCCGATCATTTTCATGACCGGCTTCGGCGATATTCCGATGAGCGTGCGGGCGATGAAGGCGGGCGCCGTGGATTTTCTGACCAAGCCCTTCAAGGAGCAGGACATTCTCGACGCCGTCGCGGCCGCGATGGAGCGGGATGCGTCGCGACGCCGCGAAAGCGCCCAGAACGACGCCGTCACCTCCCTTGCCGAGCAGCTGACGCCAAGGGAACGCGAGGTCATGGGCGCGGTTGTCCGCGGCCTGATGAACAAGCAGATCGCCTACGAGCTCGGCATAAGCGAGGTCACCGTGAAGCTGCATCGGGGTAATGTCATGCGCAAGATGGAGGCGAAATCCCTCGCCGATCTCGTGCGCAAAGCGGAGTTGATCGGCGAGAAGCTGCGGCCACCTGTATCTTAGTATGGTATCTTTGATAGCGGCATGGGCGCATAGAGAAGAAAGAAAAACAGAAAAGGTCGCTTTCATTGCCCCCCGTTCCCGTCATTGCTGTCGTCGACGACGATCCCGCCATTCGCGAAGCCATGGATGATCTGATCATGTCCTTTGGTTACGAATGCCGCCTGTTTGCTTCTGCCGAAGAATTCCTGGAATCGAAGCAGCAGGCGGGCATCGACTGCATCGTCGTGGACGTGAAAATGCCCGGTCTTTCCGGCATCGAGTTGCAGAGCGAGCTGAACCGGCGCGGCGACCATCCACCCATGATCTTCGTCACCTCCTATCAGGACGAGCGCACCCGGAACGCGGCTTTGAACGGCGGCGCATTGGCCTTTCTCGGCAAGCCAGTCAATATCGTCAGTCTGATCGGATGCCTGCAATCCGTGCTCAACGCGCAATCCTGACGACAATCTTTCCCCAGTGAAATCCGTCGCTATTTCATGCTCCGTCGCCTGCGTCCGGGCATGCGTTGTCGTTGGGCGAGCGCCATTTCCTGGATTGTTTCGCCGCCAAGACGTTCCGCTATACGAACTAGACCTCTGTATAGATGCCGGCCCCGCCTCTCCGCCGTAACCTTTGCTCCAGTCAAGCGCCTCCCTTCCGGGACGCTCCCGACGACACCACCACCCATTTCAGGAGCAGGGCATGACCTCCATCAGCAAGAATGCCGACGCGCAAAGACGGCGTCACCTCAAAGTCGCAGCAATGTTGGTTCTGGGTGTGGTCGCCTTGTTCGGAGGAAATGTATTCCCGATCAGGGATAGCGAGCCGGCGCTCGCGGCCTCCGAAGACGTCGCATCAACCAGCGCCTTCCGCATCCTCACACCGCTGACGATCGACAGGCCTTACGGACATTCCGCGCCTGTCGCGGCCGCCGGCGATGCAACCGAAGGCAAAGATACTGTAGCGGCCACCGACGACACATCCTGCGTCGCCACCCGTGCCGCCCGGAAAACGGACCGGCACGACACGCTGGATCCAAAAGCCTTCTGTCAGCTCCAACACCGCCTCTTCAATGCCGAGCTGATCGACCGCATCGCCTTGCTCCAACTCGCATCACAGACCCACACAATCGACACCTCATCCCAACTCGCTATGAACAAGGAGTTCTGAAATGGAAACGTTGACCAGACGCGCAGTCCTCGCAATCGGCGCCGTCGGCGGCACCGCCCTTGCCGCAAGCGCGGCCGGAGCAGCATCTTTCGGCAATCCCGATCAGCCCGCCGAGGGAGCAATTAATGCCAATGCCGCCGGCCTCAGCGATCCCGGCCCGAAGAACCCTGCGATCAACAACCAGTTTCCGTCTTTCCAGAGCCCACCGGCGACCGATGTCGGCGACATGCAGCTTTTCTGGGGCTCGTTCAACAATGCCGCCAAACGTATCCAGAATGGCGGCTGGGCACGTCAGGTGACCAAGTCGGACTTCGCGATTTCGGATGCCGTGTCCGGCGTCAACATGCGGCTCGGACCGGGCGGCATTCGTGAGATGCACTGGCACCGCGCCGCAGAATGGGCGATCATGACCAACGGGCGTTGCCGCATCACGGTGCTCGATACGCAGGGCCGCGCTTATGTGCAGGATGTGGAGGCCGGTGATCTCTGGTATTTTCCGGCCGGTTACCCCCATTCGCTGCAGGGACTTGGTCCCGACGGTTGCGAATTCGTCATCGTGTTCGACGAAGGCGACCAGTCCGAATATGGCACCCTGCTTCTCACCGACTGGTTGGCGCACACCTCTCCCGAGCTGCTGGCCAAGAATTTCGGCGTCGCGCCGGACGTGTTCCGGAACATTCCACTGCAAAACCTCTGGATATTCCAGGGCAAGGAGCCGGGACCGCTCTCCCGGGATCAGGAAGCCGTTGCCGGCGCGGGGCTTCCCCCGTTTCCGTTCACCTATAAGCTCGCGGCATCAAAGCCACTGAAGGAAAACGCTGCCGGCGTCATTCGCCTCGCCGACAGCAGCGCCTTTACCGTGTCCAAAACCATCGCCGCCGCCATCGAAACGATCAAGCCCGGCGGGGTGCGCGAAATGCACTGGCACCCCAACGCGGACGAATGGCAATACTGGATCAAGGGTGAAGGCCGGATGACCGTGTTCGACGCGGGGCCACGCAGCCAGACCGCGGATTTCCGTGCTGGCGACATTGGCTACGTGAAGAGGAGCCAGGGCCACATCATCGAAAATACCGGCAAGACCGACCTGCAATTCGTCGCGGTCTTCAAGACCGCCGAATACCAGGAGGTCAGCCTATCGTCCTGGCTGACCCACACCCCGCCGGCGCTCGTAGCCCAGCACCTCAACGTCAGCATCGAGGATGTGGCGAAGTTTCCCGCAAACCAGCCGGCGATCATGCCGGGCTGAACATCCTGCCTACCCTTTGACCGGCGTTTCGGCATACCCGATCCGCAGGTCTTCGAAGACAGGACGCAACGCAAAACCAGTATCGAAAGTCAGGAACAGCCATGAAACCATTGACGATCCGGATCGCCGGCGGCTCGCTTGCCGGTCTCTTCACGGCGATATTGCTTCAGCAGGACGGGCACGATGTGAAAATCTACGAACGCTCTGCATCCGGCCTCGCAGGGCGTGGTGCAGGACTGGTGCCACAGCAGGAATTATTCGAGGTTCTAGACCAGATCGGCTGCGAAGACGTCTCCCATGTCGGTGTGGTTGCGAAGGAGCGCATCTACCTCGACGCCGGCGGCCACGTCGCCCAGCGCCAGAAGACGCCGCAGATGCAGATTTCATGGGACTATCTCTTCGAGCGCGTATCCTCCCGCCTCCTTGCCGATACCTATCGTCTCGGACACCATATCAACGCGGTTCGGGAAGGCCATGATGGAGTGACACTATCCTTCACCGACGGCACGGAAGACCGCGCCGATCTGGTGATCGGCGCGGATGGCCTGGGTTCGGTCATCCGCAAGGCGGTTAATCGCCATTCAGAAAACGCCTTTGCGGGTTACGTCGCCTGGCGCGGACTGATCCGGGAAACCAAATTGCCGGCCGATGCATCCCTGCTGCTCGACCGCTTCGCTTTTTATATCGCACCCGGAATTCATGTTTTGGGTTACCTCGTGCCGGGCCCAAAGGGTGAGACACAACAGGGACAGCGCCGTTACAACTGGGTGTGGTATCGCCCCACACCGGCTGACGAGCTGCCCCGCACCTTCGCCGGCCGCGACGGCAGGCATTTCGAGTATTCGCTCCCCCGGGGTGAGCTGGCGGAACAGCGCCGCGAGCAACTGCGCAGGGACGCGTTTTCCCTTCTGCCGCCGCAACTGGCTCTTGCGGTGGGAGCCGAGGAAACCCCATCGATCCAGGGCATTTTTGACTATGAGGCTGAACAGATGGTGTCGCCACATATGGTGCTGGTCGGGGATTCCGCCTTTGTGGTTCGCCCTCACACCGCAATGGGCGTTTCCAAGGCCGCGGGCGACGCAATGGCACTACGCGACGCCCTGCGACAGACGGACGACCTGCCTGCAGCCCTTTCACGATATCAGAAAACCCGCCTGCCGGTGGGCAAATCAATTGCCGCCTATGGCCGGAGGCTTGCCGAGACCGCGATCTGACGACGGGTCAAAATCAGGTCCGCCCGGCGTCATTGTCGTCCGGGAGCTTGTGCCTAAGGCTAAGCGCAGGGGGGGCATCCGGATTTTGCAATCAGCGAGCGAAATCGCTCGCTCATTTCAGGGTTGGCGGGATTATAGACCATCATGTTGAGATCCGAGCGTCCCTCCACCGCAAAGCATGAAAACTCCAGTTCGATTGTTCCCAGAACCGGATGGTGTAGGCGCTTGAGGCCCTCGTGCATGCTTGTGACCTCGTTGTCATCCCACATGGCCTTGAATTCGGAGCTGGCGGCCGAGAGCTCATCGACAAGTTGCTGGATGCCGGCGCCAGCGCCGGCGCGCGCGGCATCTGCCCGGAACGCGCCGACCACGTAGCGGGCGACATTGCGCCAGTCCTCTTGGGCAGTGCGCACCCGTTCATCGGAGAAAATCAGACGCAGAATGTTGCGGTTCTCCCTCGCCAGTTTGCTGTAATCCGTGAGGATGACGGCGGCGGCCCGGTTCCATGCCAGAACGTCCCATGTCGCCGTTCTGATGATCGCGGGGCTGAAGGGCAACGCGTCAAGCACGCCCTGAAGACGGGGCGTTATCGTCTCGGGCTGGCGATAATGCTGCTCGGGCGGATGTCCGAAGGCCAATATATGCAGGTGGTCGCGCTCGGGATCGGTCAACATCAGTCCTTTGGCGATACGATCCAGCACATCCGCCGAGGGCGAACCGCCGCGACCCTGCTCCAGCCACGTATACCAGGTCGGACTTATGTTAGCACGCTGGGCGACCTCCTCCCGGCGCAGACCGGGTGTGCGGCGGCGGCCGATGGGAAAACCAAACGTTGCAGGATCAAGCCGCAGGCGGCGATCGCGCAGGAAGGTGCTAAGTGCATTCTCCGTCATTGCATTCCTCGTCGCAGCCTGTTGATAATTATACCATGATAAAGTCACTACTTTAACAGGACAATTCTTCATGAGATCACCCTCCCCGTCAACGCGGGAGATTTTGTATGCGTGTTTTTCTGACAGGTGCCACCGGGTTCATCGGCTCCCGGATTCTTCGTGAACTGCTCATCGACGGCCATGAGGTGATCGGCCTCACCCGCTCGGAGGCAGGCGCAAAAGCGCTGCAGGCCGCTGGAGCTTCCGCCCACATCGCAACGCTGGAAGATGCGGCCAGACTCGCCGGGGGCGCAGAGACTGCCGATGCCGTCATCCATACGGCTTTCGACCATGATTTCGCGAATTTCGCCGCCAATTGCGAAAAGGATCGCCGGGTGATCGCGGCGCTCGGTGCCGTATTGGCTGGTTCCGACAGGCCGATGCTCATCACCTCAGGGGTCGGCATGGGTGACCTCGGCAATGGCGAACCCGCCCGGGAGGATGTGTTCGATACGCATCATTTCAATCCGCGCGTCGCCTCGGAACTCGCGGGCCAGGAGCAATTGCAGGCGGGCGTCAATCTCGGCGTCGTCCGGCTCCCGCAGGTGCATGACACGGTAAAACAGGGCCTCATCTCGCCCTATATCGAGATGTCGCGCGAAAAAGGCATCGTCGCTTATGTCGAGGACGGCGGCAATCGCTGGTCAGCCGGGCATGTGGACGATGTGGCGAAGCTCTACGTGATGGCGCTCCTTCGGGCCGAGCGGGGTGCTCGCTATAATGCCGTGGCGGAAGAAGGCGTTATGGTGCGCGATATTGCCGGGATAGTTGCCGAGAGGCTTGGGCTGCCGCTCGTTTCCATAGGCAAAGAGGACGCCGCCGGCCATTTCGGCTGGTTTGCCCTGTTCGCCGCCATGGATCTTACGGCCTCCAGCGCGCTCACCCGGGAGAAACTCGGTTGGATACCGACTGGACCGGGCCTGCTCGACGATCTTAGAGCCATGGACTACGCGACGATCGAATAACCGGCAGGCGGGCGTCCGCCTCACGCCTGTCGTCAGGATCAGATGCGGTGAAGATGGCAGCACCGGGAAAACCGATGCTGCTTCCAAACATGGTGGATGTTCAGGTGGCAGGCATCACTTGCCCGACGCCCGTCTGCCAAGGCCCAGCAGGTGGTAAAAGGCAATCGCTCCGATTGTTGCCGTGCCGATGCCATCGAGCGTGAAGCCCGCGACATTGAGCTTGAAGTTGCCGGCGCCCAGCACCAGCGCGATACCCACGGTGATGAGGTTGCGCGGCTCGGAAAAATCGACCCTGTTTTCAACCCAGATCCGCCCAGCTGTCGCCGCGATGAGGCCGAAGACCACGACGGAAAGGCCACCGATGACCGGTCCGGGAATGGTCTGAATGAGCGCACCGAATTTCGGCGAAAAGCCGAGAATGATGGCCACCAGTGCAGCTACGACGAAGACGAGCGTCGAAAAAATGCGGGTTATCGCCATGACACCCATGTTTTCGGCATAGGTCGTCATGCCGGTTCCACCGAAGGCGCCTGAGAACATCGTCGCAATGCCGTCACCGATAAAGGCGCGACCGAGATAACGATCGAGGTTCTGCCCGGTCATCGCGCCTATCGCCTTGATATGCCCGAGATTTTCCGCCACGAGGATGACGACGACCGGAGCAATCAGCGCAATCGCGGAGCCGGAAAATACCGGCGCGGTGAATGTCGGCAGACCGAACCACGATGCGGCCGCAACGCCTGCAAAATCGACCGGTTTGCCGAGACCGAGGCCGTTCGCCACCACGAGATAAGCGATATAGGCAATCGCGCCGCCGAGAAGAATGGGCAAGCGGCGCGCCATGCCGGGCGCGTAGACAGCAATCGCGCCGACCGATGTGACAGTCAGGATCGCAATCCAGCGCGACAGCTGGTCGCCGTCGGGATTGCCCGGGCCGGAGCCGGAAGCGCTTGCAATCGCAATGGGTGCGAGAACGAGACCAATTGCCGCTACAATCGCGCCGGTCAGAACCGGCGGCATCAGCTTTTCGATCCAGTCATGGCCGGCGATCATGACGATGACGCCGATCAGGGCATAAAGCACACCGGCGGCGATGATGCCGCCGAGCGCCAGCGCGATATCAGGACTCGCCGCACCCGCGGCCGCCCCCGTTGCCACGAGCACCGGTCCGATGAACGCAAAGGAAGAGCCAAGATAGCTCGGGACACGTCCGCCAACGGCGATGAAGAAGATCAGTGTCGAGATGCCCGAAAACAGGATAGAGACGTTCGGATCAAACCCCATGATCAGTGGTGCAAGAACCGTCGACCCGAACATCGCCACGACATGCTGAAGACCGAGCACCGCGGTCTGCCCCGCAGGCAGACGCTCATCGGGCAGGATGAGCCCTTCGGTTTTCAGTCGCCAGCGCGGAAAATAACCACCGGTATCACTCATGTCGTCCCCCCAGGAAACAGCCGGCACGCGCTTCCCGGATTTTCCGGTTTCAGTTCGTCGCCGCGCAAAAGATTTGCTTTTTATGATTTGCGCCCGCCTCCGGAGATCGAATCGGCAGCCGATGCATCTTTTCTCCGTTAGCGCGATCGGCTGCACCTGTCATCGGCAACGGACCGTTTCCCACTGTTACGCATTCCGGCGCGGAACAATCAGCTCCCGCGCCGGTCAAAAAAGATACCAGATCGACGGTATTAGCGCGCTTTTTCAAGCGCCGTCAGAATCTCATAGGCCGCCGAAACCCGCTCCTCATTGGGGTAGTTTTTATTGGCCAGAATGACGATGCCCAATTTCTGCTTTGGTATGAACGCCACATAAGCGCCAAAACCATTGGTGGAGCCGGTCTTGTTGATGAAGACATCCTGGCGCGGTTTCATGGGCGGTGAGATTTCGGAAACCGGAACAGTCTTGAGCAGGGCACCGGAATTCAGCTCTCGCAATGTCTTCAGCGGTGCGGGATGGGCATATTGCTCCCAGACCATGTCCTGCGTCATTGCGCCGACGCTGAAATATCCCGTATGGGTGTTGGTGAGCGCCTGCTGGATTTTTCCGTCCAGCTTTTCCAGTCCCATATTCGCATTGACGAAACGGATCATATCTTCCGCTGTCGATTTGACGCCGTAGGCTTCCGAAGAGAGAACGGCGGGTGTCACGCGGACGGGCTCGCCCGTTCGCTTGTAGCCCTGCGCGTAATCGGCCATCTTTGCCTCAGGCACCACGGTAAAGGTGTTCTTCAAGCCCAGAGCGGGAAAGAGGGTATCTTTCATGGCGTCATCGAAGCTTTGGCCCATGGCCTTTGCGGTGATGTATCCGAGCATTCCGATGCTGGGATTGGCATAAGTTCTGTGTGTTCCGGGCTTGTATGAGGGTTTCCAGGCCTTGAGGTAGGTCAGCAACTGCTGTTCCGTCTTGACGTTATCCGGCACCTGCAACGGAAAACCGCCGGCGGTGTGGGTGCCGAGTTGCATCAGCGTGACATCACCGAAGGGCTTGCCCTTCATGGAGGGAAGATAATCTTCCGCCTTGCCGGAGAGCGAAAGCTGGCCATTCATCTCGGCATAGGTGCTGAGGGTGACCGTGAAAGTCTTGGAGATGGAGCCGAGTTCGAAAAGCGTCTGCGCCGTCACCGGCTGGCCCGAGCTTTTGGACATGACGCCATAGGTGAAGATGTGGCTTTCACCATCGACACTGATACCAACGGCAAGGCCCGGAATGCCGTTTTTCTCCATGACCGGTTTGATCGCGGCATCCGTTATCGCCTTCAGCTTCGCATCATCTGCGGCGAAGGTCTGCGTGAACAGGCTCGTCGAGAGCAATGCGGCCAGTGCGACGTGTCTGCGATTAAGTTTCATCTTTCGCGTTCTCCAAAACCTTGGGTGGATTTTCAGCCCGTGGGCCGTCCCCAGCGAAAGACGTTTAACCGGGCTACATTGCACGAACAAATCATGATATCTCGGAGGAGACACAAGAAAATCTAGGTCTTGAATGGTTCGGCAATTTCTTCCCCTGAACGGCTTACGGGCTTTTGAGGCATCGGCGCGGCACCTGAGCTTCACCCGCGCGGCCATCGAATTGTGTGTGACGCAGGCGGCTGTGAGCCAGCAGGTGAAAGGGCTGGAAAAGCGGCTTGGCGTTTCGCTTTTTCAGCGGCTTCCACGCGGCCTGAAGATTACCGCCGAAGGCGAGGCCCTGCTGCCGACGGTGACCAGCTCCTTCGACCAGATGGCGACGACGCTCGACCGGATCGAGGCCGGGCAGGTGCGCGAATTGCTGTTTCTGGGTGTCGTGGGAACCTTTGCGGTGGGCTGGCTGCTGCCCCGCCTGAATGCCTTTCAGAAGCAGCACCCCTTCATCGATGTCAGGGTTTCCACCAATAATAACCGGGTGGATATGGCCGCTGAAGGGCTGGATTTCGCCATTCGTTTCGGCCAGGGGTCCTGGCATGGCACGGATGCCTTTCGTTTATTCGAGGCGCCTCTCTCCCCGCTCTGCACGCCGAAACTGGCGGAGACGCTGAAAACGCCCGCTGATCTGATGGAAGCGACGCTGCTGCGCAGCTACAGGGCAGATGAATGGAGCAACTGGTTTGCCGCGGCCGGCGTGACGCCTGCGGCGCAGGTGAATGCCGGCATTGTTTTCGATACGTCTCTGGGAATGATGGAGGCCGCCCTGCAGGGGCTGGGCGTGGCGCTGGCGCCGCCATCGATGTTTTCGCGGCATCTGGCCTCCGGCGCGATCATCCAGCCTTTTCCGGTTACCATTTCGCTCGGGAGCTATTGGCTGACCCGGCTGCAATCGAAACCGCCCACCCCCGCCATGCAGGCCTTTTCCGACTGGATGTTCGACAGCATCGGCGCTGCGGGATAAGGCTTATGTCAGGGTGAGCAGAACGCCGCCGCCCGCGCAGAGGACCACCACGGCCCATGGCGGGGTTTTCCAGGTCGTCAACAGGATGAAGCCAGTGAGCGCCAGGGTGAAATCCTTCGGGGTGAAGATGGCGCTTGTCCAGACCGGATCATAAAGCGCTGCACCCAGAATGCCGACGACGGCGGCATTTGCGCCGCGCATGGCGGCCTGTGCCAGAAGGTGTTTGCGGAACCCTTCCCAGAAAGGCAGTGCGCCGACGAGCAGCAACATGCCGGGCAGGAAGATCGCGACAAGGGCGATCGCCGCACCTGCAACGCCGTTTGGCTGCGGCCCCACCACCGCACCGAGATAGGCGGCGAAAGTGAAGAGCGGACCGGGCACGGCCTGGGTTGCGCCATAACCGGCGATGAAGGCATCCTCCGTGACCCACCCCGTGGCGACGACTTCCGATTGCAGCAGCGGCAACACCACATGGCCGCCGCCGAAGACGAGCGCACCGGCGCGATAAAAGGCATCGAACAAGGAGAGTCCCTGTGACGCCGCGACCGCCGCAAGCAGCGGCAGGAAGCCAAGAAGCAGGGCAAAGGTGGCGAGCGCAATGTATCCGGCGCTTTTCGGCACCCGGAAGGCGAGATGGGTGGCCTGTCGCGCGGCATCGGCGCGGCAGAAGACAAGCCCGGCGAGCGCGCCGACGGCAAGCGCCAGGATCTGCCCGAAGGCGCCGGCGACAAACACGACGCAGACGATGCCGGCAAGCGCGATGCTGGCCCGCTCACGATCCGGCGCAAGGCTTTTTGCCATGCCCCAGACCGCCTGCGCCACGACGGCGACGGCGACGATTTTCAGCCCATGCAGGAGGCCGGTGCCGACCGGCCCTTCGATGGAGGCGGCAACCATGGCGAAGAAAAGAAGGAGAATGGCGGATGGCAGGGTAAACGCCGTCCAGGCCGCCAGCGCGCCGAGCGGGCCTGCCCGCAGCAGCCCGAGCGCAAACCCCACCTGACTGGAGGCCGGGCCGGGAAGAAACTGGCACAGCGCCACGAGATCGGCATAACCAGCCTCGTCGATCCATTTGCGCCGCACGACCAGCTCATCGCGAAAATAACCGAGATGGGCGATGGGACCGCCGAAGGAGGTGACGCCAAGCTTCAGGAAGGCTGCGAAAACCTCGCCGGGCGTGCCGTGTCTCTGGCCGTGCACTTCGGTCTCCATGCTTCGCGTTGACGATTTCACCAAAGAACTCCCTGCGTGCAACGGCTAGTCGTCAACACATATCAGCCTCAAGACGGTTTCGGTATCAGATACCATTATGACAGGCATATGAAGGGACTGACGGCGTTGACGCCGGAACGTTGCGATAACGTTCCGGCGTCGTTTGGCGATTATCCGGCGAAGGGCCTATCGCTCGGTCGGCAACAGGTCGGCGAAGTGCGAAATCCAGCCATTTTCATCCGTGCCGCCGGAAAAGCCCGTTGCCTCCCAGATGATGTGATGCCTGTTACTGCCGTTGTGAATAGTCACCGCGGCGGCAATGGGGGTCGGGGATCGCCACGAAAAGTTGCGGTTCGCCCCGGGCTCGAGATGGCTGAGGGATTCGAGCTGAACATCGTCGAGGAAAAGCACCGTGCTCATCTGGGTCTCATACAGGTACTCCCATCGGGCCTGCGCCAGCGCATTCGCTGCCGCAACGAGAAGATTGCTCTCACCGACGGGATCGGCCAGGGCCGCCAGGCGCCATGCGGCGAAGATATTGGCGATATCCCCCGTGCTGAGCCCGAGGCTCGAGAGGAATTCGATGGTCTGCGCATTGCCGAAAGCATCATAGCCCGCTTCACCAAAGGGCCGGATATGCTTGACCACGAAATTGCTGAGAATTGGCATGTGTGTCTCCTTTTTTGGACATGAGCCACCTGGTCCCGGACGTAGACGTGCGGGATCGCATGGTGGGATCTGTGGGTTGATTGGGTGCCGGATATCTCCGGCAATCGAGGGGAATGCGGTCGGCTTGCCGGCTTAACCGAAGGCGATGGCGACGCGGGCCGGCATGCCCAGAAATTCCTGCAGGCCGATGCGGGTTCTGGCTCCGCCCCGCCCGGCCGGCCATGGATCGAGGATATGAAGTTCGAGATCCTTGCCGTTCACGGTGTAGCCGTAGACGAGGTAATAGTGGTACTCCGTTCCGATCACGAAGACGCGGTTGTTATCGATCTCGTGTCTGACGATATCGGCCGTCAGGCCATTGACGAAGTGGCCGCCCGTCGTGGTGTGATCGAAGGCGTTCCACTGGCTGGAAACCAGCTTGACGACATTGCTGTTCGCATTAGCGCCGCCCTGTTCATCGATGCCGGCGGATTGATCCAGAACCTGCGCCAGCTCCCAGCGTTCCTGAACCTGCGGATCGACGGTCGCAAGCGCTTCGGTGTTGCGCCTTGCAATCTCGTATTGGGTGGCCGCGGGAAGCCCGTAATAGGCCCGCACCATCTGCTCGACGGCGGCAAAGCACCAGGCGGGGGTGTCCTGAGGCACCAAAATGGGAGGGTTGTTGATTGTCGGCATGGTCTTCTCCTTTCTGAAAATGACGTGGCATGGGGCGCTTCGATGGCGGCCGGATGCCTGTCGTTGATTTGGTGAATATGGAAGTTTCGGCGGCCGTCCTGCCGGCATCTGCGCCGGCAGGACATTGCCCATGATCCCATGCCCGGGGGGACGTGTTCGGCCGGGACCATGGAAACGCTTCCTGCCGGGCCGGGACAGGAGCGGCAGGCTCCCACGGGATCAGGCGGTTTTGCCCAGATCCTGACGATAGGCCTGCAACGACGCGATTTTTGCGTCCGCGGCGGCCTCACGTTCGGCGACGATGGCCGAGACCTTTTCCGCGATCCCTGCCAGATAGCCCGGCAGCGCGCCGCTAGGGATATAGGTGCCCTGCAGCTTGTTGAGCATCGACCATCCGTCCGCAAAGCTGCGATTGAACAGGTCAGAGACGATCACCACCGCATGCCACTGGGCGGTCTGCCTGACGAAGAACTCGTCGACGGAGCGAACGAGTTGGGCGAAGCGGTTCTTGCGAATGACCTCCACTTCGGCAACATTGTCGATAGCCTTGATCTGGTGCTCGGCATCATCTGCAACCGCCTGCATGAAATCGGCGAAGCTTTTGAAGAAGAAGGCGACTTCCTGGATGATTTCCTTCATGCGTTTCAGCGCCGTGATGCTGACATTGAGCGATTGAACCGCAAGCTTGATCTTGTCGTCCTCGGCCTGTTTTCCTTTCAGGAGCGCATTGATCTTTATGAGCTCAGCGGTCTGGGTGCGGCGTTCCTTCTGATATGCCTCCGCCTTGTCGATCATCTGCATCTGGATTTCACGCAGGCTCGCCGCTTGCTGCTGCTGCTCATCGGTAAGCTTGCCCAGTCCCTTGTCGAGCGCGTCGAGCGAAGCCTGCAGGCTGGAAATCAGCGTCTGCTGACCTGCAATCTTTTCCTCCTGCGCCTTCAGTTCCGCAGCGCGCGCGGTCAGGCGTTTATCGAGTTCGGCAAGCTCGACCGCTTTGCTCGATTTCGGATCCGCACCCTCGGCGTCCTTCGCCAGCGCCGACCTGTTGTCCTGCAGCACTTTGATATCCGTCTTCAAGGCGTCGCGTTTTTCCTCACTTTTGCGCAATTCGGCTTTCTGCTCGGAAAGTTTGCTCTGCGTTGCGGCCGCATCCGCCTTGTCGTCGCCCGTCGGCGTGCGGGAGCCGCCACCCTGCCCCCGCCCATCAGCGCCCTGACCATCCTTGGACTGTCCCGAAAGCGCACCACCAACGGAAGAGGCCAGCATGGAGGCTGGGCCACCTGCGACCATGGCGATGGCGGGAACGACGCCTGAAATCATCTGCGCCCCGACGCGGACGATCGACATGATAAAAGCGCGGTCTTCTGCCGTATTGGCCCGTTTTTCATATTCGCTGGCTTTCTTTTCGAATTCCGCGACCTCCGCCGTCAGTTCCTTCACGAGCGATTCAAGCTGCTCGCGCCGAGCATCGGCCTCCCGGATCTCCCGCTCCATCACCGCCTTGTCTTCGAGACGCCGGCTCAAAGCCGTTTCGCTCATACTCGTGGCTTGCGTTATGTCGTAGATGATGGCGTCATAGGTCTCGGCAAGGGAAACGAGGTCGTTACGCACCCCCAGTGCTTTATCGCGGATACGTTCTGCCAATTTTATCAGTTTGTTGGAGACGAACGCCTTGACCTCGGCTTGATCATTCCCCTCCTTGACATCGAGCCAGTCCGGGAAAAGAAAGGCGATGGACTCGCCGATGCGGCTGGCCGTATCGATCGCTCTTCTCATGACTATTTCGCTTTTCTGCTGCGAAGCAATCAACCCGTTCATGATCGCGGTGATGCGATTACGAATCTTGTCCTCCTCCTGCGGCGTGGTGTTGTAGGCTATGTAGAGGAGATCGATCGCATTGTCGGTATCGCGCTTGGCGCGCTCGACATCGTAGGTCCCCTGGATCTTATCGACATAGGATCGGACGAGCGCCGTATTCGACTTGGGAAGATTGAAGCTCGGCTGCGAAACAATCGCATCGACGTCGGCGTCGATCGCGCTGTTGATCTGGGCGGCCCGACTTTCAAAATTAACGACATTGTTCATTTTAAAGACTCCTGTTGGTGTGTGGCTGGTTTCCGATAAGCATGTGACTACTCAGGGCGAGCATCGACGCTTCGCCTCGTCCGGCAGGTCAGCTTCGGTGGAGGAAATGAATTGCGGTACGCTATTGGTCAGACCCGCGATTTCCTCAGACAGCCGCGTCACCTGGCGTATCTGCGCATCGTCGGGATTGACTTCACGCGCGTCCTGGAGGGCATTGCTGAAGGTGCCGACCTGGATGTTGAAGTCCTGAACCTTGACGTTAATGGTGGAAATCGCCGCCTTGAGCTTGATGATCTGCTCTTCGAGCTGATTCACGGCATTCTGGTTTTCCGCGCGGCTCTGCCGCGCTGACTCAAGCTGGCGGCGATTGTCTTCCAACTGTTTGTGAACGCCCGCAAGGGCTTCTTCTGCACTGCGCAACCGGGGCTGCGCGGTACGGAGTTCCCGCTCCGCATTGTTCATCCAGCCCAGCGCCTTGACCGCGGCATCACCGGCCTGGCAGATCCCGGGCAGGAAGATCAGCACCTGGCTGCAGATTTTTACTCTTTTAGCCTGCTCCTCCATTTCCCTTCGGGCTTTTTCGAAAGCGGCATAGCGCGTTTTGACATACTCGCTCTCAGACCGGACCTGCTCCTCATAACCTTTCACGCTGGCTTCGGATTGCGCCACCTGCCGCTCCAGCTCGATCTGCAGGGACAAGGCCTGCCCCAGCGCCGCCTCGCGGTCGGCGCTGAGCTGCTGTTGCGCCGTCAGATGTTCCATCAGGCACACGGATCGGCGGCCGAGCAGCTCGCGGCTCGCTTCCGCCTGCTCCAGCTTCGACTGGAAAGCCGCCGTCTGCTCGGCGGTGAGGGTGGCCGCGTTCGCAAGGGCCGGCTGGCCCATGGACGGGATATCGAATTGCATTGCGAAGGCCGCAAGGCCGGCAAAAACAACGTGTTTAAGTTGTATCATTTCAACCTCCTCTGGAGAATTGGGGATGAATAAAAGGCATGACGGGCTCCATGCGCCGCCCGGCATCGCTGCCGACCGTGCCAGAGACATGGCAGTAACATTCGGATATCGGGTGGTTTCGGACGCATCGTCTGCGACGTCGTCAAGACCTAAAAAACAACCATCAAAGATTGCATTCAGGGCAAATGAACGGAAGATTCCGCATCCGACACTTTATTAAATTATGCAATAAAAACAGTATATAAAGCCATTATCAGCGTTACTCTCGCAAACCGTCTCAAAAGGGAACACATTTTTACGCGCCCCTTAACATTCAATTTATGAGAGTATTTTTTAATACCGCTCAACAGAGCTTCGGGGGAGTGCAACAAAATGCACGCATCTTCCGGAGCGGAACTTTTTGGCCGTCACGACTGCCCTGCACGGCCGTCGTCAGCCAACAGAACTCACGTTTTCGAATTCGCCATAAAGTAGCGATGAGCAAAAAACCAAGGGAGAAAGGTATCCGGAAAAGCAGGCGCCCCAGCTTCAAAGACACACCCGAACAGGGACTTCGTCCGGCCTCGACCGGACATGCTTCGAGAGAGGCTGGACATACTTGCGAACCGAATCCTGAATGACGATGCCTTTGGTGATGCTGTCGCCTATCTTTGCACCCACATATCGACCGCCTTCAAACAGGAGCAGCGCCTCGTCCGCGCGCTCGGAGACTTCGGCGCATTCGCCACCGTCATGTGCGCCGCAGGCATCGCATCGGTCCATGGCGGGCAATTTACGCTGGCGGCGGTTCAGGCAGTCGTCGTTCCACCCGGCTGGGCATCCAGCCGCAGGACACGCGCGTTGATCGACTGGCTGGAACTGGAAAATACCGCGCAGCGTCACCCGCCCGGCGGCGATAACCGCGAGCGGCCGTGGTCGCTAAACGGGTGGATTATTTCGGCAATCGAGACGCTTGCCAGCACCTATCGCCTCGCGGCCTCGCCGTGGGAAACCCTCCCGGCGCCTGCGAAGGGAGCAATCGGAACGGACGCCCTTATCGACGGTGTGAGCTGGTTTCTGCGGCACGCGCAGGATCTACCTTTTCTCTCAGAGGAAATGCGGATGTTCCTTGGGCATGCGCCGGGTTTCCCCATCCTGCTGGACCTGCTATCCGCCGCGAAGACAGATGCGTGCGATGCGACGGGTTGCGTCTTCTCCCGCAAGGCGACGGCGCGCGCCTATGGGGTCAGCCGCGCCCATGTCACGGCCATCCTTGCCAGGGCCGAGCGGTTGAACATCCTGAAAAGAAACGGATCCAGAATAGTTCTGAGCGATCTGGCATTGCAGAACGTCCGGCGCGATCTGGCCTATCAGCTCGCCTTCGTCGTTTTATGGGCGGAGGCGGTGAGACCGTCGCCGCCGTCTGCCGATGCCCCGGAGAGCCTGTCCGGCTGGAATGGCTCCAGCAATCCGCGATAGGGCTTGGCGAGCGGCGTGGCATAGGCACCGCGCTTGGCGGTGGACAACCCCATGGACACCAGCGATTCCGCCTGCTTGACGGCCGCCGCGACGCCATCGACAACCGGGACGCCGAACTCATCGCGCAGTTCGGCAGCAAGATCCGCCATGCCGGCGCAACCAAGCACGATCGCTTCCGCCCTGTCCTCTTTCAGGGCCAGCGAGATTTCCGCGCGCAGCCTTTCACGAGCGTTCGAGGCGGGATCTTCCAGCGACAGAACCGGAATATCGGCGGCGCGCACATTGCAGCGGGCGGACATGCCATAACGATGGACGAGATGTTCCAGCGGCAGCCGCGAGCGTTCCATCGTCGTGACGATGGTGAATTTCTGGGCGATGAAGGCGGTGGCGGAGACCGCCGCCTCGCAGATGCCGATAACCGGAATATCGGCCAGAGCGCGGGCCGCATCGAGCCCGGTATCGTCGAAACAGGCGATGATCGCCGCGCCGGCGCCAAGCGCGGGCGCCTTTGCCAGCTCCAGCAGCAGGCCGGGCACGGCGAAAACCTCGTCGTAATAACCTTCGATGGAGACAGGCCCCATGGACGAGGTTACGGCCAGTATGTCCGTATCGCGGCCGGCTATCCGCGTCGCGGCGTCGGCAATGGTCGCGGTCATGGATTGCGTGGTGTTGGGATTGATGACGAGAATGCGCATTTTACGTTTCTTTATCCGCGTGAATGGCGGCGGTTGAGCGTGACGATCAGGCCGAGCGTGGCCGCGATCACCAGGAAGGAAAACAGGGTTGTAACAGCACCGAGCGCATAAAGCACCGGCGTCGTGACATTGGTGGTCATGCCGTAGATTTCCAGCGGCAGCGTGTTGTAGGTGCCTGACGTCATCAATGTACGGGCGAACTCGTCATAAGAAAGCGTGAAGCCGAAGAGGCCGACGCCGATCAGGCTCGGCGCGATCATCGGCAGCACCACATGGGCGAAGGTCTGCCAGGAGGATGCGCCGAGATCGCGGGCCGCTTCCTCATAGGACGGCGAAAAACGGTTGAAGACGGCCAGCATGATGAGCACGCCGAAGGGCAGCGTCCAGGTGAGATGCGCGCCGAAGGCGGAGGTATACCATGACGGTTCCAGCCCGAGCTGCTGGAACAGAACGCCGATGCCGAGCGAAATGATGATCGACGGCACCACGAGGCTTGCGACCGACAGATAGAACAACGGCGTCGCACCGATGAATTTGCGCCGGAAGGCAAGGCCCGCCAGCAGCGAGACCAGCACGGTAACGGCCATGACCATCAGGCCAAGCGCGAAGGAGCGGCGGAAGGAGCCGCCGAAATCGCCGACGGCCTGCTGTTCGAAGAGATTGCCGAACCAGTGCAGCGAAACGCCGTTCAGCGGGAAAGTCAGGCCACCATTCGGCCCCTGGAAGGCGAGGATGAGGATGGCCGACAGCGGACCGTAAAGAAACAGCACGAAGAGGGCGAAAAAGAATGCGAGGATATAGAATTCGCGGCCGCGTTTTTCCTGATGCATGGGATCAAAGCTCCTTGCGGATATCGACGATGCGCAGGATGCCCGCGACCATCAGAAGAACGAGGATGAGCAGGATGACGGCGTTCGCAGCGGCGGCCGGATATTGCAGCAGCGACATCTGGTTCTTCATCATCAGCGCCACCGAGGCGCTCTGGCCGCCGGACATGACCTGAACGGTGGAGAAATCGGCCATGACCAGCGTGACGACGAAGATGCTGCCAATCGCCATGCCGGGCTTGGCAAGCGGAATGATGACGTTACTGAGCGTCTGCCAGCCCGTCGCGCCGGCGTCACGCGCCGCCTCGATCAGCGATTTGTCGATGCGCATCAACGTGTTGAAGATGGGCGTGACCATGAACAGCGTATAAAGATGCACCATGGCGAGCACCACGGCGAAATCCGAATAAAGCAGCCATTCGATAGGCTCGGGAATGATGCCGGTGCCGACCAGCGCGCTGTTGACGAGGCCGTTTCGCCCAAGCACCGGAATCCAGGAAATCATGCGGATGATGTTCGACGTCAGGAAGGGCACGGTGCAGACGAGGAAGAGCACCATCTGCATGGTGGTGGTGCGAATGTGGAAGGCGAGGAAATAGGCGACCCAGAAACCGCAGAACAGCGTGATCGCCCAGACCATGGCGGCATATTTCAGGGTATTGAGATAGGTCTGCCAGGTGACCCAGGAGCCGAGCGTTTCCAGATAGTTGAACGTCACGAAATCCGGATACATCTGGGCGAAATCGTAATCCCAGAAGCTGACGACGGCGATCATGAGGATCGGCAAAGCCAGGAAAAAGCCGAGGATCAGCAAAAGCGGTGCGGCCTGAACATAGGAGACGAGCTTTTGCGGCAGCGCGAAGCTGCGGGGCGGCCTGTCCTTTTTGTCGCTGACGCCGATGAGTCTGACCGTCACCATCATGAAGCCTTTCGCTGTTTATGGGCAGGCACCGGCGGCATTGACCGCCGGCGCCGTCTTTTCAGGACATCAGGCCGCGATGAATTCGTTCCAGCGGCGGACCATGTAGCGGTCTTCATCCATGACGGAGTTCCAGCACGCGACCTTGCCCATGCGTTCCTCGAAGGAGCCGCCATCGCGCACCGCGCCGGCCTTTTCCATGACCTTGCCGTCGGGCGCGATGATATCGCCCTGCGCCGGCTTGCCTTCGACCCAGTAGCCCCACTCGTCGGCGCTCATGTGCTCCTTGGCCGTTTCCATGGCGGCGGAATAATACCCCTGACGGTTGAGGTAAGCGCCGACCCAGCCCGAGGTGTACCAGTTGATATATTCATAGGCCGCATCGAGCTTCGCGCCCGAAAGGTGCTTGGCAAGCCCGAGACCGCCGCCCCAGGAGCGATAACCTTCCTTCAGCGGCTGGTATTTGCAGGCGATGCCCTTGGAACGGACAGCCGCAACGGCGGGCGACCACATGGACTGGATGATGACTTCGCCCGAGGCCATGAGGTTGACGCTTTCGTCGAAGCTCTTCCAGAAGGCGCGGAACTGGCCGTCCTTCTTCGCCTTGATGAGGAAGTCGATGGTCTTGTCGATCTCCTCCTTGGTCATGTTGCCCTTGTCGGCATATTTGATGTTGCCCATGGCTTCCATGATCATCGCCGCATCCATGATGCCGATGGAGGGGATGTTGAGAATGGAGGTCTTGCCCTTGAACTTCGGGTCCATGATATCGGCCCAGCTGGTGATATCGCGGCCGACGAGATCGGGGCGGATGCCGAGGGTGTCGGCGTTATAGATGGTCGGGACCATGGTGAAATAATCGGTCTCGCCCTTGGCGAACTTCTTGTCGCCGGGCTTTTCGACGAAACCGACCGTGTGCGGGGCCGTGCCCTGCGCCACGACGCTGTCCGGCTTCAGCTTGCCGTTTTTGAACAGCGGCACGATCTTGTCGTAATATTTGAGCTTCTTGATTTCCATCGGCTGGATGACGCCGGCCGGATAGACCTTCTTCAGGATCCAGTATTCGATATCGGCGATATCGTAGGAATTCGGCTGGGTGACGGCGCGCTGGGCGGCGGCATCCGAATCCGTCGCCGTCATTTCGAGCGTGATGCCGAGATCGGCCTTGCACTTTTCGGCAATGGCGTTGAGGTTCGATACACCCGTGCCGAACTGGCGGATGGTGATCGGGTTCTGCGCCCAGATGGTCGGGAAGCCGGTGATGAGGCCGGAGCCGATCGCCGCACCCGTGGCGGCAGCGCCCGCCTTCAGGAGGCCGCGGCGGGACAGGCCCTTTTTGCTGCTGGTGGTATCGGTCATTTCAAAGTTCTCCTCTGGTTATTTTTGGGGTCACTTCTCTACCCGGCCGAGCACGATGGCATCGGCCGCATTCCATGAAAGCGGTATGGCGTCTCCGGTCCTGACCGGATTTTCGAAGAAGGCGGCATCGCTGAGGATGACGTTGAAATCCTCGATGCCCGCGCCGGTTACGGCGATCTTCACGCTTGCGCCGCGATATTCGACATTCGAGACGATGCCGGTGAAACCGAGGCCCGGCTGGTCTGCTTCACCGACGCGCACCCGGTCGGTGCGCACGGCGATATCGACCGCGCCGTCATCCGGGGCGACGCCACTTGCCGTGAAAATGCCGCCGCCCGCCACTTCGAGCGTGACGAGATCGTCCGTTTTTTCCCGGTAACGCCCGGAAATGACATTGTGGTCGCCCATGAAGCGGGCAACGAAGGCGGTGGCCGGGCGCTCGAACACCTCGCGCGGCGTGGCTGCCTGTTCGATGCGGCCGTCATTCATGACGACGATGATATCGGCCAGCGCCATGGCCTCTTCCTGGCTGTGGGTGACGTGGACGAAGGTGATGCCAAGCGAGGTCTGCAGCTTCTTCAATTCTGCGCGCATGCGGATCTTGAGGAACGGGTCGAGCGCCGAAAGCGGCTCGTCCAGCAGCAGCGCCTCGGGATCGGTAATCAGCGCACGCGCCAGCGCCACGCGCTGCTGCTGACCGCCGGAAAGCTGGGCCGGCCGGCGGCTGGCATAGGGTTCGAGCTGCATCAGCCGCAACATTTCGAGCGCCTTCGCCCGGCGGGTTTCCTTGTCCACACCCTTCATCTTGAGGCTGAAAGCGACATTGTCGACGAGATCGAGATGCGGAAACAGCGCATAGGACTGGAACATCATCGCCGTGCCGCGCCGGGCGGGCGGCAGATCGGTGACGACTGTATTGCCCAGCCGGACATCGCCGCTGGAGATGCTTTCGTGGCCGGCAATCATCCGCAATGTCGAGGTCTTGCCGCAGCCCGACGGGCCAAGCAGGCAGCAATAGCTCCCGGCCGGAATCTTGAGGCTTATCGCATGCACGGCGGTGGTGTTGCCGTAAATCTTGGATACGGACGCGATGTCGATTGCTGCGGCTTTGCTCATAAACACTCTCCTGCGACGTCTTTGTCATGCAGGAGGCGTGCCAACCGGCCTAGCCATTGATGTAAAACGATATTTTTCTGCGCCTTGGAGACCCTTGCGCGGACCTGCCCAATTTTACAGCGATTGTTTTCGATTCATTGCAGAAATTGTATGCAATCCGCGAACCCGGAATGCCCCGCGCTTCACCCGGCCTTGAACCGGTCGAAAGCGGTGAGATATTTGACCGTGGGATCGGCGTCCCAGCGGTAGATTTCGGTCCGCAGGAAATGCAGTTCCTCTTCGAGCTTTTCCTCCGGCAGTTCCACCCACCAGGATTTCGGCCGGCCATCGGAACCGTCCGACCAGCGATAGCCCCGCTTTTTCAGGTGATCCTTCATATCGAACGGGCTGTTTTCCGCATAGAGGCGCACCCTTGAGCGCCGGCTCGCGTCATGGAGTTCGGCAAAGGGCGTACTGCCCTGGCCGGGGCGCGTCTGCTCCAGCACTTCCAGCAGGGCGAAACAATCGTCCACCGCGCGATGACCATCGTGGAAATAGCCGGATTGCCCGATCAGATAACCGAGCTTGTTGCCCTCGAAACCACGCGTGCGCCAGTCTATTTCCGAAACGGAGCAGGCCCACGCCTTATCGCGGAAGATCGGCGAGAAGGCCTCGCAAAAGGGGCGGTCGAAACCGGCATTGTGGGCGATGATCAGATCGGCATGGGCAATGAGGGAGGTCAGCCGGTCCATGTCTATCGACTGTCCCGCGACCATCTCGTCGGTAATACCGGTCAGGCGGGTGATCTCTTCGGGAATGGCGATACCCGGCTGCCGCAACCCGCCATAGATGCCGGTGACATCGCCGATTGTGCCGTTATCATCGAATGTGAAGGTGATGACGCCGATTTCGATGATCTCGTTCGTGCGATGGTCGAGGCCCGTCGTTTCCGTATCGAGGATCACACCCTGGCGGGAAAATTCCGGCCTTGGCCGATCAACGACCGCGCGCGGCTGCAGGCGGCGCAGGACACGATAATTGCCGGTGGATTGAAGATAGGCGGCAAGGGCCTCATCGTCCGTACCGGTCTTCTGGGTCGCTTCGCGACCGCCCGCTTTTCGCCCTCTTTCAGCCTGCGGAAGCCGCGCTGCCGCGGGTGCGAAAAAATCCAACTGGGAGGTCATTATGCGCCTGTCCGCCGTGCCCGGAAATCAAGATTGAGTATTCCAACATATGCGCACAGGCTCACAGTAACAACAGCGGTCGCTCTCATCCACAGAAACGGCATAACTCACGGGGTACAGTTAAGGGTTGCGGCTTCAATTTACGATGGTAAAAAAGCGCACCGTTCCCGTGTTCAGGAGAGAAGAAGAATGCCGCTTCCATCGCCTTCCAACCCGAAAACGCTCGCTGACCAGAGCCGGCTAAAACTGTTTCCACTGCAGAGCGGGCCGCATTTCGCCAATGCAGGCCTTACCAACGGGGCGAGCGGCATTGTCTTTACCGGCTATACGCGCGATGCGAGCCTCGACAACGAAGCCTTTTCCTGCTGCGGCAGTTACACCCTGCGCAATTCCGTCCACGCCGCGATTGCCGGCACGACAAGCGACAATTGCACGGTCTTTGCCCTGAAGAGCATCATCAACCAGCGCCCGTGCCTGGCGGTCGGGAAGTTCGACCCGGATGGCAAGCCGCTGCCATTGTCGAAGTCGGAATTCGAAGAGGTCACCAAACCCCTGTTCCAGTTCGCGGACAAGGTTTCGCCGATTCTCGGCAGCGAACCGGCGCCGGGCATCCAGATCCGCAGCGGCGACGCCTCCTATAATTATCAGGTGGACGCACGCAGCGGCCGCTTCCGCTTCACCTATAAGGACGCCATGAATGGCGGTCGTTTCGGACCTTCGGCCGACGGCAATTTTTCCCTGGAGCATGACGGCCATCGGCTCGCCAGAATAAGCGCCGGCGGCAGCTATAGCAGCTCGGACAATTCGATTGCCGCCTCGGCCTATCGCGACATCGAATCCCGCGGCTTCGAAACGACGGTGCGCAGCGGCCAGGCTTCCGCCATGTTCGGAAGAACCTACACGGAAAACGCCATTACCCGCAAAATCGGCGTCGGTTACGGCGACACCTCGTTCCGGCGCGAGGATACGCCGGGAGGAACGATCAAGGAAACCCTTGGGCACAAGCTGGACAAGGTCACGCTTGAAGTCTCCCGCACGCGTGACCGGGCGAAGGGCACCGAATATATGCTGACCATCAAGATGGAGCTTTGAGGCTTCGGCAATCGGAACGGCCGCGACAGCGGTTCCTCAGGAGGCCTGCCGGTCGAGAAGGTTTTCGCAATTGGCCGGATTGCCGATGATCTCGCTCGTCCTGACGATGGAGGCGGCATCCGCCGTTATCTTGACGATGCAGTCGCGGCGATGTTCCTTGATCTTCATGCCCTCGGTTTCCGAGACCTGCGCCTGCCCGTCGACGGTCTTGACTTCGCGCCTGTTGCTGAGGCCGGCATAAATCTCCCTGTCTACTTTCAGCCAGTAGGATTCGGTTTCGCCGTTTTCGATGATGACCTTGTTCGGGCGGCCGAGTCGGGCGATTGCGGCCTCACGCGGTTGCCCCACGAAACCTGCGACTGTGCGGGAAATCTCCGTCTCGCCGGCGCTGGTGCACGCCGCAACGACGACCAGCACGGCCGCCAGACATCCTCTTTCAAGCCATCTCATTTCCAGATCATTCCCTACAAAACCTCGCCGGCCCCGGTTCTCGGCCGGCATCCGGGGCAAATCTAGGCACGATCATTTTGCACGGAAAGATCGAACGGCCGCAAAGCCGATCAACTTGTTATGATCAGCCCTGTCGCGAAAGGACGATTTACCGGTTCGGCACGTGCCGTTTTTACCTGTTGCGGAACACGGTGCAGGGAACGCCCGCCCGCCGGATATCGCCACAAAGCGCATTGGCTTCGGCTCTGGTTTCCCGGCCGATGCGGGCTGCATAACGCGGCCGCGAACCGAAATTCCCGCCCCGCTGCCGCACGATCAAAGCCCGCTCGGCATTCAGCGGCTCCGAAAGCTGCAGGATCGCCCGGGTGAAAAGCCGGTTCGCCACGGCCGGATTATAATGCGCCGCAAGCTGCACGCCCCAGGGCGCCCAGTCGGCCGATGCAATGAGAACGGGATCGTTCATGGTGCGGGTGTCGGCGAGACGCACGCAGGCATCGAGGAAGGAACGGTTGTCATCCAGCGCCGGCGCCGCCTTTTCCGGCGGATTGTCCTTCCATGTCTCCACCGGATAACCGGTGATCGCGAACACATAATCGCGGGTTTCGGTGGGCAGGCGGCCGTTGGCGATGAAGTTTCGCAAGCCCGCCTCCCCCGCATTGTAAGCTGCGGCGGCAAGGCCGAAATTGCCGAACTGCACGTTCAATTCGGAAAGATATCGGGAAGACGCCTCAAGCGCGGCGATGATGTTGAAACTGTCTTCGAGACCGCGCAACCGCGCCGTTCCCGGCATGAACTGGGCAATGCCCTCCGCCCCCTTCGGACTGACCGCATTGGGCCGAAACAGGCTTTCCCGCCAGATCAGCCGGGCGAAATAATCCGGCGGAACGGCATGGCGGGCGGCGAGAACCTCAATGGCATGGCAAAGATCGTTATTGTAACTGCCGGCATTGATGCACAGGTCCGGCGCGACGGCATGGGTATAGGCGCAGGCGGCTTTTTCCCCGGCGGGTTCTTCGGCTTGCGCCGCGCCGAAGGCTGCGGTCAGCAGACACAGGGCAAGAGCCATGCGGCTTGTCGATATCCCTGCCAAGCGAAAGTCCCCGAAAATTCCAGACGCGATGTGCCGATTATCGGCCAATCCGGAAGATATGCCCAGCTTTCCGGCTTGTCATCACGTATCGAACATCGAATGGACTGGCGTGATCGGATGGGAAGGCAAGTCGAGCCAATCACGCCGACGTCATCCTCGGGCCTGCCCCGAGGATCTGCAACGTATTGATTTTATTAAACGTGATTAGATCCTCGGCACAGGGCCGAGGATGACGCCGAGAGAATGTTGATACTCAGCGGCTGACTTTAATGGGTGCTGCGGACCGTCCGGAATTTAAACCGGACGACAGTGGCACAGGGCCGATGATGAGAGAATGTGGGCTCACCACCGGCTTCAAAGCAACCGAGGCCTCACTCTAAAAGTCCTGCCATTCCTCATGCTTGACGGCAACCGCGGCGGAACCGCGCGCCGCAGGCGGGCGGGATGCGCTGCGATGCGAGCTCACCGGCGCGGATTGCTGCTCGAAGCCGCTGCGCGCAGCGGCGGAGGAGCGCGGAGCGTCCTCGAACCGGAATTGCCCCAGAAGTTCGAACAGGGCCGCCGCTTCCCGCGCAAGGCTGTGGCTTGCGGCGGTCTGCTCCTCGACCATGGCGGCGTTCTGCTGGGTGCCCTGATCGACAGTGTTGACCGCCTGATTGATTTCCGCGAGCGCCGTGGACTGTTCGCGCGCCGCATCGACAATCGCAACGACATTGGTGTTGATATCCCGCACCTGCTCGGCGATCTCCTGCAGGGCCGAACCCGCCCTGGTGACGAGACCGACGCCGTTTTCCACCTGCGCGCCGGAGGCATTGATCAGGCTCTTGATTTCCTTGGCGGCCGTTGCGGAACGCTGCGCGAGTTCACGAACTTCCTGTGCAACCACGGCAAAACCCTTGCCCGCCTCACCCGCGCGGGCGGCTTCCACGCCTGCATTCAATGCCAGAAGATTGGTCTGGAAGGCGATTTCGTCGATCACGCCGATAATGTTGGAAATCTCGCGCGATGATTTTTCGATCTGGTCCATGGCGCCGATCGCATCGCGCACCACCTGGCCCGAATGTTCCGCATGGTCGCGGGCACGGGCGACGATCTTGCCGGCCTCTTCGGCGCGGCGGCTCGAATCGTTGACGGCTGTGGTGATTTCTTCGAGCGCGGCTGCCGTTTCCTCGATGGAGGCGGCCTGCTGCTCCGTGCGTCTGGCGAGATCGTCGGCAGCGGACCTGATCTCGTTGGAACCGGACGAAATGGCGCCGGCATTTTCAGACACCAGCGTCATGGCCCTTTTCAGCTTTTCCGAAGCCGCGTTGAAATCCGTGCGCAATCTTTCAAGCGAGGGGATGAAGGGTTTGTCGATGCTCTGGGCAAGATCGCCCTCGGCCAGATCGGTGAGGCACTGCGCCAGCTTTTCGACGTTTTCGACGCGGCCGGTCACGTCGGTCGCGAATTTGACGACCTTGAACACCTTGCCGTTGAGATCGAAGATCGGGTTATAGGACGCCTGAATGAAGACCTTGCGGCCGCCCTTGCCAAGCCGCATGAACTCGTCCGCCACGAGATCGCCGCCGGCCAGCCTTTCCCAGAACTGCTTGTATTGCGGCGACTGCGTATAGGCCGGTTCGCAGAACATGGAATGATGCCTGCCCTGCACCTCCGCCAGCGAATAACCGAGCGCCGCCAGAAAATTCTCGTTTGCCGTCAAAACCTCGCCGTTCGGGGAGAATTCGATGATGGCCTGCGCCCGCGAGAGCGCATCGATCTTGCCCGCATCTTCCGCCGCCTTCAGCTTGCGGTCGGTAATATCGGTGGCGATCTTGACCACCTTCACCGGCTTGCCGCGACGAAACACCGGATTGTAGGACGCCTCGATCCAGACTTCCCGGCCGCCCTTGCCGATGCGCTTATATTGCCGCTGATCGAACTGGCCGGCCGAAAGCTTGGACCAGAAGGCCTTGTAATCCTGCGAGGACACGACCGCAGGTTCCACGAACATGCTGTGGTGCCTGCCGACGATTTCCGAAAGCTCGTAACCGAGCGCCCGGCAGAAATTCTCGTTGGCGGTGAGAATCTTGCCCGAAAGGTCGAATTCAATGATGGCCTGGGATTTGGAAAGCGCGGCGAGAACCGCGAAAGCATTGGCACCACGATCAAGAATACTCACGCGCGTTTCTCCGATGAAAAGGGATGATTTCTATTCAAAATCATTCGTGAATATTATGATTACATTATTAAATAATATTTAAGGATAAAGTTGATGTTCGTCATCTGAAGTTGCAGATAGCGTGGCAATGTGTTGCCTGCCGGTGTTCCCTCGCTGCCGTTTTTTGGGAACGTTCGGCGCATGGTCGCATTCTATACCGAATGGGGAACCGGCAATGGCCGGCGAATTTCCGCGTCGGCATGACGACGATTTCAATTTGGGAGGAACACACAAATGAAAAAGAACACGATCTGTATCTGGTACGACAAGGATGCCGAGGCTGCGGCCAGATTTTATGCCGAAACCTTTCCAGATAGCGCGGTAACCGGCGTTCACCATGCGCCGAGCGACTATCCCTCCGGCAAGAAGGGAGACGTGCTGACGGTGCAGTTCACCGTGGCAGGCGTTTCCTGCATCGGCCTCAATGGCGGGCCGGTCTTCAAGCAGAGCGAGGCTTTCTCGTTCCAGATATCGACCGAAGACCAGGAAGAAACCGACCGTTACTGGAACGCCATCGTCGGCAATGGCGGCGAAGAAAGCGCCTGCGGCTGGTGCAAGGACAAATGGGGCGTCTCCTGGCAGATCACGCCGCGCGTGCTGATGGAAGCCATGGCCGCCGGCGGCGCGGAGGCCAAACGCGCCTTCGACGCGATGATGGACATGAAGAAAATCGACGTTGCCGCCATCGAGGCTGCACGTCGCGGTTGATTGGCGAAAGCTGTTCAGCAGCAAGTAGCGATGCAAGCCGGGAACAGGAAGCACTTGATAAACAAGATTAAATTCCGATTTTCCGCATTTGTCGCACTTTTTTCGCCGCGCAGAAAGGTCTGCGCGGCCAGTCATCATAAAACGTTCAACAAACTGTAAGCCATCCGTCAAAGACGGCTGTTAGCAGAGCCCGTGGCTACGTGCCGGGGACATGAGGTCCTTGCCGAGCAGGCCATCATTCCATCAACGGGGCTCAACTCATGAAATCTTCCGCTCTGACTTCCTTCGTGGCCGGCGTCGCCATTGCCGCCGCCTTCGGCGCCACGGCTGCCCAGGCAGAAAAGACCAAGTTCGAATTCTGGTACGGTCTTTCCGGCGATCTCGGCGACCGCGTTCAGGAAACCTGCAAGAAGTTCAACGACTCCCAGGCCGAATTCGAGATCGTCTGCACCTCGCAGAACGATTACGAATCCACCCTGCAGAACACCATTGCCGCCTATCGCGCCAAGAAGCAGCCCGCCATCACCCAGATTTATGACGCCGGCACGCTGGACATGATGCTGTCCAAGGCTTTCGTTCCCGCCAAGAAGCTGATGGCCGACAATGGCTACAAGATCGACTGGAACAATTATTTCCCCGGCATCGCCAATTATTACGCCACGGCTTCGGGCGAGCTGAACTCCTTCCCCTATAATTCTTCGACCGCGATGTTCTATTACAATGTCGACGCTTTCGAAAAAGCCGGCATCACCTTCAAGCCCGACACATGGGAACAGGTCGAAGAAGCTTCGAAGAAGCTGAAAGCCGCCGGTTTCGAATGCCCGCTCGCCTTCAACTTCGACACATGGATGCTGATGGAGCAGTTCTCCGCCATCCACAACCAGCCGATCGCCACCAAGGCCAACGGTTATCAGGGCCTCGACGCGGAACTGACGATCAACAAGACCAAGTTCGTCGACCAGGTGAAATTCTTCAAGAAGATGCAGGACGAGAAGCTGTTCGTCGTCAAGACCAAGCAGCTCGGCATGGACATCCTGCCTGCCTTCACCTCGCAGACCTGCCAGATGTTCATGACCTCCATCGCCAACCACGGCACCGTCGGCAAGTCCATGCCGGAAGGTGTGAAGTGGGACGTCGCCATGCTGCCGATCTGGAAGGGCACCGAGCGTCACAACTCGCTGGTGGGCGGCGCTTCGCTGTGGGTTCTCGCCGGTCGTCCGGAAGCTGAATACAAGGGCGCTGCCGCATTCCTGAACTTCATCGCCCAGCCTGACATGGTTGAGTGGTGGTCGACGGTCACCGGTTACATTCCGGTCACCAAGACCGGCTTCGACGCCATGAAGGCCAATGGTTTTTACGACAAGGCCCCCTATAAGGGCCGCGAAAAGGCCATCGAGAGCCTGACGTTTACGCCGCCTTCCGAATATACCCGGGGTATCCGCCTCGGCGGTTTCACGCAGATCCGCAAGGAAGTCGCCACCTCGCTCGAAGCCATCTTCATGCAGAACGCCGATATCCAGGCTGAACTCGACAAGGCCGTCGAGCGCGCCAATACCGGCCTGCGCCGCTTCGAAAAGACCTATGAAGGCGCCAAGCTGAACTAAGCGCGCTTCCATCGCCGTCAAAGGCCTGTCCGGACAGCCGTTCGGGCAGGCCCGCCGAAATCTCGAACCCTGCCGGACTCCAATGGAAAAGCGTACCGTCTTCAAAAGCACATGGCTGCCTGTGCTCTTCGCCCTGCCGCAGTTCCTGCTTATCCTTCTGTTCTTCTATTGGCCGGTTGCGGCGGTGCTGAACTGGGCATTCACGCTGGAGCCGCCTTTCGGCGGCCAGGCGGAATTCGTCGGTTTAGCCAATTTCATCGAAACCTTCGGCGATCCGCTTTATTGGCAGTCGATCCTCACCAGCCTGATCTTTGCGATCGCCGGGCCGTTTTTCGCGATCCTCATCGGCCTTGTGCTCGCCCTTGCAGTCGATCGCCAGCTTCCGGGCTCGGGCTTTTTCCGGGTGCTTTATATCCTGCCCTATGCGATTGCCGGTCCTGCCGCCGGCATGGCCTTCCGCTTCATCCTGTCGCCGGAACGCGGCATCGCCGCATCGCTGAATTCTTGGTGGCCCGATATCTGGAACCCGGCCAAATACGGCGAGCACGCGCTCATCCTCGTCATCGTCATCTTCATCTGGAAATGGGCGGGCTACACCTTCATCTTCCTGTTCGCCGGCCTGCAATCCGTGCCGCGTTCACTGACGGAGGCGGCCGCCATGGACGGTTCCGGGCCCATTCGCCGCGCCATCGACATTCAGGTGCCGCTGCTGGCGCCGACCCTGTTCTTCCTCACCGTCATCATGATGACCGAAGGTTTCGTCGGCGCCGACACGTTCGGCATCGTCGCCTCCACCACGGAGGGCGGCCCAAACCACGCCACCGAAGTGATGGTCTACCGCATCGTCAGCGAGGCCTTCGAGGGGCTGAACTATTCCGGCGCCTCGGCGCAGAGCCTCGTCCTCATCGGCCTCATCATGGTCTTCACCTTCATCCAGTTCCGCTTCGTCGAGCGGCAAGTCCATTACAAGTGAGGCGGCGATGATCCAGCGCACACCCTATGCCGACGCCCTGACCTATGCGATCATGGTGGCCGGCTTCTTCCTGCTCATCGGTCCCTTCATCGTCGTCATTTCCGGCGCCAGCCAGTCGGTCCAGCAGGTCAACAGCGTCCCCTTCAACTTCATGCCGCAGGGCGAATTCTTCACCAATGCGCAGGCCGCCTGGCAACGCGCCAATCTCGGCAACGCCCTCCTCAACAGCGTGATCATGGCGACGCTGGTGACCATCGGCAAGGTGGCGCTTTCGGCTTTCACCGCCTTCGCCATCGTGTTCTTCCGCTCGCCGCTCAGACACCTGTTCTTCTGGACGGTGTTCATCACCCTGATGCTGCCGCTCGAAGTGCGCGTGGTGCCGACCTATTCGGTCGCAGCCGATCTTTTCCAGCCGTTCCGCTCCATCCTCGGCCTGTTCGGCATTGAGGTCACGCTGGAATGGAACCTGCTGAACTCCTATGCCGGCCTCACCCTGCCGCTGATCGCCACCGCCACCGGCACCTTTCTCTACCGGCAGTTCTTCATGACGATCCCGGACGAGCTGGCGGAGGCCGCGCGCATGGACGGTTCGGGCGCGGCGCGTTTCTTCGTGGACATGCTGCTGCCGCTGTCGCGCACCAACATGCTGGCACTCACCACCATCATGTTCGTTTATGCCTGGAACCAGTATCTGTGGCCGCTGCTGATGGTCACCGACCCGTCCTACAAGACAGTGATGATGTCGCTGCGCGCGCTTTTGCCCGCCGATGACGGCACGCCGGACTGGAACGTCACGCTGGCCGGTTCGCTCATCATCATCCTGCCGCCGCTTCTCGTCGTGGCCTTCCTGCAACGCTGGTTCGTCCGCGGCCTCGTCTCGTCCGACAAGTAACAGCGCGGCTTTCAACAACAAGGTTTTCCCATCATGGCTCAGATCGATATCCGTCAGGTCCGCAAATCCTATGGCAAGACGCCCACCCTGCACGGCGTGGACCTCACTTTCGACTCAGGCGAATTCGTCGTCATCCTCGGCCCGTCGGGCTGTGGCAAATCCACGCTTCTGCGCATGATCGCCGGTCTGGAGGACATCACCTCCGGAGAGATCGCCATTGGCGGACGGGTGGTCAACACACTGGAACCGCGCGAGCGCGGCTGCGCCATGGTGTTCCAGAACTATGCGCTTTACCCGCATATGTCGGTGGCCGGCAATATCGGCTATGCGCTGAAGGTGGCAGGCGTTCCCAAGGCCGAACGCCAGCGCCGCATCGAGGAAACCGCAAAGATAGTCGGCCTTTCCGATTATCTGGAGCGCAAGCCCGCGGCCCTTTCCGGCGGCCAGCGCCAGCGCGTCGCCATGGCCCGCGCCATCATCCGCGAACCTGCGGTGTTTCTTTTCGACGAGCCGCTCTCCAACCTCGACGCCAAGCTGCGCGTGACCATGCGCGCGGAAATCCGCAAGCTGCACCAGCGCCTTTCCGCCACCTCCATCTTCGTCACCCACGATCAGGTGGAGGCCATGACGCTGGCCGACCGGCTGGTGGTGATGAACAGGGGCAATGTCGAGCAGGTCGGCCACCCGCTGGATATCTATCACCGCCCGGCCAGCACCTTCGTGGCATCCTTCATCGGCTCGCCGGCAATGAACCTGTTCACGACAAGGGTGGAGGTGGAATCCCCCGCCGTGATGCTGCATGGCACGCCCGTAAAGCTCTTCCCCGAAACCGCGCTGGAACTGCGCGGCCGCGATGTGACGGTGGGCATCCGCCCGGAACAGTGCGTGGTCAGCACGGATGGCGCCGGCGTGCCTGCAGTCGTGGATTTCGTCGAGGAACTCGGATCGGGCCGCATCGTCCATGCCGATATCGCCGGCGAGACCTTCTCCGCCGCCATCGGTGAGGACCTCTCGGTAAAACCCGGCCAGCGCATCCACCTCGATCTCCCCGCCGCCCACCTTCATTTCTTCGATCCGGCCACCGGCAAGCGGATCGAAACCGAGGGCGCCGTCGAAACCACCCGTATCGGCAACGAGAAACTGCTGGCGGTTTAGGCCCGCGTAGGATGCCTCCGGTGCGGTTTCGGATATAGTCCACCCGCACCGGCTCCGGAAGCGATGGTGCCGGATAATTGATTAAGTCTGATAAATCACATCAGAAAAAATATTTAATATATTGAATTTTATATATTTTCTTATGGAGGCTTGACAGCGAAGCATCCGCCGTCAGCTGTCTTGCCGCGGCCACTCCGCCGTTGCACTTCAAAGATGACCGAGCGGCTGCCGCCACGGGATCATCGCCAGATGCAGAATTTCAGCAAAAATCTTTCGGTTCGGAAATCATAATCGGAATAGTCTTTGCCGCGCCAATCCCCCGGCGGGGATATCGTCGCGACGAGCAAAGGCCTGCCTGCGGCTGAGGCCCTCCGCAACGCGCCGCGCAAGCCAAAACATCGACGAAAGTGAAGCCCAATGGCAAATGATCGCAAACTGCATCTCGGCGCCTTCATGCGGCCCGTCAGTCTCCATACGGGTGCATGGCGTTATCCGGGCGCCTTCCCGGATGCGAATTTCAATTTCGCCCATCTGGCGCGCTTCGCACAGCAGCTCGAGGCTGCGAAGTTCGACGCATTCTTCATGGCCGATCATCTGGCGGTGCTGAACATGCCCACGGAGGCGCTGCGCCGCAGCCACACCGTCACCTCCTTCGAGCCCTTCACTTTGCTTTCGGCACTCGCCGCCGTCACCTCCCGCATCGGGCTGGTCGCCACCGCCTCCACCACATTCGATGAGCCCTATCACGTCGCCCGGCGTTTCGCCTCGCTCGATCACCTCAGCAACGGTCGCGCCGGCTGGAACATCGTCACCACGTCAAATCCCGACGCCGCCCGGAATTTCGGCCGCGAACAACAGCCTGACCATGCCGAGCGCTATGGCCGCGCGCGGGAATTTTACGATGTCGTCACCGGCCTCTGGGACTCCTTTTCCGACGACGCCTTTATCCGGGATGTCGATAGCGGGCTGTTCTTCGATCCCGAAAAGATGCATGTGCTGGATCACAAGGGACCCGAATTTTCCGTGCGCGGACCGCTCAACATCGCGCGCCCGGTGCAGGGTTGGCCCGTCATCGTGCAGGCCGGAGCGTCCGAACCGGGACGCCAGCTTGCCGCCGAGACGGCAGAGGTGGTTTTTGCCGCAACACCCACGCTTGCGGCGGGCAAGGCTTTTTATAAGGACGTCAAGGACAGGACTGTCGCGGCGGGCCGTTCGCGCGACGGAATTGTCATCCTACCGGGCGCTTTCGTTCTCGTCGGCGACAGCGTGGAAGAGGCGAAGGCCAAACGCGCCAAACTCGACAGCCTTGTCCATTATGACAGCGCAATCGCCTCGCTCTCGATTGCGCTCGGCCACGGTGTTTCCGGCTTCGATCCCGATGGTCCCCTGCCTGATATTCCGGAAACGAACGCCAGCAAATCCAGCCGTGAAAGGGTGATCGAGCTTGCCCGAAGCGAGGGCCTGACGGTGCGCCAGCTTGCCCAGCGACTGGGCGGTTATGCGGGTCTTGCCTTTGTCGGCACGCCAAAGACCATCGCCGACGAGATGGAGCAATGGCTCCATGAGGAGGGTTCGGATGGTTTCAACGTCACCTTCCCTTTCCTGCCGGCCGGCCTCGACGACTTCACGACGCAGGTGGTGCCGGAACTGCAAAGGCGCGGGCTATTCCGCAAGGACTATGAGGGGCCGACATTGCGCGACCATCTCGGCCTGCAACGACCGGCCAATCGTTTTTTCACCTGAATAAAGCGCCGTCGCGCCGATTGCGCTCCCGGTAGGGAGATTTTCCACGCGGCTCGCAAAGTTTGGCATGAGGTTCCAGAAGGGCGGATTGACCTTAAAAACACCCGCCCATACCCTTTAAATACATAAAATACATAAATTAGGTGAATTAATATGAAGACTGAACATTCCCGCCGCCAGATCCTCAAATTCGGCATTGCCGGCGCTCTTGCCGCACCGCTTGCCACGGGCAAGGCGCTGGCCCAGAGTTCCCCGGAATTTCCTGCCGAGCTGAAGCTGGACTGGGGATTTTACTCCTCCCATACGCTGCTGATAAAGAACAAGGGCTGGCTTGAGGAGGCTTTCAAGGATGTCGGCACGAAGATCACCTGGGTGCAATCCCGCGGCAGCAACAATTCGCTCGAATTCCTGAAGGTCGGTTCGACGGATTTTGCCGGCTCGGCCGCCCTTTCCGCCTTTCTCGCCCGCGCCAATGGCGTGCCGCTGAAGGTGATCTATGTGGCGAGCTGGGGCGGTTCTTCCATCATTCAGGTGCGCCCGGATTCGCCCATCAAAACCGTCGCCGATCTCAAGGGCAAGACCATTGCGGTCACCAAGGGCACCGCGCCCTATTTCACCCTCGTCCGCGCGCTTGACCAGAACAAGCTGTCCATCGACGACCTGAAGGTCGTGAACCTGCAGCATCCGGAAGGGTTCAACGCGCTTCAGCAGGGTCAGGTGGATGCCTGGGTCGGCATCGATCCACATACATCCCAGGCCGAGCTTGCCGGCGACCGCGCGATTTTCGACGAGCGCAGCTGGCGCGACGGCAGCGTCTTCAGCGTCTCCGAGGAGTTTCTGGCGAAGTACCCGAAAGCGGTCGACAGACTTCTCGGCGTCTGGGTGCAGACGCAGAAGTGGATTCGTGAAAACAAGGGCGAATTCATCGATTTCGTCACGCAGGTCACCGGCAACGATCCCAAGATCACCAGGCTGACAATCGAGAAGCGCGACTGGAATAATCCCGTTCCGGGTGAGGAATTGCTGAACTCGATCCGCATCGTCACGCCGCTTCTGGGTGACGACGTCCTGCGCCCCGGCGTCAATGTCGACAATGTCCTCTCCTCCCTGAGCGACCCGGCACCGGCGAAAAAGGCGCTTGGCGCATGAATTCCCATCCGCGCGAATTCCAGCGCGTGAAACAGACTGCGGGACAATTCCCTTCCCGATTGCCGCTTGTGCAGAGGGTGGGGAATTTCCTTGGCCGTTTCGACCTGCGCGGCGCAATCGTGCCCGTCGGGTCGCTGCTGCTGCTTGAGCTTTTCGTCCGCCTCGGCTGGGTCAGCCCCTATGTGCTGCCGCCGCCTTCCGAACTTTACGATACGTTCCTGCGGCTTGCGGAAGGTCCCCTGTGGACGAATGTTGCGGCCAGTACCGCGCGCGTCTTCGTCGGCTTCGTCATCGGCTCCCTGCTCGCCATCGTCGTCGGTTCGCTCGTCGGTCTGGTGATTGCCGCCGAACGTTATCTCGAGCCGACGTTTCAGGCGCTGCGGGCGGTCCCGAGCCTTGCATGGGTGCCGCTGCTGATGATCTGGTTCGGCATCGGCGAAACCTCGAAAATCGTGCTGATCGCCAAAAGCGCGTTTTTCCCGGTCTATCTCAACCTCTTTTCCGGCATCCGAAATGTCGACCGCAAGCTGGTGGAGGTGGGCGAGATGTATCGCCAGCCGCTGCCCGTGCTGGTGTGGCGGATTTTCATTCCCGCCTCGTTGCCGCATCTCTTCACGGGCCTGCGTTACGGGCTGTCACTCGCCTGGCTGAGCGTCGTTGCGGCCGAGCTTCTGGCCGCCTCGGAAGGTATCGGCTACATGCTGTCCGACGGGCGGGAGCTTTCCCGGCCCGATCTCGTTATGATCGCCATCATCTGCCTTGCGGTACTGGGCAAGATTTCCGACAGCCTCTTCAAGATCGTCGAAGACCGCTGCCTGCGCTGGCGCGACACCTATCCGCTTCAGCAGGAAGGACGCCTGCGATGAGTTTGCTCAATGTCGATGTGCGCGAAAAGGCTTTCGGCGACACGGTGATCCTTCAGGATATCCAGCTCACGCTGGGCGATGGCGAAGCGGCGGTTCTTCTCGGCCCCAGCGGCTGCGGCAAGAGCACATTGCTGCGCATCGCCGCCGGCCTCGACCGACGTTTTTCAGGCGCGGTCAGGGTTCAGCAGGACGAGGAGCAGACATCCAACTCACCGCCCATCGCCTTCGTCTTTCAGGAACCCCGCCTGATGCCCTGGCTGACGGTTGCCGAAAACATCGGTTATGCGGCGGGGAGGAAATATGATGTCGGGCGCGTGGAGAAGCTGATCGACGATGTGGGTTTAAGCGGCCATGGCGGGGCGCTGCCGAAAGCCCTTTCGGGCGGCATGGCGCAACGTGTGGCAATCGCAAGGGCGCTCTATACCGAGCCGCGCATTCTGCTCCTCGATGAACCCTTCAGCGCGGTCGATGCTTTTACACGGATGAAATTGCAGGATCTGGTGCTGAAGCTCGTCGAACAGCGCGGCATCTCCTTCCTGCTCGTCACCCACGATATCGACGAAGCGCTCTATCTCGGCGACCGGATTTACATGATGGGCGCCCATGACGGCCGTATCCAGCAGCGGATAGAGGTGGACGTACCGCGCCCGCGCGACCGGAGGGCGCCACAGCTCGCAAACCTCAAGAACGAGGTACTGACCGCCCTGCACAATGCCCACGTCATCTGAGGAGCATCTCAGCCCTTAACACCCGACGAAATCATGATGGCCTCCGTCACGCGCCGCTGGAAGATGACATAGGCGATGATGACCGGCAGGGCCGCCAGCATGGCGACGGCCATCAGCCGCGCATAGGCGACACCGAAAGCGTCGTTGACCTGGGTGATGCCGACCGGGATCGTCATCATGTTTTCGGAGGTGACCACGAGGAAGGGCCAGAAGAAGGCGTTCCATACCGTAATGAAGGTCACGATCGCCATGGCCGTCGTGATGCCCCAGTTGAGCGGCAGATAGACCCGGAACAGGATCGTATATTCGCCGCCGCCATCCAGCACCACCGCTTCGCGCATCTCCTTCGGCACGCTGTCGAAAAACTGCTTGTAGACGATGATGACGATGGGCGTGATCAACTGCGGCAGGATGATGCCCGCCCAGGTGTTGATGAGGTTGAGGTTCTTCATCAGGATGAACTGGGTGACGACCAGCGTCTGCGCCGGCACCATGAAGCTTGCCAGCACGATGCCATAAAGCAGCCGCCTGCCTGGAAAGCGTATCTGCGACAGCGCATAGGCGCAGAGCATGGAAATGAACAGCACCGAGATCGTGACGATGACGGCCGTGCCGATGGAGTTCACATACCAGGTCATCAGCCGGGTATTGGATATCGCATTGAAATAAGCGCCGAGGCGAAACTCGTCCGGCAAAAGCGACATGTTGCCGGCAACGTTCTCATCGGCTCGAAGCGAGGTGACGAAGCTCCAGTAGAGCGGAAAAATCCAGACGAGGGCCGCCGAAAAAGTCAGCAGCGTCAGAACCAGGTTCTCGAGTTTTCTCATCGGGCTCATGAATTCCTCCGGATGCGCAGCAGCTGGAACTGGAAAACGGAAACGATGACGATCAGCAGGAAAAGCACCGTCGCCACGGCAGACGCATAACCGCCATTGTTCATCTGAAAGGCCTCGCGATAGACCTTGAGGAGCAGCACGAAGCTGGAATTGAACGGCCCGCCGCCGCTTAAGAGATAGATCTGGTCGAATATCTTCAGTTGCAGGATCAGTTGCAGCGTCAGCACCAGCGCCGTGACCGGCCACAGAAGCGGCCAGGTGACGCGGCGGAAGCGCTGCCAGGTTGTCGCGCCATCCAGAGCCGCCGCCTCATAAAGCTCGGCCGGTATGTTCCGCAATCCGGCAATGAAGAGCAGCACGTTGAAGCCGTTCGTCCACCAGATGGTGACGACGGCAACCATCGGCATGACCCAGTAGGGGTTCTTGAAAACGGCGACGGGTTTGCCGGCAATCAGCGAAATCACCGGCTGGAGAATGCCGAACTGCAGATCGAGCATCCAGGCCCAGATTTCGGTGACGACCGAAACCGGCAGCACATAGGGCAGGAAAAACAGGCTCATCGCAATCGTCTGCTTCACGCCCGAGAGGCGGCTGACGGCCAGCGCGATCATCAGGGCGATGACCGTTGTCGGTATGACGGTCAAAAGCACGAAATAGCCGTTGTTCTTGAGCGAGGTGACGAACAGGCGGTCGCCCAGCAGTTTCGCGTAATTCTCCAGGCCGATCCAGTTTCCCTCACCGATCAGCGGCGCATCGGTGAAGCTGATGCGCACCATCTCTATCAGCGGATAAAGAAAGAAGGTGGTGAAGACCAGAACGAACGGCGTCACCATCGACAGCGCGATCAGCGATTTCTTGCGCCGGTTTTCAATCATAGCCATGGAATGTCTCCGGGAGCTTGCGCATTGCACTCTGCCCTCCGGGCTCAAACCGGAGGGCAGGCTGCCGATTACCTGAGCTTGCCCTGCAGCTCATCCTTGATCTGCTCCACGGCGTCGGTGCTGCTCATGAAGCCCTGAATGGCAGGGGCGATGACGTTGAGAGCGGCATCATAGGCGGGCGAAGCGACCCCGGTTATGGTGGTCTTCGGATCGAACACCGCCGCTTCCGCCAGCGAGGCATAGGTGGCATTCGGCTGCATCGCCTTGTATTCGCTGCTTTCGGTGATGGACTTGTAGGCCGGAATATGCCCGGCATCGGCCCAGCTGATGGCGTGTTTTTCCATCCAGCCGATCACCTTCATCACGGCGGCGCGTTTTTCGCCGGAGACCGTTTTGTCACCTTCATTCGGAATGGCGAAGGCATGGGAATCCGCCCAGGTGGCGCGCTTGCCCATCAGGGGCGGCACTTCCACCGCACTCCATTTGAAGCCGAGCTTGCCGTTCTTTTCCAGATCCTTGTAGGTCGGAACTTCCCAGACGCCGTTCAGCTGGAACGCGGATTTGCCGGCGGAAAACAGCGCCACCGAGGCCTCATATTCCGCCTGTTCGGGGGCCCAGCCGTTTTCCCGCCATCTGGACATGGTCTCGATGGCCTTTGCCGCCTTTTCAGCATTGTCGCCGGCGAGAACCTCCTTTTCGGTGACGAGTTCGCCGCCCTGTTGCGACAGCAGCGTATAAAAGACGCGCCACACCCCGCCTTCGCCACCCGATTGATAGGTGATCGGCGTCTCAACGCCATTGTCCTTCGCCCAGGCCAGCGCCTTCTCGAAATCCTCAATCGTCTTGATGCCGGTCAGCTTGCCCTCGGCATCGAGATAGGGCGAGCCTTTGAGAAGATCGGCATTGTAATAAAGGACAAGCGCATGGATATCGAACGGCACGGCGTAGAGTTTGCCGTTCTGGGTGGCCGCTTCCACGGGTGCGCTGAAGAAGTCTCCGGTCTTCAGCCCCGCATCCTCGAGATCCTTTTCGGTGATTTCGCTCAGCACTTTTTCTTCAAGGCCGAGCGGCGCGCGTGACAGGTGATAGGTCATGACATCCGGCCCCTCACCCACCGCGGAAGCCGTGCGCACCTTGGTATAAAAGGGCACGCCCCATTCGAGCGTCGTTCCCTTGATCTGGATGTCCGGGTGTTCCTTGTTGAAGGCATCGATCAACGCCTTCATGCGCACGCCGTCACCGCCCGACAGAAAGTCCCACCAGATGATATCCTGCTTCGCGAGAGCCGGCAGGGCGCTGAGACCCAGAGCCGCACCAACAAGCAATGTCTTGATCAGTCGCATCGTTCACTCCTCCCGTTTGATCGAACATCCCGTCGAGGGATGGTTTGCTGTTTCGAAAGACGCCTCCTCGCGCCTATCGCAACCGTCTGCCGTCATCGTCGAAGACAAGGACATGGTCGGGCGAGGCGGTAAGCGATACCGACCGGCCATCCAGCCTTTCCCGCGTGCCCTGCCGCTGCACGATGATTTCTTTCCCGGCTCCGGTGCGGGTATAGAGGTAGGAAAGATCGCCTAGCTCTTCCGCGACCTCGACGACGACCGGCAGGGCGCCCTGTTCCGCAATCGTCAGATGCTCCGGCCGAATTCCGATTTCGACCCGCTGGCCGGGGGAAACGGACTGGGCAAGCCGGGCCCTGAGATGCCCCGCCCCGCCCTCTGGCGCGAGCGTCACGATGCCATCCGCCTGGGAGACGATATCTGCCCGCAGGAAGTTCATCGCGGGCGATCCGATAAACCCGGCCACGAAGCGGTTGTCCGGATCGTCGTAAAGGGTGAGCGGCGCCCCCGCCTGCTGCACGATGCCGCCCTTCAGCACGAAAATCCTGTCCGCAAGCGTCATGGCTTCCACCTGGTCATGCGTGACATAGATCATCGTCGCGCCCAGCTTGCGGTGAAGCCGGGTCAGTTCCAGCCGCATCTGCACACGCAGTTCGGCGTCCAGATTGGACAGCGGCTCATCGAAGAGGAATACCTTCGGCTGCCGCACGATGGCGCGGCCGATGGCCACGCGCTGCCTCTGGCCGCCGGAAAGCTGCGAGGGCCGTTTGTGCAGATGCTCCTCAAGCTGGAGGATGCGCGCGGCCTCGCCCACCCTCTCCGTCACCTCCGCCTTCGGCCGGCGGGCAAGACGCAGGCTGAACGCCATGTTCTCGAACACCGTCAGATGCGGATAGAGCGCATAGTTCTGGAACACCATCGCAACGCCGCGATCCGCCGGTTCGACCGCGGTGACATCACGCTCATCGATGGCGATGCGCCCGCCGCTGGTTTCCTCAAGGCCGGCGATCATGCGCAACAGGGTGGATTTTCCGCAGCCGGAAGGCCCCACGAAAACCGCGAAGCTGCCGGCTGGAATTTCCATCGAAACATCCCGGATCGCCGCGAAAGATCCGAAGGACTTGGCGACATTGTTGAGACGGACACCCATGGCCGCCTCACTGAACCTTCAGCCGCAGCACATGATAGGACAGCGCAGGCACCGAACCCTTCAGCGCCCCGTCCTCCACGGCGACGCCGCTGCCCGGCACCGGCACGACGCGATCCGGCTGATCCGGGCCGTTGCCGAGGCGCAGATCATATCCCGCCATGGCAAGATGCAGGCTGAGAGTGGCGGATGAATAGCCGGTGAGGCTGACATCGATCTCCGCCGCTTCTGTCAGATGGCGGTTGAGCACGAACAGCGTCACGACGCCTTCCGCTTCGTCATAAACACCGGCAACATCGAGATATTTGACGTCGTCGGCCGCGTTGCAATCGTAAGTCGGGCAATCGACCGCAACATTCAGTGCGACGCCACGGCCATAAAGCGAGGCGAACTGATAGGGATAATAGATCGTCTGCCGCCAGGCCGGCCCGTTCTTTTCCGCCCGGATGGGGGCGATGACATTGACGAGCTGGGCGATGCAGGCGATGCGCACGCGGTCCGAACGGCGGATGAACTCGTTGAGAAGGCCGGCGACGAAAAGCGCGTCCTCGAAATTATAGGTCTCTTCCAGAAGTGCCGGCGCTTCCGGCCAGTCCCAGCTCTTGATGCGTTTGCCGTCTTCTTCGCGGATGTGATACCAGACGTTCCATTCGTCGAAGCAGATGGAGACCTCGTTTTTGGCGCGCTTCTTGGCCTTCACGTAATCGATGACCCCGGCAATCGTCTGGATATAGCGCCCGGTTTCCTCGATCTTGCCGAAATAATTCAGCGTGTCGCGGCTGTTATTACCGAAATATTTGTGCAGCGAGATGTGGTCGACATTCTCATAGCACTCCTCCAGCACCTCGCGCTCCCATTCGGGATAGGTCGGCATGCCGTCATTGGAACTGCCGCAGACAATCGCTTCAATCGTCGGATCGAAACCCTTGAAGGCCTTGGCGGTTTCATTGGCCAGACGGCCGTATTCCACCGCCGTCTTGTGACCGATCTGCCAGGGACCGTCCATCTCGTTGCCGAGGCACCACATTTTAACACCGTGGGGCTTTTCAGTGCCGTGACTGCGGCGCAGATCGCTGAGCGTGGTGCCGCCCGGAAAATTCACATATTCGAGGAAATTACGGGCATCATCCAGACCACGGGAACCGAGATTGACGGCGAGCATCATCTCGATGCCGGCCATCTGCGCCCAGTCGGCGAATTCGTTGATGCCGATCTGGTTGGTTTCCCTGGAGCGCCATGCGAGATCGAGACGAATGGGGCGCTGATCGCGCGGCCCGATGCCGTCTTCCCAGCGATAGGCGGAAACGAAGTTGCCGCCGGGGTAGCGAATGGCGGGAATTTTCAGGTCCTGCACGAATTTCAGAACGTCCCTGCGGAAGCCGTTTTCGTCCGCCTGCGGATGGCCGGGCTCATAGATGCCGCCATAGATGGCACGCCCCATATGTTCGATGAAGGCGGAATAAAGACGATCGTCGATACGCCCAATCCGGAAGTCCCGGTGGACTGAAACCCGCGCTTTCATAAGGCTCTCCTCCCCTGCGCATTTATATCTCAAAATATGATATAAACCATATTTGATAATATAGTTGCCGAGGGAATCCGCGCCTGTCAACCGCGAAAATCATACTTTTGAAAATTGGCTGGATCAGCCTGCGGTACGCAGGCGCAGAACGATGTCCTGATCGTAATTTCCGAAGCCGCGGCCAAAGATATTCAGCCCGCCCGGATGTTTTGCATCGGCCTTGACCTCGATGCGCAAGCGGATGGAACGGTGGCTGGTCAGATCGATATCCGCCAGCGTCACATCCGAAATCCGGGTTCCGTCGACATAGGTTCCCTGCGCGGTGATGCGCCAGGTCTTGAGCATGCCATATTGGGAACCGGAGAGCTTCCACCAGTCCGGCGTAAACGCGCCGCGCTTGTCGCCGAAGTCGCCGGGCGAGGTCCAGACCCCGATTTCCCGGCCGTTGACGGATAGCGTAATATCGGACGGCCAGTTGCTGTGCGTTCCCGGCACTTCGGAGCTGACCTCCATCGAAAACTCGATTTCCTCGACTTCCCGCCCCTGAATCTTGGCATTATTGGGAAATTGATATTCCACGAAGCCGGAGGTCAACCACAACAGCGCCGCCTTCATGCGGTCCGGATCCATGAATGTATCGGGCACATCGAGCAGGCCGATGATGCCCTCCGGCGAGCAGATGCCGCAGGGCGCGGTTACCGAACTTTGGGTGTAAAGACCGAGCGGCATGGCGACCGCGATGTAATTCGATGCGGCCGGCGCCTCGGGTTTCCGGAAGGAAACAATGAGTTCGTCGCAGGTGGCGAAACAGATTTTCTGGTTGCCCTTGCGCGCCTTGCGCGTTTCGGTTCGCAGCAGCCCCGCTTCCTCGAGAACGGCCACGCCGGCGGAAACGGTGGACTGGGGGAGTTCCAGTCTCTGCGCAATTTCGTTGACGTTGAGGCCGCTCGCCTCATGCAGCAGCTTCAATATCTGCACGCGGATCAGCGACGCCGCCGCTTTCAGGACATCGAATTCTTTTTCAGCATCAACGAGGAGGAAATTGGGCGCCATATTCTAATCTTCAGATTTATCGATCCAGATCAGAATTTCTGGCTTAAATGCCATGCACTTGTCCAGTGCTGTTTGTCACGCAGTCGCTTTTGAAAGGCGTGAAGCGCCATCCACCCCACTCACTTCACAAAAAAGAGCACCGCCACACGGTCTCGATACCGTGCGGCGGTGCCCGTTTCGTCGTCAGCCGCGCTTGCGCAGGGTCCGCGTGCCGGTGTCGACGAGGTTTTGCGCCGCTTCATCCACGCTGGCGCGGCCGAAGGCGAGCGAATCGGCAATGGGGCGCATCACGCCACGGTCGAACTCGTTGGCGCCGATCGGTGCGGGTTCCGGATAGGAATCGAGCTTGCCCGACAGGCTTTCGATATAATTCACCGTCTTGCGCTCGGTCTCGTTGAGGCTCGGCAGCAATGCTTCCCGCACGACCTTGGCCGGCGGTACGCCACGCTCGACGCCGAGCACCTTGCCGGCTTCCAGATCGTTGACGAAGAAGTTGATGAATTTCGCGGCCGCTTCCGCATTGGTCGAGGTGGACGAAATGGACCAGATGAGGCCCGGCCGGTAATAATGCCCGGTCGGCTTGCCCGGCCCCTCACCCGGCAGCATGCCGATGGACAGCGTTTGTTTATTCAGCTTCTGATAACCGACAAGCTGGTTGGAATAGGCGAAACCGATGGCAGAATTGCCGAGCGTCAGGGCGTTGGATTCGATGGTGTTGTCGTCACGCGTCTGGATATCGGCGGAAACGCAGAGCTTGTTCTCGCGCAGGTCTTCCCAATAGGCGAACCATTCCTTGGCGTCTTCCTTGTTGAAGCCGATGGTGCCGTCCTGAAACAGCAGCTTGCCGCGCTGGCGCAGCCAGACATCGAAAACATAATGATAACGCGCGCCATAGGGCACCGCCCAATAGTTCCGTTTTGCCGGACCGTTCTTCTTGAAATCGCGCGCCAGTTCCGAGAGCGCCTTCCAGGTGATCTGCTCCTGCGGCACGGAAACGCCGGCTTCCTTCAGCGTATCGGCATCGTACATCATGCAGAAGGAATTCAGCCCGAGGCCGACGCCGTAAAGCTTGCCATCGATGCGGCAGAGATCGACCTCGCTTTTGCCGAAGGTGGAAAGATCGAGCGACTTGCCGACGAACTGGTCCAGCTCCATGCAGGCGCCACGGCCGGAATAATCGGCAATGGTGGAAGGTTCGAGCTGGAAGATGTCGGCGACGTTGCGCCCCGCCATCGATGTCGCAAGCTTGGTCCAGTAATCGGAACCGGCGATCATTTCGCCGCTGATCTCCGTCTGCGGGTTAGCCTTCTGGTAAAGGGCGATCACGTCGTTGGTGCGCTTGCTGCGGTCGGCCGATCCCCACCATACGCAGCGAAGCCGGGTCTCAGCCGCGGCCGCGCGAAAACCGCCCCCCACTGCACCAAGACCAACCACGCCGAGACCGGCCAGCGCCGCCGTCACCAAAAATCCACGTCTGTCGATAGTTTGCATCTGCTCCTCCCGCGTTTTGCAAATTTTTCACTGACTACTTAAATTCTTGCAAATTTTCTTTGTTTGCAATATTTGCATCATATTAGATTTTTTTGCAAGCGCAGGAGACGATATGAACGATACGCCCGACATCAGCCGCCCGCGCCAGTCGGATATCGCCCAGCGCGCCGGCGTTTCCATCAGCACCGTCTCGCGCGTTCTTGCGGGAGAGAAAGGTATCAGCGCGTCGATCCAGACCAAGGTTCTGGGGGTGGCGGCGGAGCTTGGCTATCCGTTGCGACCGGTCGCGAACCAGACCGGCGGCGTGCCGCTGGAGGGCAAGAAAATCCTCGCACTCATGTCGGCCGAAAGGGCAACCGGCGATATCGGCGCTTTTTATCACGATATTTTCGACATGCTGCGCAGCCTTGCCCAGACCGATGGTTTCGAACTCGACATCCGGCTTTTGCACCAGAAACAGGTGGATGACGCGCTGACCCAGCGGGTCTGCGAGGTGGACGGCCTTCTCGCAATAGGCCTCGACCCCGAGGATGAAATCATCCACCGCATCACGCAGGGGGTGCTGCAACCGGTTCTGGTCAACAGCGCCGATCCTTCGATGATGCTGGATTGCGTCTCGCCTTCCAATTTTTACGGCGGCGCGCTGGCGGCGCGGCGGCTGCTGGAACTGGGTCACCGCAAGGTCGCCTATATCGGCCCGCATCATCGCCACACCATAAGGGAGCGTATGCGCGGCTTCCGCCACACGATCCTTGAGGAAGAGGGAACGACCTATGAGGAGTTTCTGCTTTCGACGGCGGATAGCGGCTTCGGACAGGCGGGCGACGCGGTTCGCCAGCTATTGGCCAAAAACCCTGAACTCACCGGCATTTTCTGCATGAATGACGCGATTGCGCTCGGGGCGCTGGGGGCGGCGCAGGAGCTTGGCCTCGCCGTGCCGGACGATCTTTCCATTATCGGCTTCGATGACCTGCCCTTTGCCGAGCTCTCCACCCCCCGTCTCAGCACCATCCGCGTCGACCGTCGAGAAATCGCCCGCGAGGCGGTGGAGCTGATGCGCCGACGGCTGACGGAACCTTCCGCCAATGCCCGCCAGGTGCAGCTCGGCGTGCAGCTGGTGGAAGGACAGACGGCCGGTAAGGCGAAAAAGACGGGAAAGGCGGCACGCGATGCATGACACCATGAATAAGCTCACCATGGCCAGATTCAATCCGCTGCACGGCAATCCGCTCAAAAGCCGCGCCGATGTCCGGCGGGCGCTGGATGACAGTTTTGCGCCGCTTCTTGCCCATTTTTCACCGGGCGGCGCAAGAGTGACGCTGAGCGGCACCGCCGCGCATTTCGACCGGGCGGCGGCCGATCTGGAAGGTTTTGCCCGGCCGCTCTGGGGCATCGCGCCGCTTGCGCTGAGCGGCGATCATTTCGACCATTGGCCGCTTCTGGCACGGGGAATAGCCAACGGCACCGACCCTTCCCATCCCGAATATTGGGGCGACGTACGCCAGAAGGATCAGCGGCTGGTGGAACTGGCCGCCCTCGGTTTTGCGCTGCGGCTTGCGCCGCAGCACCTGTGGGAACCGCTATCCGACGCGCAGAAAGACAATGTGCGCCGCTATCTGCTGACGGCGCGCGAGCGCAATTACGCCGATAATAACTGGAAGTTCTTCCGGGTGATGGTCGATATGGCGCTGGATCATCTCGGCATCGATTTCGACCGCAGCCTGACCCAGACATTCCAGAAGGAACTGGACGAATTCTATATCGCCGACGGCTGGTATCGCGATGGCAATTACCGCCGCATCGACCATTACATCGCCTTCGCCATGCATTTTTACGGCCTGATCTACGCGAAACTCAGCAAGCCTGACGATGCCTACGCCGCACGCTACCGGAAGCGGGCGCGGCTCTTCGCCGGCGATTTCGCCAGCTGGTTCGATGAGGATGGCGGCACGCTCGCCTTCGGCCGCTCCATGACCTACCGCTTTGCCTGCGGCGGCTTCTGGGCGGGTCTCGCCTTTGCCGATGAGGAGGCGTTGCCCTGGGGCGAGATCAAGGGGCTTTATCTGCAACATCTGCGCTGGTGGGCGAAAAAGCCGATTGCCGACCGCGACGGCGTGCTTTTCATCGGTTATGCCTATCCGCAGCTCACCATGTCGGAAAGCTATAATTCGGCGGGCTCGCCCTATTGGGCCTTCAAGGCCTTCCTGCCGCTCGCGCTGCCGGAAAGCCACCCCTTCTGGCAGGCGGAGGAAAAGCAGCCTGAAACATCGGCAAAACCAAAGGCGCTCATTCACCCCGGCATGGTGATGATGCGGACCAGTGGCAATGTCACGGCGCTTTCCAGCGGGCAGGAAAACCTCTCCATGCGCGGCGGACCTGAGAAATATGCCAAATTCGCCTATTCCTCCCGTTACGGTTTCGGCGTCGAAGTGGACGAACGCGGTTTCAGGACCAACGGTTTCGACAATATGCTGGCCTTCTCCGAAGACGGCCTGCACTACCGCGTGCGCGAGACCAACGAGAAGGTCCTGCTGGCCGGGGAAAGCCTGCGGGCGACATGGAAGCCGTTCCCGGATGTGGCGGTTGAAACGACGCTGGTTGCGGCTGGCGGCTGGCATATCAGGCTGCACCGGATCACCTCCGCCCGCGCCCTTTTGGTGACTGAAGGCGGCTTCGCGATCAACCGCAACGATGGCGACCGCGATGTCGTGCGCGAAGAGACCGGCCGGGCGACCGCCGATTGCGGCACGGACATATCCGCCATTGTCGATCTCGGCTCCAGCATAACCCGCCACGGCGTGGCGCTGAAGGCGCTGCCCAACACCAATCTCATCAACGCCAAGACCACGGTGCCGCAACTGCGGGGCGAGATTCCGGCGGGAGAAACCCTGCTTGCCTGCGCGGTCTTTGCCGGGGTGACCGGGCCAGAAAGCGAAACAGCGCTGTCGACGGGCCCAGCACTTCCGGATATGGAGACGCTCGACCGCCTGTTTGCGGAACGGGGCGTTCCGGTCAGCAGCATGGCGGCAACAGGAGAGCCGCAATGACGAGCCCGCTTCCGCGTCTCAGCCTTGCCATGGACCCGGAGCGAACCCAGCATGTGCTGACACCGCAGGCGCTCGAAAGGCTGTCGCACAGCGTCGATATTCTCGACACGGGGCGGATCTTCGATTTCCACGATCCCGCAGTGAAAGAGCAGCTGGCGCGGACGGATATTCTTCTGACCGGCTGGGGCTGTCCGGATATCGGCGCGCGGGAGCTGGCGCTGATGCCGCGCCTCAGGCTGATTTCCCATGCCGCCGGCACGGTCAAATATTTCCTGTCGCAAGCGGTGTTCGATCGCGGCGTTACCGTGTGCAGCGCGGCCGAGGCGAATGCGCAGCCGGTCGCCGAATTTTCGCTGGCGATGATCCTGCTGGCCGGCAAGCGCACCTTCGGCTTCCGACGCCTTTATCTGGAGCATCGCGACCGCGCCCCTGTCGAGCGATTGCAGGCGCAGGCCATCGGCAATCTCGGCCTGACGGTCGGCATCGTCGGCGCATCGCGCATCGGACGTCGCGTCATCAATCTGTTGCAGCCCTTCGATCTCAACCTCATCCTTTTCGATCCGCTTCTAAGCCCTGCGGAGGCGGAGAAGCTCGGCGTGCAGCTTGTGTCGCTCGAGGAGCTGATGACGGTGAGCGATGTCATTTCGCTGCATGCACCCTCCCTGCCGCAGACGCGGCATATGATCGGCGCGGCAGCGCTTGCCCGCATGAAGGATGGTGCGACCCTGATCAATACGGCGCGCGGCGCGCTGGTGGATGAAGACGCGCTTCTGGCCGAACTGAAAACCGGACGCATCGAGGCTGTCATCGACGTGACCGACCCGGAAGTGCCGCCGCCGGATTCGCCCTTTTACAGCCTGCCGAACGTGTTCCTGACGCCGCATATCGCCGGCGCCACCGGCCTTGAACGCGCAAGACTCGGCGACATGGCGATTGCCGAAATCGAACGCTTCTGCCGCGCGGCACCCTTGCAACAACAGGTGCGGCCGGAACATCTGGAACTGATCGCATGAGATTTTTCGAGCCAGGCCTCTGCTCCGTCACCTTCCGTTCCCTGTCGCCACAGGCCGTCATCGAGCTTGCCGCCGCAAACGGCATCAGGTCCATCGAATGGGGTGCGGATATCCATGTGCCGCCCGGCGACCTTGCCAATTCAAGGGATGTGGCGGCGCGGACGGCGGAAGCCGGCCTCTCCGTCTCCTCTTACGGCTCCTATATCTTTGCACCGGATTTTGCGCCGGAAGATGTGACCGCCGTGCTGGAAACGGCAAAGGCCCTCGGCGCCGGCCATATCCGCATCTGGCCCGGCAGCCGCAGACGCCCATCTGCCGATTACTCCCCTGACGAACGCCGCGCGGCAACGGAAGCGCTGGCGACAATCGCCCGCCGGGCGAACGACTACGGCATCACAATCGGCCTCGAATATCACCCCAACTCACTGACGGACACCCTGCCCTCGGCCTTGCAACTCATGCAGGATTTACCGATGCCCAACCTCTTTTTCTACTGGCAACCCGCCCCCGGTCTGCCGCTGGAAGACGCACTCGCGGAAATATCCGCACTCGGCCCACGCATCTGCCATCTGCATGTCTTCGCGTGGCTCGCCGACGCCAGCCGCCTGCCGCTTCACGAACGCGCGGAGTATTGGCGGGCGTGCGTTGAGGCTTTGCCGGAGAGCGAATGGACGAAACCGGCCTATGCGATGCTGGAATTCGTCAGGGATGATGACATCGGACAGTTTGCGGAAGATGCGGTGACGCTAAGCGAGATACTCGCCGGCCACAGAGTGGCCGACTAGTGCACGATTGCAACCTCGCACGCGACGTCATCCTCGGCCCTGTGCCGGTGATCTAATAATGTTTAATAAAATCAATACGTTGTAGATCCTCGGGACAAGCCCGAGGATGACAAACGCAAGCTTTGCGGACTTCGTTAGCCCCCTATGGTGAGACAGCTCACCCACTCGTTTTCATATCCGCCGCCCATCCGCCCCGAAGAGATGCGTCTTCGAAAGATCGAAAGCAAAGGGAATGGTCTCGCCGATGCGGATATGGCGCTGGCCGTCCAGCAGCACGGTGGCGGCCTGGCCGTCCGGGGTGTTGGTGTAAACCACCGTCGAACCGCCGAGATGCTCCACAAGTTGGATCGAAGCTTCGCCGAGCGAAGATTGCGCCTGCGGGTTCACATGTTCCGGGCGCACGCCGAAGGTGAGCGGTTCGCCCTGCTGCGCGGCGACCGGTTTTTCCAGCACGATGCGCTGGCCGGCGACTTCGATGGTGCGATTGGAACTATCGCCTGAAGCCACCTTGGCGGAGAGGAAATTCATCTTCGGCGAGCCGATGAAACCGGCCACGAACTGGTTGGCCGGGTTGTTGTAGAGATCGAGCGGACGGCCGACCTGCATGATGCGGCCGTCGCGCAGCACGACGATCTTGTCGGCCATCGTCATGGCCTCCACCTGGTCGTGCGTCACATAAATCATGGTGCTGCCGAGCGTCTGGTGCAGCTTGGCGATTTCGACGCGCATCTGCACGCGCAGTTCCGCATCGAGGTTGGACAGAGGCTCATCGAACAGGAAGATTTTCGGCTCGCGCACGATGGCGCGGCCGATGGCGACGCGCTGGCGCTGGCCGCCCGAAAGCGCCTTCGGCTTGCGCTGCAAAAGCGGGCCGATCTGCAGGATATCGGCGGCTTTCTGCACCCGCGCCTGGACTTCCGGTTTCTTGTAGCCTGCCGTCTCCAGACCGAAAGCGAGGTTCTTGTAGACGCTCATATGCGGATAAAGCGCATAGGACTGGAAGACCATGGCGATGCCGCGCTTGGAGGCGGCGGTTTCATTGACCCTTTCGCCATCGATACGAAGATCGCCTTCGGAGATTTCCTCCAGCCCGGCAATCATGCGCAGAAGCGTGGATTTGCCACAGCCCGAGGGGCCGACAAAAACGGTGAATTCACCCGGTTCGATTTTCAGATCGATGCCGTGAACGACCGGAAAAGCGCCGAACCGCTTGACGATTTTTTCGAGCGTAATGCTGCTTGCCATGCTGTTTCTCCCGACTGTCGCGTCGCATGCGGGGCGGCAGCGACAGTGTTGATTGTCTTAAAATGCGTTCCCGATGCGGGTTCCGTTCAGCGTTTCATTCCCGTTGTGGCGATGCCTTCGATCAGCAGCCGCTGGAAAAACAGGAAGAACAGGAAGACCGGCACCAGTGAAAGGTTGGACATGGCGAAAAGCGACGTCCAGTCCGAGCTGCCGGTGGAATCCACGAAGGATCTGAGGCCGAGCTGCACGGTGTAGGTGTTGATGTCGTTCAGATAGATCAGCGGACCGAAGAAATCGTCCCAGGTCCAGATGAAGGAAAAGATGGCGGCCGTCGCCAGCACCGGCAGCGACAGGGGCAGCATGATCTTCCAGTAGATGCGGAAGGGCGAGCAGCCATCCATGACAGCCGCCTCGTCCAGCTCACGCGGGATGCCGCGGAAGAACTGCACCATCAAAAAAATAAAGAAGGCGTCAGTTGCGAGGTATTTCGGCACGATCAGCGGCAGCGATGTGTTCACCCAGCCCATTTCCAGAAACAGGATATATTGCGGGATGAGCACGACGTGATAGGGCAGCATCAGGGTGCCGAGCATCAGCGCGAACCAGAAATTGCGCCCGCCGAAACGCAGCCGGGCAAAAGCGAAGGCGGCGAGCGAGCAGCCGACCACGTTGCCTATGGTGGCGAGCACCGAGATGAAGAAGGAGTTCCAGAAGAACTGCCCGAAGCTCACCTGCAGCCCGGTCCAGCCGCGAATATATCCGCCGACATCCACCGCCGAGGGAATGAGGGAGGAAGAACCGAACAGCTCGTCCTGCGGCCGAAACGAACCTGAAATCATCCACAGGATCGGATAGAGCATCGCAAAGGACGCGATGATCAGCGCGGTGTGGAGCATCACCGATTTCAGCGGTGTGCGTTGCGGGCCTTGTCCGGGCCGGGGAGCGGTAACAGCGTCAGTCATCGTAATGCACCCAGTATTTCGCGCTGAGGAACGAGAAGGCCGTGAACAGCGAGATGATGATCACCAAAATCCAGGCAAGCGCCGAGGCGTAACCCATGCGGAAGAAACCAAAGGCTTCCTGATAGAGGTAGAGCGTGTAGAACAGCGTCGAGTTGATCGGCCCGCCGGTGCCTTCCGAGATGATGAAGGCGGGCGTGAAGGCCTTGAAGGCATCGATCGTCTGGATCACGGCATTGAAGAAGATCACCGGGGTCAGGAGCGGCAGGGTAATGCGGAAGAACTGCCGCACCTTGCTTGCACCATCGATTTCGGCGGCTTCATACATATCCTGCGGGATTTGTCTCAGACCCGCGAGGAAGATGATCATCGGCGAACCGAACTGCCAGACGGACAGGATGACGAGCGTGTAGATCGAATAATCCGGATTGGAAATCCAGCTCGGCCCTTCGTAACCGAAGGCCTGCCACAGGATCATGTTGACGAGACCGTCAGAGGCGAAAAGCTGGCGCCAGAGCACGGCAATCGCGACGCTCGAACCCAGCAGCGACGGCAGATAGAAGATCGCCCGGTAAAGCGTCAGCCCCTTGATGCCGCGGTTGAAGGCGAGCGCGACCAGCAGCGCGAAGATCAGCTTCAGCGGCACCGACAGCAGCACATAGGTGAAGGTGACCTGCATGGCTGCGGCGAATTTCGGATCGGCCGTGGCGATGCGCACATAGTTTGCCGCCCCCACCCAGTCCGGAGACTGCAACAGGTCGTAATTGGTGAAGGACAGATAAAGCGACGCAAGCGCGGGACCGAGGGTGAGGCCGAAAAAGCCAATCAGCCAGGGCAGCAGAAACAGGTAGGCGTGAATGTTGCGGTCGAAAATCCGCTTCACGCCGCCCCGCTTCGGGAGAGCCGCGCCACGGCTCTCCCCCACAAGAGTTTCAGATCGAAAGGCCATAAACCATCACTTCCGTTTGATAACGGTTTCGGATTCCTTGACGAGGCGGTCCCCGCCCTCGTCCGGCGTGATCTTGCCGAAGCCGATTTCCTCCGCCGTACGTTTGAGGACGAAGGCGAATTCGCCCGCGCCCGGAGGCGGCGCCGGCGGCAGATCGCCGACGCCGGGGGTAATCTGGGCAATATAGTCCACCATGGTCTTGCTGACCTCGTCGAGCTTGCTGCTCAACTGGCTACGCATGGATTCCGAAGCCGGAACGCCGCGCTCGACGCCGAGAATATCGATGCCCTGCGGTTCAGCCACAAGGAAGTTGATGAAACCGACGGCCTGCTCAATGCCGGCGCTGCCATTGGCGACGCTGATGAGCATGGAAGGTTTCAGATAGTGGCCGGAAGGGCCATCCTTCGTGCTCTTCGGATAGGAGCTTATGGCAAGCTTGGCCTTGTTGAGCTTCTGATAACCGACGAACTGGTTGGAATGGGCGAATGCGGTTGCCGCCTTGCCTGTCGTCAAAGGGTTCGTTTCGATGTTGAGCTGGTCGAGCGCCTGCACATCGGCCGGCACACAGGCGCCGCTCTTGCGCAGATCCGCCCACAAAGTGAACCACTTGGTCGCATCAGCAGGATCAAAGCCGATGCCGCCATCCTGCGTGTAGAGCGATTTGCCGTTCTGACGCAGCCAGTTCTCAAAGCTAGGCTCCACGCCGCTGGCATCGGCCGTGGCGTAATAACCGGGCTTCGGCTTGTTCTTGCTGAGCTTGGCGGCGTTTTCGGCAAACTCTTCCCAGGTCTGGCCGATGGATGGCGGTGTCGCGCCGGATTTTTCCCAGGCGGCCTGATCGAAGAAAACGGCGCTGGAATTGACGCCGAGATTAATGCCGTAAAGCTTGCCATCGACCCGGCCGGAATCGATGTTCATCTTGCCGAAATCTTCGATCTTCAGGCCCTTGCCGATATATTCATCGAGCGGCGCAAGCGCGCCGCGACGGCCATATTCGAAGATGTAACGATAATCCATCTGGATCAGATCAGGCGCGTTGCGGCCCGCCACCTGCGTGGCAAGGCGCGGCCAGTAATCACTCCAGCCGGCAAACTCACCGGCAATATCGAGATCCGGCTTGACTTGCTTGTAGGCCGATATCGCCTTGTTGGTGCGATCGGCGCGTTCCTGCGAACCCCACCACAACATGCGAAGGCGCGCGGCCTGCGCCTGCGCCGACCCTCCTCCCAATGTTGCAAGCGACAGGGCCGCAAGCCCTGCTGAAAGCACACCTCTCCTGTGAAGCATCATGGGCATTGGCAACTCCTCCCTATTGACTGCCAATTGATGATGAACGTAAACGACACTTGCCGTTTTATAACTAATTGGTTACATGGGAACACTGATCGCAAACATTGTCAAGCGGGTGCTGAAATGGAAGAAACGACAAAAAACCAGCCACTCGATCCGGCTTCGGAAAAAGCGCCTGCCCCCAAGCGCAAACGCGCCACCGCACAGGTGCGAAACCCTGAAAGAACCCGGGCCGCCATTCTTGAAGCCGCCCGCCGCGAGGTGGCCGCCAAGGGGCTGGCGGGGGCTCGAATCGATGTTGTTGCCCGCCGCGCCGGCACCAACAAGCGGATGATCTACCATTATTTCGGCGACAAGGATGCGCTTTATCTCGCCGTTCTGGAAGATGCCTATCGCCATATTCGCCACACCGAAAGGCGGCTCGACCTTACCCGCAAGCCCCCTTCGGAGGGGCTGCGGGAGCTTGCACTTTTCACCTGGCACTATTTCCTCGATCACCCCGAATTCCTGAGCATCCTTGCCACCGAAAACCTCAATAAAGCCCGCTATCTCAGGCAATCTCCGACAATTGCCGCCATGCATTCGAATTTCATTTCGGAGCTGGAAGAGGTGCTGCGGCGCGGCAGCGACGCCGGCGAATTCCGCGACGGCCTCGATCCGATCGACGTCTATCTGACCATCGCTTCACTCGGCGCTTTCTATCTGTCGAACCGGTTCACGCTGTCGACGATCTTCCAGCGCGACCTGACCGACCCTGCCGAACTGGAAAGATGGGGCCAGCACATCGTCGACACGCTGCTTGCTGCAGTGCGGCCAGTCTGAGCCGGCAGAACCGAATTCTCGTTTAACAACAGTGACGACGCGCTTTCGCATCCGCGAAGCGCGTCGTTTTCTTTTGCGGCGCGGTGAAGAAGCCAGACGGCGACCTCTCTCGAAATTTGAATTTTGTCCGCCAAAAACACCTTGACAGATCGCATCCTTCACGACCACAAATAACCAAATGGTTACAAATTGCCATGTTTGACGGAAGCGGCTTTCGGGAAAAGGCCGCCTTGGGAGGAAATTCATGAAACGTATCGGCGTCATCATGCACGGCATCACCGGCCGCATGGGTTACAACCAGCATCTCGTGCGCTCCGTTCTCGCCATTCGCGACCAGGGCGGCGTGCTGTTGAAGAACGGCGAAAGGGTCATGCTTGACCCCATTCTGGTCGGCCGCAACGGCGCGAAGATCGAGGAAATCGCGAAAAAGCATAATGTCGCCCGCTGGACGACCGATATCGATGCGGCGCTTGCAAACCCTGACGATACGCTGTTCTTCGATGCCGGCACGACGCAGATGCGCGGCAGCCTGCTGGAGAAAGCCATCAAGGCCGGCAAGAACGTTTATTGCGAAAAGCCGATTTCCGACACGATGGAAGAGGCGCTGGCGATTGCCCGGCTCGCCGAAAGCGCCGGTATCAAGCACGGCGTGGTTCAGGACAAGCTGTTCCTGCCCGGCCTGCGCAAGCTCGCCATGCTGCGCGACAGCGGCTTTTTCGGCAAAATCCTCTCGGTGCGTGGCGAGTTCGGCTACTGGGTTTTCGAAGGCGACTGGCAGCCGGCGCAGCGCCCCTCATGGAACTACCGTCTGAAAGATGGCGGCGGCATCATTCTCGATATGCTGTGCCATTGGCGTTATGTGCTCGACAATCTGTTCGGCCCGGTGAAATCGGTGAGCTGCCTTGGCGCCACCCATATTCCGGAACGTTTCGACGAGCAGGGCAAAGCCTATAAGGCGGATGCGGACGATGCGGCCTATGCCACTTTCGAGCTGGAAGGCGGCGCCATTGCCCACATCAACTCTTCATGGGCGGTGCGCGTACGCCGCGACGATCTCGTCACCTTCCAGGTGGATGGCACCCATGGTTCGGCGGTGGCGGGCCTGACCAAATGCTTTACCCAGCACCGCACCAACACGCCGAAGCCGGTGTGGAACCCCGACCAGCCGCAGACCATCGATTTCTACAAGACGTGGCAGGAAGTGCCGGACAATGTCGTCTATGACAACGGCTTCAAGGCGCAGTGGGAAATGTTCGTGCGCCACCTCGTCGACAACGATCCGTGGCCCTATGGCCTGATGGAAGGCGTGAAGGGCGTGCAGCTTGCCGAACTGGGGCTGAAATCATGGAAGGAACGCCGCTGGCTCGACGTTCCCGCCCTTTCCTGAGGAGGCAATGGTGAGCGAACTCAAGCTTCCGAAGGACGACCGCAGCATCGAGGTCTACAAATTATCCGGTACGCCGGTCGCGGTTGAGAAACGAAGTGCGGCGGATTTCAACCGCGTCGCCTTCGCGGCCGCTCATGTGGTGGCCGATCCCCTTGCCGATAACGACCCATGGCTGACGCCCGCCATCGACTGGGACGCCACTTTACGTTTCCGTCACCGCCTGTGGGATCTCGGCCTCGGCGTCGCTGAGGCGATGGATACGGCGCAGCGCGGCATGGGGCTCGCATGGCCGCAGGCGCAGGAACTGATTTCCCGTTCGCTGAAGGAGGCGGCCAGTCGCAAGGATGCGCTGATTGCCTGCGGCGTCGGCACCGATCATCTGAATGGCGGCGGTTACGACCTGAACCAGATTGTCGACTCTTACCTGGAACAGCTTGATTTTGTTCAGGGAGAAGGCGGACGCGTAATCCTGATGGCGAGCCGCGCTCTGGCCGCTGCCGCCCGCTCGCCGGATGATTATCTCAAGGCTTATGCCAGAGTTTTATCCCATGCCGAGCAGAAAGTAGTGATCCACTGGCTGGGTGAGATGTTTGACCCGGCGCTTGAGGGTTACTGGGGCTCCGGTGACCACATGCAGGCCATGGAAACCTGCCTTGCCATGATCGAGGAAAATGCCGACAAGATCGACGGCATCAAGATTTCGCTTCTTTCCAAGGAAAAGGAAATCGTCATGCGCCGCCGCCTGCCGGCTGGTGCGCGCATGTATACCGGCGACGACTTCAACTATGCCGAACTGATCGCCGGTGACGAACAGGGGCATTCGGACGCCCTGCTCGGCATTTTTGACGCCATTGCGCCGGCCGCCTCCAAGGCTCTCGCCAGTCTGAAGCGCGGCGCGGACAATGAGTTCTTCGATATTCTGGAGCCGACGGTGGCGCTGTCGCGCCATATCTTCAAGGCGCCCACCCGCTTCTACAAGACCGGCGTGGTGTTCCTCGCCTATCTCAACGGGTTGCAGGAGCATTTCACCATGGTTGGCGGGCAGGAAAGCACTCGCTCCACGCAGCATTTCGCCGAGCTTTTCCGGCTGGCGGACAAGGCCAATGTGCTGGCCGAGCCAGATCTGGCGACGCATCGCATGAAGGCGTTTCTGGCCGTCCGTGGCATCGGGTGAAGCAAAACGAGGGGAGATACCGAAATGAGCCTTGAAGGCCTTTCCATCAATTTCGCCACCGTGCGTCAGGGCGGAGACTTCGGCGCAATCGTCGATGCCTGCCTTGCCCACGGCATTACCGCCATCTCGCCCTGGCGCGAGCAGGTGCATGGTATCGGGCTTGCCGAAGCCGCCCGCATCGTCGAGCAGAATGGCATCCGCCTCTCCGGCCATTGCCGGGGCGGCTTTTTCCCCGCGCCGGACGCGGAAGGCCGACGCCGCGCCATCGAGGACAATAAACGCGCCGTCGATGAGGCCGCCGCCATGAAGGCCGACTGCCTCGTGCTTGTTGTCGGTGGCCTGCCCGCCGGTTCCCGCGATCTGAAAGGCGCGCGGCAGATGGTGGAGGATGGCATGGCCGAGCTTCTTCCCTATGCGCGGGCCGCCGGCGTGCCGCTCGCCATCGAGCCGCTTCACCCCTTTTACGCCGCCGAGCGCGCCTGCTTCAACACACTGAAACAGTCGCTCGATCTCTGCGACCGGCTGGGGGCCGGCACCGGCGTTGCCATCGACGTCTATCACGTCTGGTGGGACCCGGAACTGGAGGAACAGGTGGCGCGGGCCGGCAGGAACGGGCAAATCCTTGCCCACCACATCTGCGACTGGCTGGTGCCGACCACCGATCCGCTCAATGATCGCGGCATGATGGGTGACGGCGTGATTGACCTGAAGGCATTTCGCGCCATGATCGAGGCTGCCGGCTTCCACGGCCCGCAGGAAGTGGAAATCTTTTCGCATCGCTGGCAGGCGCGGCCAATGGACGAGGTTCTGTCCACGGTGGTCGAGCGTTTCAAGACTGTTTGTTGAGATATCCGGGAGAGAGACAATGCCTGAAAGGGTGAAACGCAAACGCTATGCGCTGGTCGGCACCGGCAATCGCGGCACCACCATGTGGGGCCGCGAACTTCTGGCCGGCTGGAGCGACTATGTCGAACTGGTCGGCATTTGCGACCTGAACCTGATGCGCGCCGAACGCGCCCGCGCCATGATGGGATCGAACGCGCCGCTTTATGACGATTTCGACCGGATGATGGAGGAGCAGCGACCCGAACTGGTGATCGTCTGCACACCTGACGACACCCATGACGACATCATCATCCGCGCGCTGGAAGGCGGGGCCGATGTCATCAGCGAAAAGCCCATGACCACCACCCCCGAAAAGATCGACCGCATTCGCGCGGCGGAGGCCAAAAGCGGCCGCCGTGTGGACGTTTCCTTCAATTACCGTTTCTCGCCCACCGCCGCCCGCATCAAGGAGCTGATCGACGAAGGCGCAATCGGCACCGTCACCTCGGTCGATTTCCACTGGTATCTCGACAACCAGCACGGCGCGGACTACTTCCGCCGCTGGCACGCCTTTACCGAACATTCCGGCAGCCTGTTCGTGCACAAGGCCACGCACCATTTCGATCTCTTGAACTGGTATCTCGATTCCGATCCCGTGGAAGTGAAGGGCTTCGGGCAATTGCTGCATTATGGCAAGAACGGCCCCTTCCGCGGAACGCGCTGTCGCACCTGTCCGCACAAGAACGAGTGCGATTATTTCATGGATCTCGGCGCCGATCCTTTCCTCGATGCGCTTTATGAAGACCCTTCGACGGTGGACGGTTATGTGCGCGATGCCTGCGTCTTCCGCGAGGAGATCGACATTCCCGACACGATGAGCGCCTCGATCCGTTATGCCAGCGGCGTGCAGGTCTCCTATTCGCTCAACACCTATATGCCGATCGAGGGCCATCACATCGCCTTCAACGGCCATAAAGGCCGCATCGAGATGCGCCAGTATGAAAAGCAACCCTGGACGGAGCCGCCGGCCGATGAAATCCTGCTGGTGAAAAGCTTCGGCGGCGGTGTCGAACGCATATGGGTGCCGCATGAGCCCGGCGGCCATTATGGCGGCGACAACCGCATGCGCGACATGATCTTCAAGCCCGGCTCCAACGACCGGCTGCGGCAGCGGGCGGGTTCGCGCGCCGGCGCCATGTCCGTTCTGACAGGCGTGGCCGCGCTGAAAAGCGCCCGTGAAGGCGGCACGGCGGCGGTGAAATCGCTGCCGGTTTAACCGCCTTCGTCTGCGGCCCATCGGCAGCTGGGCCGCAGACGGCAATGGCCAAAAAAGAACGGACGATATTCCGCAGATTACGCGCTTCTTCCATGCCGGTAAAATGACCGCCGGGGGAAGAAAGAGTGAGTCATGTCCAGTTTTGAATCCTTCGTTCCGCTCATCATCATCGGCGTCAGCCTCGTCGTATTTTTCAAATGGGTCGGGCGAGATATGAACCGGGAAGAGAAAAAGCCGCGTTCCCGCCGCTGACGGCGGAAAAGCGCGCCCGCGCGGCGTGGAAACGGAACCCGCGCCTTTTCCCCAGCGTTTTCCTACCAAAAGGAGGACGCGACATGACGAAGAAAACGAAGCCGAAAACGCTCGACAAAGGGCCTTCCAGCCCGAACGATATTCCTCCCGCCGGCCCGCACGCCAAACCGTCCCTCACCGACTATGACAAGACGCCCGGCGCAGGCAGCCTGCCGGATGACGGTGCGAAAGACGTGTCTCCCGGCGGAGGCTGATGCGCGCAAGACCAAAGGCCGCGCCGAACCGGGTGCATGTTGGGGCCATCGGGAAATAGTGCCGTGAACCAGATACTTAGCCGATGAGCCGTCGCTCGCCGGTGCTTTTTCCTCCAAGGCCCATTGCAAAATCAAAAATTGCGCCTATATTTTCTTCATCGACCATTGCTTGTGACGTCGTTCTGGAACGCTGTGTTCCCCGTCGGATTTCCTCTCAAATAATCGATCTAATCCCGCAAGGTATCGCGGGAACCACAACGATTCTACGAAAGGAAATCGTTATGAACACTGGTACTGTAAAGTGGTTCAACGCCACCAAGGGCTTCGGCTTCATTCAGCCTGACAATGGCGGCGCGGACGTTTTCGTTCACATTTCCGCTGTTGAGCGCGCTGGCATGCGTTCGCTGAACGACGGCCAGAAGATCAGCTACGAGATCGTCCAGGACCGTCGGTCCGGCAAAAGCTCGGCTGATAACCTTCAGGCAGCTTGATATTCGTCATTTGCCCCCGCAGACCACGGATGTACTGGCTGCAGGTTAGAATGATCGTGAGAGGTCGGGTCAAAGCCCGGCCTTTTGTTTTTGGGCCAGGGAAAAGCGCGTCCGCGAAGAAGCGGAAGCCACGCGCCACCGCCGCAAGAGGGCAAAGAAGAAAATTCAGCGCGAAGGGCTGCTGCCCGCCCGCCCCCAAAAAGGTTACGCGCCCCTAGCCGTCCGATACCGCTCTTCCATAAAGGAGAATGCCATGGCCGCGTCAAAGGAAGCTTTTTTCAAACCCGGCAAACTATCCGCACAGGACAGGGCGTCATTGACGGATAACGCCGCAAAGCAGATCATAAACGCCGAGGCCGACCAGCGCGCCCGTAAAACGGAACGCCTTCGCCAGCTTCGCGAAGCGCAGGAAGCGACGATTATCCCCGACGCGCCGGTTTCCGCAAAAAAACGATCCGGCAAGAACTGACTGGCCGGATTTCCAGCATCGCCCGGTCGAACGGGCCTTGAACGGATTGTCTCATAGCCGCTCGAGGCCGCATCAATCCAACAGGAGGAGGACACCATGGCCAAGGGTCAATTGCACAGCAACAAGGAAATCCGCAAACCGAAGAAGGACAAGACGAAAGCACCTGCTTCGCCGCCCGCCGGTTCGCAGGTCAAATTCGCAAACGCCACGACAGCGGATAGCAAAAAGAAATAGGCGCCAGGCGGGCCGGCAAGTCACGGCGAATAAAAGCATCGCCATCTATGCCGGACTTGTTTTGGCCACATTGCCCATTTATACAACTCTCATGGCAACTGCTGGTGAGCGCGAATGAAATCGACGTTCGCAGTTGTTTTAGTCGCTTCAGACTTTTGACCACGGATGTACTGGCACTGGTGTTGAGAGCGATATGAGGAAGGTCGGTGCAATATTGCCCCGGCCTTTTTTGTTGCCTGCGGCAGCGCCTGCTGCGTTGTCCCCGTTAGCGGAATTAGCTTGCCTATTCCCCCTAAACGGCGCAAGCTTCTCCATCGGTAATTAAAGGGCGTTGCCGCCGTCAGGCCTGTTGCACTCCTAGCCCTGTCCCGCCTGTTGCCCGGCGGGCACGATCCTTATTCACGCGACATGCATGACGGACGGGCCGGGAACGGTTTCCCTGACGTCGCCCGCGTTTCAAGGCGTTGAAGCGTCCCCGCACCATCTCCGGATTGAGGCGCGACGCTCTGGGTTTTGTGAACCCCACAAGAAAGGAGGACGTCATGTCTTCCGCATATGAAAATTGCATCATCACATCGCAGGACCTGAAAATGCTCCAGTCGGTGCTGGAAGGTCTCGGTTACGATCGTCACACCATGGATGACGAAGTCATTCTCTACAACAATGCCGCCCGCAAGGTGATCGAGCTCTTTCAAGATGGCTTGACCGACCCTGCCGATATCTCCGAGGAAATGCTGTTCCTGTTCGGCGTTCACAAACATGAACGCGTCAAACCGTGGAAACCGCTGCCGCGTTACGCCATTCAGGGCCTGCCGCCTCTTTACCGGTAATGGACTTGCCGCCCTTTCCGTGGCGGCCTTCAAAATCACCGATGAAAATAACGGCTTGGCAAAAGGCGTATATCAGGCAACACTGAAATTGAGCGTCCCGCGCGCGATCAGGCGTGTCCCGGGAAGTTTGGGTATGGAATGTGCACCCTGTGCGTAGCGGGACCATAACCGGTCTTCGCGAGGCCAGCGTTGTTTCCCATGCCGGTAAGTTTTGCGTCTGCGTGGAGGTGAGTATGACGTATGACTGGAGCGGCCGCAAAATGCGCCGCATGCGAGCGGCGAAACTGACGATCATCAGCCTCGTCGCAGCTTTCGTGCTGACTGCCCCGATTTTCGCCCATTATTGAGGTTTGCAGCCGCAAGGCAGGATCATACCGGTTGGCGGATTTCACTCCGCTTTCTCAACCGGTTCTTCAGCCATTTCTGAACCGGCTGATCGTAATGGACCGTCAGCCACCATGACAGGCACGTCGTGCCGATGAGGAAAACAATACCCGCCGGCAAAGCCAGGTTTTCCCGGTGCACCGCCGGGATCAGAAGCTCCGTCCAGGCCAGAAGCGGAATATGCAGCACATAGACCGCATAGGACGCCGTGCCGAGAAACACCGACACCATTCCCACCCCGCGCCCCGGAACCGTCTTGCTGGCGACGAACAGCAGCAGCGGCCAGACGACGAGGACAACCGCAAGATCGAAGAACGGCCGAAGCTCGCGCGACATCGGCACGGCCAGAATGAAACAGACCAGCAGAAGGCAAAGCGCCGCCTGAAAGGGTTTCAACTGCGGTACGCGATTGCGGAAACGGTAAATCAGCACGCCGGCAAAAAACGAAAAGAACACCCGCCCCATGCCGGCATACATTTCATGCCAGCGAAAACCGGCATGCAGACGGCCGAACTCGGCGGCGGCCACCATCAGCACAAGGGCGCTGACCGTGAGCACCGCGGCAGTCTGTTTCGTCGTGGCCCGGACGCCGAAGCGGGCGTAAAACGCATTCACCACCAGCTCATTGAAAAGCGACCATGCCGGGCTGACGAGAAACAGCGCACCGTTCAGGGTGAGCGTGAAGGGCGCCGGTAAAAAGAGCAGCCCCGTTACCAGGGCGAAAGCAAGCTCGCCGGGATCGATGCGGCGATGCAGATCGTCGATCGGCGTCGGCAGGCCCAGCACGTAGAGACAGATGAAATAGGCCGCCATCAGAGCCAGCGCCAGCCCATAAAGAGGGTAGAGACGTGCGAAGCGCGCTTTCATGAAAAAGCCTGGCGTAATCGCCCCTTCGGCCAGTTTCCGACTATAGGCATGCGCGAGCACGAAACCGCTGAGCGCAAAGAACATATCCACGGCGAGATAGCTCGACGCCGTGCTTTTTCCGAACAGATCCTCGGCATGGCGGTGGACGATGAAAAGGGCGGCCACGCCCCTTATGCCGTCGAGCAATATGAAGCGTTCCGGGGACGACTGGACCATGGCATGAGGCTCGGTTTGGCTGACGGATTTAAGGTTCACAGGCAACGAGCTTTACCGCGTCGCGGTTCACCGCTGCCAGTCACAAACTGTTTAACGTGGCGAACGTCCCATATTATTATGGAATACTAACGGGTGATCGACACCCTTTCGCGGCTGCGAAAGGCGTGCTACGTCCGGATGTCATCGATCTTCCGAGCCTTTGACTCTGCGCCCTGTCCTTTCGAAATTCAGCTTGATTTCGCTTGGATATCTTCGGCGCAAATTCAGATGGAGCGGAATTAGACGGCAGGCAACTTTCGCGGAGTCTCACCATGTCCACCATTGCAGAACGTATCAGAAAAATCATCGTGGACCAGCTTGGCGCAGACCCTGCCACCATCGTGGACGAGGCCAGTTTTGCTGACGATCTCGGTGCGGATTCGCTCGAGACCGTTCAGATCGTCATGGAAATCGAAGAGGAATTCGGGGTCGAAATTCCAGATTCCGCCGCAAGCACGATCCTGACCGTTGGCGACGCCATCCGCTTCGTCGAAAAAAACAAGGCGTGACCGGCGGGGGGATTTACCCCGCAGACAAAGCCGCGACGGGATCGAGTTTCGACGCGTTGCGCGCCGGCAGATAACCGAAAACAACGCCGATCAGTGTCGAGCAGACGAAGGCGGCGACGATCGACGTCGTGGAATAGACCATGGCGAAATTGCTGCTGAAGGCGGAGAAAAGCGCGCCGAAGCCGAGGCTGCCCAGCACGCCCAGCGTACCGCCGATGATGCAGACAAGCACCGCCTCGATGAGGAACTGCCGCAGAATATCGGTGCGCCGTGCGCCGACCGCCATGCGCACGCCGATTTCCGATACGCGTTCAGACACGGAAACGAGCATGATGTTCATCACCCCGATGCCGCCGACCAGCAGCGAAATCACCGCAATGGCCGCAATCAGAAGGGTCAGCGTCTGCGTGGTGCTGGTGATGGTCTGGCGAATGTCGTCGGTATTGAGAATGTAGAAGTCCCGTGTGCCATGCCGCTGGGTCAGAAGAGTCGTCACCGCCTGTTCGGCGATTGAGGCATCGGTATCGTCGGCCACCTGCACCGTGATGCTGCGCAGCGACAGGCTGCCGAGAAAGCGCGACTGGACGGCGGTATAGGGCAGGTAAAGCGACAGGTTCTGGCTTGAGCCGAAACCGCCCTGCTGCGCCTGCGTGACGCCGACGATGCGGGCCGGCACCTTGCCGATGAGAATGACCTGGCCGACAGGACTGCCATCGAAATCCGCAAACAGCGATTTGCGGGTATTTTCGTCGATCACCACTTCCTGCGCCTTCTGCGCGACGCTTCCGCCATCGAAAAAGCGGCCCTGCGACAGCTTGGTGCCCTTGGCGACGAAATAGCGCTCGCTGACGCCGTTCACCAGCGCATTCGCCTCCTTCGCGCCGAAACGCACCGTGCTGGAGGTCGAGACCGTCGGCGTCACCGCCGCGACATAGGATTGCTTGGCAAGCGCTTCGGCATCGGAAACGACGAGCGTGGTGATCTTGCCCGACCTTATGTCGCCGAAATCCTTGCCCGCGAAGATTTCCAGCGTGTTGGTGCCAAGACTCGATATGTTCTGCAGCACCCGCTGCTGCGACCCCTGCCCCAGCGCCACGACGCTGATGACCGAGGCGATGCCGATGATGATGCCGAGCATGGTGAGAAAAGTGCGCAGCTTGTGCGCCCGCATCGACAGAAGCGCCATGCGCAATGCCTCGCGCAGAGACGAAACGAGACCCGCGAGACTGGAAGACCCGCCGGAAGCGGCAGCGGGTTTGGCATCGTCCCGCGGTACGGGCGTTGCATCTGTCCTGCGGTCGGAAATGATCGTGCCGTCGCTGATTTCGATGATCCGCCCGGCGCGTCTGGCAATCGACATGTCATGGGTAACGATGATGACGGTGCGGCCTTCGGCATGCAGCTCGCCGAGGATGCGCAGCACCTCGTCGCCGCTGGCGCTGTCGAGCGCGCCGGTCGGTTCGTCGGCAAGAATGATCTCGGCGTCGTTCATCAGGGCGCGGGCGATGGAAACGCGCTGCTGCTGGCCGCCGGAAAGCTGGCCGGGACGGTGATCGAGGCGTTCCGCCATGCCGAGGCGGCCAAGCAGCCTTGCGGCATTGTGCCTGCGGTCGCCCTGTGTCTTGCCGGCATAGATCGCCGGAATTTCGACATTGCCGAGCGCCGTCAACTCGGCCAGCAGATGGTAGCGCTGGAAGATGAAGCCGAGATTTTCACGCCGCAGCGCCGAAAGCGCGTCGGCATCGAGATTGCCCGTTTCCCGGCCCCTGATGCTGTAGCTACCCGATGTCGGGCGGTCGAGACAGCCGAGAATATTCATCAGCGTCGACTTGCCCGACCCGGACGCGCCGACGATCGCCACCATCTCACCGGCCTCGATGGTGAGGTCGATGTGCTTCAGCACGCTGATCGTGCCTTCGCCGGAGGGATAATCCCGCCGCACGGATTTAAGCGAAATCAGAGGTTCAGCCATGGTTTCAAAGCCCCATTGGCGGGCCGCCCGGCCCCGGCATGGCGTTTGCGGTGGTGTCGGTGGAACGTTCGCCGGTCACCACCCGCTCGTTTTCGACAAGGCCCGAACGCACTTCCGCCGTGACCTTGTTGTTCAACCCGATTTCGACCTTGCGCTCGGAAACCCTGCCATCGGCGCCGGCCACGCGCACGGCATAGCTGCCGTCGCTGTCCATGCTGCCAAGGGCTGCCGAAGGGACAGTCAGCACATCCTTCGCTTCACCCAGAACGATATGGACCTCCGCCGTCATATAGGTACGCAGCTTGCCTTCCGGGTTCGGCACTTCGAACACGCCATTATAATAGATCGCCTCGGATGACGACGTGCTGGAAGAGGATGAGCTGGAGGATGAAGAGGTCGAGGAACTGAAGCTGGAATCGCTGCGCACCGATTCCGGCGCCGGCTCTATCGACGCAAGCGTCGCGTCGTAACGCTGCTGCGGCTCGCCGAGCACCGTGAAATAGACCGGCAGGTCCGGCTTGACCCGCGTTACATCGGCCTCGGAAATTTCCGTGCGCACCGTCATCCGGTCGAGTTGGCCGAGAATGACGATGGTTGGTGCGGATTGCGTGGCGTTGACGGTCTGCCCTTCCTGGCTGACGATCGACAGAACCGTGCCTTCGATGGGGGCTGTGATCTTGGTATAGCCAAGATTGGCCTCGGCCGTTTCCACCGCCACCTGCGCTTCCTCGATCTGGGCGTCGATGGCTTCGATCTGCGCCTCGGTGACGGCAAGGGCTGCGGTGGCGCTTTCGAAATCGGCGCGGGAGGCGGCGTTTTTCGACACCATCTCCTGCTGACGGGCAAGGCTCTGGCGGTTGAGAATAAGCGTCGCCTGCTTCTCCACCCGCTGCGCCTTCACGTTCGCCAGGGCCGCCTGCGCCGTGCGCAGACTGTTCGTCTGGGTAACGGAATCGATTTCGGCGATCAGATCGCCCGCCTTGACCGTATCGCCGAGCGCCACCCTGACGGCGGTGATGCGGCCGGAGGCCTGCGCGCCGACGGCGACAAGGCGAACGGGTTTCAGCGTTCCCGTCGCCAGCACCGTCTGCTCGATATCGCCGCGCGTCACCGGTGCGGTGATATAGCCGGGTGTGGCCGCCCGCGTATATTGCGAGGACAGCCAGTAGCCGCCCACAGCGAGAGCGACAACCGCCAGCAATGCGCCTGCCTTGCGTGCCGTTTTCATCTTGATGTCCTGTCCAGCCGGTTCACTCGAAGGAAGAAACCGGCGTCATGTCGTGTTTCACGAGGATGAAACCCCTGTCCGCTTCGATCCATTCATAGGCAGAAGCGGATTTCCGCGCCGCCGCCTTGCGGCAGGTGCTGCGAAAACGTCTGGAATCCGTCTTCTCGCGCTGATCCTTCGCGCAGGCGGGCTGACGCCGCTGTTCTTCCTGGCGGAATTTGACCGCCGGCTGTTGCACGGGCTTGTCCTTCGCCACGGCCATCGACCAGGCAAAGCTCAAACCAAAAGCCGTTGCCAGCACCAGATAAAAATATCTCATCATCGTCTTCCTGCTTGAAAATCACGCGGGGGATCGCAGGCGTGCGATCCCCCGGCTCCAGCCGTTGCCGGCTGATTTCCTCCTTTACTGGGGGGCAGATTAAAGGAGGAAACTTCGAAAACTTGCCTCAGCCCCGTTCCACCTCGGGAACCGGCGGCCTCATGTCGCCATGCGGGGGAGCAAAGCCGCCGCGCTCTGCGGGGCCATGACGCGGGCCGGGAGGCGGAGGCGGCATCAGGGCACGCTCAAGCTCGGCAAGCTTCGTCACCTGCTGCGGCGAAAGCTTCGGTTTCAGCGCCGCAATGGCGTCCTGCAGGGCTTTGGCCTTTTCCGCCTTCTGCGCGATGATGCCTGCCAGTTCCTCTCCCGCAAGACGCGGCTCGGGCTTGGCCTTGCCTTCACCCGGCACTGGCGGCGGCGGATTGCGTTCCGGACCGGGAGAAACGAGATCGATCAGCGCCGTGGTATAGGCGCGCCAGGGACCGAGCTGCTCCGGCGTGACACCGAGATAGATTTCGGCCGCCGAAAGCTTCGTCGCCAGGCCGAGAACATCCGGGCCGGGCATTCTGCGCATATGCGGCAGCAGCGGCCTTTCATCCGGACCCCGATCCGGGCCGATGTCCGGGCCGAGATCGAGATTGACGGGCGGCGGCGTAGACTGTTCGGTCGTGCGGGGTGCGGGTGCATTCTCTTCTGCCGCCTGCGCGGCGGCGGAAACGCCCATCGTTGCTGTCGCGATGGCGGCGGCCAGTATCGAGTTTCTCATCTTACCTTCCTTCCGTTTTCCAACATGAAAGGACGATAGGAGCATCGCGTTTCCGGCTTTGGTCCGAATGTTTCCGGGCTGCTTCCGCAAACCGCCTATTTGTAACCGAATGTTGCCAGAACGGCCCCGGCAAGCTTTCGTTGCAAAAATCCGCCGTTTCTTTTCAGCGCTTATGTATAGTGGCATCAAAAGGTTGGACGATATGACGACAGTTTCGGTGACACATATATTGATCGTCGATGACGATCCGGAAATACGCACATTGCTCGCGAAATATCTCAGCTCACAGGGGTTCCGCGTGTCGATGGCCGCCGACAGGCGTGAGTTCGAGGAAAAGATCGCCAGTTCCGATCCCGACCTCATCGTGCTCGACGTGATGCTGCCCGATGGTTCCGGCCTCGATATCTGCCGCGACCTGCAGGGCCGCCGGCCGCGCACGCCGGTCATTCTCCTGACTGCGCTGAAGGAAGATGTCGACCGGATCGTCGGGCTGGAAATCGGCGCCGACGACTATCTCGGCAAACCCTTCAATCCGCGCGAACTGACAGCGCGCATCAAGGCCGTGCTGCGCCGCGCCACACCGCAGGAAGCCCCCCGCCCCTCCTCCGCCGCCTATGGTTTTGCGGATTTCACCGCCGATCCCGAGCAGCGTTCCGTCATCCGCGCCAGCGGTGAAAAGATAGATTTGACGGGAGCGGAATTCGATCTGCTGAAAGTCTTTCTCGACAGGCCCGGTCGGCTTCTCTCCCGCGATCAGCTTCTCGATCTCACGCAGGGCAAGGATCGCGGACCGTTCGACCGCTCCATCGACGTGCTGATGAGCCGCTTGCGCAAGAAGCTGGACGCCGACACCCAAACGCCGATCTTCAAGACCGTGCGCAATGGCGGTTACCAGATGACGGTTCAGGTCAAAACCCTGCCGGTGCAGCGATGAGTTCGCTTAGAAACCGCATCACGGCGCTGATGATCGTCTCCATCATCGCAGTCATCGCGCTTGCGACTTTTGTGGCGGACCGTACATTGCAGCCGCCGCCGCCCGACGCCACCATCGAGCCGCTCGCCCGCAGCCTCGCCTTTGCCGTCACCATGGCCGAGCGTGATCCCTCCCTGCAGCAGCCCGGTTATTTCCAGATCGAACAGAAACCGCCGGAAGGCGATCTCGACGGCATGCTTTCGGAATTTCTGGAAAAGGCGTTGGCCCGCGTCGGAGAGCCGCGCACCGCCATGGTCATCCGCTCGCCGGGAAATCCTGCCCCCGTGGCGGCTATCCCGCTGGAAAAAGGCGGCTGGCTGGTCGCGGAAATCCCGCATATGGGTCCTCCGCCGGGCGGCTGGAAAATTTTCGGCATGTGGATAGGGCTGATCATTCTCGGTAGCGCCGCCGTTTCGATCTTTGCCGCCAGCAAGATCACCCGCCCGCTCGACATGCTGGAAAATGCCGCCGCCAGCATCGGGCCTGACGGTTCGCTGCCGCACCTGCCGGAAACCGGACCGGGCGAAATCCGCGCCACCGCGCGGGCGCTGAACGAACTCGCCACCCGCCTGAAGGCGGCGATGGAAAGCCGTATGCGCCTCGTCGCCGCCGCCGGCCACGATCTCAGAACCCCGATGACCCGCATGCGGCTGAGGGCGGAATTCATCGAAAACGACGAGGAACGGGCCAAATGGCTGGCGGACCTTGAGGAGCTGGACGCCATCGCCGACAGCGCCATTCTTCTGGTGCGGGAAGAGGTCAGCCAGGACAGCGTCAAAACGATCGACATCGGCACGCTTCTTAGCGAAATCGTCAGCGATGTTTCCGATCTCGGTCACGCGGGTGCGCTCGACTTCATCGAGCCGGAGGCCGCGATGACTATCAAGGCGGCCCCGCTGGCGCTGAAAAGAGCCCTGCGCAACCTCATCCTGAACGCCGTCACCCATGGCAAGAAGGCGCATATCGATCTGACCGGAGACGAGAGCGAAATCGTCGTGACGATCAGGGATGAAGGCCCCGGCATTCCGCAGGAACTGATCGGCCGGGTGTTCGAACCCTTCTTCCGGGTGGACCTCGCGCGGCGCAAATCAATCCCCGGCGTCGGTCTTGGTCTTGCCATCGCCAGGGAAATCATCGAGCGCTTCGGCGGCACGATCACCATTGCCAACCACAAGAAACAGGGCCTGATCCAGACCGTGATCTTCGCAAGGGCGGCGTGACGTCACGCCGCTGAAACAGCCTGCGCCTGCGGCTTGGCCAGAAGCAGGCTATCGGCATAGGCCATCATCAGCGGCCCGACGCCCTTGGCATCGTCGGACACCACCGGCTCGGTCAGATAATATTCCGGCGTTCCATCGCGATAATTGCCCTCAAAGCCGCCAAGGCCCGCGACATGCACGATGCCGGTGAGGCGCGTCACGCCCTCTTCATCGGTTTTCAGCCGCGTTTTCAGAAGCGCCTCAAGCGCGCGACGGCCCGCCGAAATGGCGGCATTCGCCTCTTCGCCCTGCACGAGCTTCAACCGCACTGCGTGCAGCAAGGCATAGGCAAACATGGCCGAGGCGGATGTTTCCTCATAATTGCCCGCAAGGCCCGGATTGTCGAGAACCTGCATCCAGAGGCCGGCCTCGGTCTGCCGGGCGATGACACCGGCCAGAAGCAACTGCGTCTTGTTGCGAAGCGCCGCCGTCGCGCCGTCCTCCGGCAGGATGGCGAGCGCATCCACCAGCGCCATGGAGAGCCAGCCCACCGCGCGCGCCCATATGGCGGGAGACTTGCCGCTTTGCGGATCGGCCCAGCGCTGGCTGCGGCTGTCGTCGTAACCATGGGCATAGAGCCCACCGCTATCCGCCGTCGCCGCGAGCGCTGCTGAAAACTGCCGCAGCGCATCGTCGATCAGTTCCGCCCGCCCCGTCGCCTGCGCGTATTCGATCTGGAAAGGAAGCCCCATGTAAAGCCCGTCCAGCCAGACCTGATGCGGATAACGCTTCTTGTGCCAGTAATTTCCGGATGCGATGCGCGGATGGCTGCGCAGTTGCCCCGCCAGATGCTCCGCCGCAGCGAGGTAACGCGGATCGCCCGTTTCCGCCGCAAGGGGAAAGAGGATACGGCCAGCGAGGATATGGTCGATATTATATTCCTGCGGATCGTAACCGGCGAGTGTACCGTCTGGCGCTATCTGTGCATCGGCGAGACGATGCAGATGGTCGTTCCAGCGCGCTTCCCCGGTCGCCTCGAACAGCTGCTGCAGGCCGCGATAAACGCATCCATCCTCATAACACCAGCTTCCGCCCTTGTAATGCTTATAGCGACTGGAGAATTGATCAAAATATTCAGTGGCTTTCATCGGTTTTCTCAATCGGAATCTGACACAATGGAAACGGAAGCATCGCTCAGCAGGGCGGGATTATCGCAGACTATATGCGCCTGCTCGAAAACAATCGCCTCATGGCGCATGGGACGCACCCGGTCGGCCATGATCGGCGGCGTTGCGATGGCCGAAGGATCACGCGAGACGATGGTGAGATTGCTGATGGCGATGTTGCGGATAGGCGCTTCGGCAAGGCCAAGAAAAGCGCCGGCCGCATGGGAGAGATTGCGAATTTCGACATCCTCCACGGTAATACCGTCGATAAAGGGCGTGCCGCCATCGACCGGCACCGAGTTTCGCGATTGCACCCAGTCATCATGTCCATCGGCATCGCAATGGTAATGGGCATTGGCGGAAAGCGCGGTCTGCACGCCATCCAGCAGCACCCGGCGCATGGCGATATTGCTGACGGTGCCGCCCCGCCCGCGCCGTGTCTTGAGGCGCAGACCGCGATCCGTGCCGACCATGTCGCAATCCTCAACCGCCACGTCATGCACACCGCCGGACATTTCCGAACCGATCACCAACCCGCCATGGCCCCGCTCCATCAGGCAATGGCGCACCCGAACGCCGCGCGTTTCCGCGAGATGATCGTCCTCCCCATCGGGGCCGCGCTTTCCCGCCTTCACCGCGATGCAATCGTCGCCGACGGAAAAGCGCACGCCTGATATCGTGACGTTACGGCAGCTTTCGGGGTTGAAACCATCGGTGTTCGGGCTGTCATGCGGTGCGACGATGCTGAGGCCGGCGGCGATCAAGTCTTCGCAGCCCTGCGGATGGATCGTCCAGGAGGCTGCATTTCGGATGGTGAAACCGAGCAGGTTTGTCTTCCGGCAGGAAACGAGATGCAGGCCGCGTGGCCGGCGCGCGCCGTCGCGGGTTTCTTTCGGCCAGCTCCACCAATCGCCGCTATCGCCCGAACCATCCAGAACGCCCCTGCCCTCGATGACGAGATTATCTGCCGCGATGGCGTGAACCGGTGCGGCAAAACAGGCATCCGGCAAGCCTTCCCAGCTTCCGAGCATGCGTCCAGCCTCATCGCGGGCAGGCAGGATCGGCCAGCCCCTGCGGCTGGAGGGCGCGCGCAGCACGGCTCCTTCGGCAAGGTGGAAGGTCATGTTGCTTTTGAGGCGTACGGGAAAGGCCGTCCAGAGACCGGCCGTGAGACGCAACGTGCCGCCCTGCGGCACCGCAGCCACGGCCCTTTCCAGCGCCTGCGCATTGGCGCGCGCGCGTGTCTCATCATCGAGCGCAACATCCGGCATGAGGGAGAACGCCGCAGCCTCGACTAGCCCGGCACAGGCGGCGGTTCTGAACGCCAACTGTCCGAACCCTTCCGCTTCGAAGACATAGCGGGTATCCGGGGAGAGATCATGCAGCAGCGTCACCACGGTCGCGGTTTCGCCGCGCCGCTCGTCACCATCCGCCGACGTCAGACGCCATACCGTTTTGGATGAAAGGAAATAGCGAGCGCCGGGAGCGGCAAGGCAAAGCGCTGCCGTTCGCGCCGAAGACGCGATGATAAGGGGTTCGTTCATGCTCTTTTCTCGTCTTTGGTGCCCGTCCGGCCAAACCCTTGGCGGACACGCCTCACATCATCCGGCAGCCGGATAGGGAGCCCGCCGCCATGCAGGCGGCAGGCCATGGTCGTCAATCGAATTTGGCGAGAACATCGTTGGTCGTATCGATGATCTGCTCGGCCGCCTCTTCCGCCGTCAGCTGGCCATAGGCGTATTCCTCCAGCGTATCGATGAAGCCCGAGCGAATTTCAGGATGTTCGTTGAAGGGCGACACCACCGGTCCCGACGCGGCCATGACTATGGCGTTGGCGGCCCGCACTTCCGGCTCGCCCTTGTTCCCCAGACGCGCCGCCGCAGCCTTCGAGGCGGGCAGACCGCGTGAGGTGCCGAGTGCATCGATGCCTTCCGGTTCGTTCAGCAGGCAGTTCAGAACTTGCGCGGCCGCTTCCGGGTTCTTCGAGTTTTTCGAGATCGAAAACACCATGGAAGGCTTGCGATAGACGCCTTCGGTCACGGCATCGGCAAGCTTCAGCATCGGCACCGGTTTCAGAACCTGCCCTTCCTTCAGCGGATCGGCATATTTCGAATAGGTCGAATCCCATTCATAGGAGCCGGCAATCCGGCCTTCCGACCAGGACGGCTTTTCATAGAGATTGACGTTACCGTCGGCCGCTTCCTCTTTCTGGGAGCGGATGGAGCCGGTTTCGACCAGCTTGCCGACGAAAGAGATACCCTCGGCCAGCTCCTCCGGCGTCCAGGCCACACGGTTGGTCTTGGGATCGACCAGATCCTTGCCGGTCTTCTGCACGACGGCCAGCGTCACCAGAAGCTGGGCAGTCTCCTTCACGGCATTGAAGGTGTAATAGTCCTTGCCGAGCTTTTCCTTGATGGTCTTGGTTGCCGCGAAAAACTCGTCCCAGGTCTTCGGAATTTCCACGCCGGCCTTTTCGAAGGTGGTGGCGTTGAAGAAAAAGACGCGGCCGGTGGTGGAAACGGAAAGCCCCTGCAGCACGCCGTTCATCGAACCGGCGTCCAGATCGCTCTCGGCCCATTGCGAAAGATCGAGCGGCTTCAGCTGGCGCAGATCGGCAAAACCTTCGCCGTTCTTGGAAAACAGCGGCAGCCACGGCCAGTTGACCTGAACGATATCGGCCTCCGTCTTGCCGGCCATCTGGGTGGTGAGCTTTTCCAGATAGCCATCGAATCCGGTGAATTCGCCCTTCACCGTGTGACCGTATTTCTCGCCACAGGCGGCAATGGCCTTCTGGGTGGCGACGTGGCGGCTTTCGCCGCCCCACCACGACATGCGCAGTTCCGCAGCACCTGCCGCCGGAGCGGTTGCCATCGCCACATAAGCGGCGCCTGCGAGCATCGCCATCATTCTTGTCATCGTCTTCATTGTTCTTCTCCTCCTCGAAAAATCAGGCACACCCGTCCGCTCCTCACAGCGAGACGTTGCGACCGTCGGCCTTGTCGAAAATATGCAGCTTCTCCGGGTCCGGCTTCAGCCGCAGGATGCCGTCGCGCCCGAGTGCCTCGAATTCCGCCGCGCCAACGACGCTGACGACTTTCTGGCCGCCTAGATCGGCGTGCAGATAGACCTCGTGGCCCATGAACTCCGCATTGGTGAGTTTCGCCTGCAGCGCCGGGCCATCCGTCTCCCCCGCCAGCGCAAGATGCTGCGGGCGGATGCCGATGACGGCATTCGCGGGTCTCGCCGATAGCCGTTGCTCCAGATGCGCGCCGATCGGCAGCCGCTGGCCAGCGATGACGAACTCCGCATCCTCGATTGCCACATCCACCAGGTTCATTTCCGGCGTGCCGATAAAGCCGGCAACAAAGAGATTGGCGGGGTGGTTGTAAAGCTCCTTCGGCGTCGCGACCTGCATGATGCGGCCGGCCTGCATGACGCAGATACGGTCTCCCATGGTCATGGCCTCCGTCTGGTCATGGGTGACGTAAATGACCGTCGAGGACAGCCCCTCCGCCTTCAGCTGGCGATGCAGATCGGTGATGCGCACCCGCATGGAGGCGCGCAGCTTGGCGTCGAGATTGGACAGCGGCTCATCGAACAGGAACACGCCGGGCTTCTTGATGAGCGCGCGGCCCAGCGCCACACGCTGCGCCTGCCCGCCGGAGAGCTGCTTCGGCAGACGGTCGAGCAGCGGCTCGATTTCGAGAATGCGCGCGACATTATCGATTGCCTTTTCTATCTCGGGCCTGGCGACACCGGCGATCTTCAGGCCGAAGGCGAGATTGCCGCGCACCTTCATATGCGGATAAAGCGCGTAATTCTGGAACACCATGGCGATGGAGCGCTTGCCGGGCGGCAGGTCGTTGACGCGCTGGTCGCCGATCAGGATTTCACCGCCGGTAATTTCTTCCAGCCCCGCCACCATGCGCAATGTCGTGGATTTGGCGCAGCCGGAAGGGCCGACGAACACCATGAACTCACCATCCTCGACCTCGAGATTGATGCCGTGCACGGCCTTGAAGCTGCCGCCATAGATTTTTTCGAGATTTTTAAGTTGTACGCTTGCCATTTTCAGCCCTTGACCCCGCCAGACGAGATCCCTTCAATGAAATACCGTTGCGCCGCGAAGAACACGATCAGCGCAGGCGCGATCGTCAGCACCGACATCGCCAGGATGCGGTTCCATTCGAAGGCTTCGGTGGTGTCGATGGAGAGTTTGAGCGCCAGGCTCACCGGATATTTGTCGACCGAGGACAGGTAGATCAGCGGCCCTAGAAAGTCGTTCATCGTCCACATGAACTGGAACAGGCAGACCGAGATCAGCGCCGGCGCCAGCATCGGCACGACGATGTAAATCAGCGTCTGCAGGCTGTTGGCGCCATCCACCCGAGCGGCCTCCTCCATGTCCGATGGCAGCGAGCGCAGGAACTGCACCAGCATGAAAACGAAGAAGGCATCGCCGGCGAGCGCGGACGGCACCCAGAGCGGCAGGAAACTGTCCAGCCAGCCGAGATCGCGAAACAGGATATATTGCGGAATGCGGGTAACGACATTCGGCAACAGCAGGATGGCGATGACCGAGCCGAACAGGATTTTCTTCAATGGAAAATCGAAGCGTGCGAAGGCATAGGCCGCCATGGTGCAGGAAATCGCCGTGCCGATGACTTTCGGCAGGATGATCAGGAACGAATTCCAGAAGAACCGGCCGAACGTATAGGGCGTCGAGGTTTCCCAGCCGCGAATATAGCCGTCCAGCGTCGGGTTTTCAGGAATGAAGCCGGCGCCGGAGAAGATTTCCGAATTGGTCTTGAAGCTTGCGCCCACCAGCCAGATCAGCGGGTAGAGCATGATGAGGCCGACCGCGAAGAGAAGCACGTAGCGGACTGAGGTGGAGACGAGCCTGAGCCGCGCCCGGCGGGCCGCCTGCATGTCGTTCAGGGTTGCAATATCGGTCATGGCATCAGTTCCGCTTGTCGCCGGCGTAATAGACCCACTTCTTCGAGGACCAGAAGGCCACGAGGGTCAGCACGGTGATGATGGTAAAGAGCACCCAGGCGATGGCGGAGGCATAGCCCATGTTGAACTTCTTGAAGGCCTCGTCGTAGATATAAAGAGGCAGCAGGTAAGTGGACTTCAGCGGCCCGCCCTGGGTGATGATATAAGGCCCGTTGAACTCCTGAAACGCCTGCACCATCTGCATGATGAGGTTGAAGAAGATCACGGGCGTCAGAAGCGGCAGCGTGATGAAGAAGAAGGTTCTCACCTTGCCCGCGCCATCGATGGCGGCCGCCTCGTAAAGCGACTTGTCGATGGATTGCAGGGCGGCGAGAAAGATCACCATGGCCGAACCGAACTGCCAGCAGCGCAACAGCGTGATGGTGAAAAGCGCATTGCCCGGATCGCCGAACCAGTCCACCGGCGACAGGCCGATGGCGGCCAGCGCCATATTGGCGAGCCCCTCGCTCGCGAAGATATAGCGCCACAGCACCGCAATCGCGATGGAGCCGCCGAGAATGGACGGCACGTAAAAGGCGGTGCGGAAGAAGTTGATGAATTGCAGCTTGTAATTGAGTATGGCCGCAATGAACAGCGCGAAGGCAAGCTTCAGCGGCACCGTCAGAAACACGTAGAACAGGGTAACGTTCAGCGATTTCATGAAGGTGCGGTCGCGGGTGAACAGCCGCTCGTAATTGGCCAGCCCCGCCCAGGTGGGATCGCTCATCAGATCGTAACGGGTGAAGCTGAGATAGAGCGAGCCGAGAAACGGGATGGCCGTGAAGACCAAAAGCCCGACGATATAAGGCGTCAGATATCCCAGCCCGAGGAAGCGCTGAGATTTCATAATGCTCCTCCCCGCGTCCCGGTGGAACGCGAATGACAGAATACAATTTCGTACAAGTGATTCTCCCGGAACGGCAGGCGGCAGGCGCGTGATGGCGCAATTTCTCGCCGCGACCGATCTCCTCCCTCATTGATACGGCGCGTAAAAGCAATTTATGCGGTGACAAAACCAAATTTCCGCGCCAAGGTGAATTAACAAAGACGAGGAAAAAGATGGACGAAATCGAAGGTGGCATTCTATCGTCCGTTCCGCCTGCGGCGCTCAACCTCAACCTGACGCGCGCAACGATCAAGATGGAGCATTCGCGCACCTGGCAGATCGACAAATCCAATCAGGTGGACGACCTCATCATCTGCCTGGAAGGGCGCGGGCATTATCTCGTCGATGGCGAGGCGCGGATGCTGGAACCCGGTGACGCCATGCTGATTTTCCGGGGGCAGCGCTTTATCGGCTGGAACGAGCAGGCCGTCACCTATCGCGGGGTGGCGCAGCATTTCACGCTGGATATCTACGGCCGCCACAACCTGATCGCGCAGATGGACCTGAAGCCCAAAGTGAAGCTGAGCCGTTGGCCGCTGCTGGAACCGCTGGTGCGCCACTACCGGCAGAGCGCCCCGCCCTCCTCCGTCACGCTTGGCCAGCACCATCTTTTCATGGTGCTTCTCATCGCCTTCATCGACGACGCCTTCCTCGGATGGGTCGACCGGCCGAGTTTCCAGCCGGAGGGTACGGAAGGCCTCGACCTTGCGGTGATGAAGGCGATCACCATGATTTCGGCCAATCCGCTCGACCCCGACATTGCCGGCCGGGCGACCGACGCGGCTCCCTATAATCGCGATTATTTTCTGCGCGAATTTCAAAAACGGGTGGGACGGACGCCGCGTAAATATCAGGAGTTCAAACGCATGGAGCGCGCCATGCATTTTCTCGAGGCTGGGCTTTCGGTTACGGCAGCGGCCGCCGAAGTGGGCTATGGCGACCCCTATTATTTCTCACGCATGTTCAAACGGACATTGGGGTTAAGCCCGCGCGACCATATGAACCGCATACGCCGCAGCCGGCATGGCAATCTCCTGGCCTTTGACGAACACGAGCAGCAGAGGCTGCTTGCCACTGAAACGGAAAAGGCCCCGGCATAGCGGGGCCTTCTCGTTTGAGAGCGCTGGAATTACCGGAACAGTGACGGCAACCACAGGGACAGCGACGGAATATAGGTGACGGCAAGCAGCACCGCGATGCTGGCCCCGAAGAACGGCCAGATCGTCCGCATCGCTTCCCGTATCGATATGCCGCCGACCGCGCAGCCGACGAAAAGCACCGTTCCGACTGGCGGCGTGTTGAGCCCGATACCGGCGTTCAGGATCATCACCACGCCGAAATGTACGGGGTCGATGCCGAAGGCCTTCACCACGGGCAGAAGCACCGGCGTGGATATGATGACCATCGGCGCCATATCCATGAAGGTGCCGAGCAACAGCAGGATGACGTTGATGACGAGCAGCACGATGATCGGATTGTCCGAAATCGCGCTGATTGCGGCAATCATCAGCGTCTGCACCTGCAGGAAGGCCATCAGCCAGCCGAAGGACGCCGCCGTGCCGATGACCAGCAGAACCATGGCCGTCGTGCGCACCGCACCCATCACCGCCTCCACGAAACCGCTCCAGTCCAGTTCGCGATAGACCAGCATCGCAACGAGGAAGGCATAGAGAACCGCGATGCAGGAACTTTCCGTCGCGGTGAAGATGCCCGAACGCACACCGCCGAAGATGATGCCGATCAGCAGGATGCCGGGGAACGAGGCCAGGAGATAATACATCAGCTTCGAGAAGCCCGGGAACGGCTCGGAAGGATAACCCTTGCGCCGGGCGACGATATAGGCCGTCACCATCAGCGCCGCGGCAAGCAGGAAACCCGGAACGATGCCGGCGGTAAAAAGATCGGCCACCGAAACATTGCCGCCCGCCGCAATCGAATAAAGGATCATGTTATGCGAGGGCGGTATCATCAGCGCGATGATGGCCGCATTGACCGTGACATTGACCGCATAGTCCCTGTCATAACCGCGCTTGGCCATTTGCGGGATCATCAGCCCGCCGACGGCCGAGGCGTCGGCCACGGCCGAACCGGAAATGCCGCCGAACAGCGTCGAGGCCACGATGTTGACCTGGCCGAGACCGCCGCGCAGGTGTCCCACGAGGCCGGCCGCGAAGCGGATGAGGCGATGGGCGATGCCGCCGCGCACCATCAGGTCGCCGGCGAAGATGAAAAACGGTATCGCCATCATCGCAAACACGTTCATGCCGGAATTCATCTGCTGAAACACGACAATGGGCGGCAGGCCGAGATAAAGAACCGTGGCGAAAGAGGCAATGCCGAGGCAAAATGCTATCGGCGTGCCGATCAGCATCAGCAGGGTGAAGACCCCGAAGAGAATGGTGTAAGCCATCTACGCTGCCTCCTGCACGATCACATCCGCCGCAATCTCCTCGCCGATGGCGAGATCGACGAAACGTTCAGCCGCAAACAGCGCGATGAGGAAACCGCCGCCGATCAGCGGGAAGAAATCCGTGCCGCCCGGCCAGCCGAGAACCGGGATCGTCGCCGTCCATGTGCCCATGGAAAGCGAGGTGCCATACCAGGCCATGCCGGCGCCGAAGAAAAAGATCAGGGCAAGGCTGGTAAGGTCCATTCCCTTCTGCACCCGTGGCGGCATCATGTAGCGCAGGATATCCAGCCCCAGATGCACGCTTTCGCGCACGCCGACGGCCGCCCCCAGCATGATGAACCATGACATGAGATGCAGCGACAGCGGCTCCGACCAGCTGGGTGAATCGTTCAGAATATACCGCGCAAAGACCTGCCAGCCGACGATAAGCGTCATGGCGATCATGCCGATACCGGCAATATAAAGCGACGCGTGACTGAGCGCGCCGAGAAAGGGGCGAATGGCCCGCATGAAATTTCGCATTGTCTGTTCCTCCGCGTCAACGGCGACAAAAGAAAACCGGCCCTGTTCCCAGGGCCGGTTTTCCGCGCATTACTTGACCGCTTTCACCCGTTCCAGAAGGTCTTTCATCTTCGGATCGGTGACGAACTTGTCGTAGACGGGACCCATCGCGGCAGCGAATTCCTCCTTGTCGACCTTGATGACGTTGACGCCGCCGGCGCGGACCTTTTCTTCCGATGCCTTTTCGCGGGCGCTCCAGAGTTCACGCATCTTGCCGACGGAATCCTTGGCCGCCTGACGCAACAGCTTCTGATCTTCCGGAGAGAGTTTGTCGTAAGAGACCTTGGAAATGACGAGGATTTCCGGGTTCAGCGAATGTTCCGTGAGCGAATAGTTCTTCGCAACTTCGTAGTGGCGGGCGGATTCGTAAGAGGGCCAGTTGTTTTCCGCACCGTCGACGACACCGGTTTCAAGCGAGGAATAGACTTCGCCCATCGGCATCGGCGTCGGGTTGGCGCCAAAGGCCTGCATCATCGAAATCCACAGATCCGACTGCTGCACGCGGATTTTCAGGCCCTTCAGGTCCGCGAGTTTTTCGATGGGCTTTTTGGTGGTGTAGAAAGACCGCGCGCCGGAATCGTAAAAGGCGAGACCGATGAGGCCGTGCGGTTCGAAGGCCGCCAGAACCTCATCGCCGATCGGGCCGTCGACCGTGTTGTGCATGTGTTCCGTCGAGCGGAACAGGAAAGGCAGGCCGAGGACGGTGGTTTCCTTGACCAGATTGTTGAAGGGCGCGGCATTGACGCGGTTCATGTCGATGACGCCGAAGCGGGTCTGCTCGATGGTATCCTTCTCGCCGCCGAGAACGGAATTGTTCATGACCTGTATCTTGATGCGGCCCTTGCTGCGCTCGGCCAGAAGCTCGCCCATGTATTTCACCGCTTCGACTGTCGGATAACCGTCGGGATGAATATCGGCCGAACGCAGGGTGATTTCCTGCGCCTTGGCGGAAACACCGGCGAGCGCGATCCCCATCGCGACGCACATCATGCTTGCAATCTTTTTCATGCTTTCCTCCTCCATTGTTGAAACGATCCAGCCCCTCCAAGGCTATCGGACCGATTTTTCACGCCCATCCGGGCCGGCATGCAAAGACCTTTCACTTTAAAAGGATGATGGGGACCTCCCTTCCCCGGCCATCCCCGATTGACCTATGCCGCCGTGACTGGCGACAGCTTGAACAGCGCTTCCGGATTTTCCACCAGCGCGCGGTGGCGCGCCGCTTCATCCGGCAGCCAGCCGAGTATGAGTTCCGCAAGCCGGGCATCGTCGGGATAAGCCGCCGTCTCGCGGATGGAATTATGCGGCCAGTTGGTGCCCCAGACGATGCGCTCCGGCGCATGGGCGGCAATCACCCGCGAAAAGGCGGCGACGTCCTCATAGGGCCAGCTCTCGCGCGAACTTTCGTAGACGCCGGCGAATTTGAACCAGAGATTGCCGCGGTCGATGAGCTTCAGAAGCGCCGCCATTTCCGGTCCGTCGGTTCTGATGCCCTTGAAGAACTTACCGTGGTGATCGAACACCCAGCGCGAGCGGATGTTCTGAAGGCGCGGCAGGCGATCGAGCAGCGTATTGCCGTCGAATTGCACCGCCACCATCCAGTCCGCCGCATGCGCGCGCTCGTCCACGGCTTCCAGTTCGGACAGGTTCACCGCACCGCCCGGCAAATCCATGATACGCGCACCGACGGCGCCTGCGGCGGCAAGCTTTTCCATGTCCTTTTCGGTCGTTGCGGCATCGATGATGACCACCGCCCGGGCCGCCTCGCCCATTTCCGCGACACAGGCGAGCGTGTTGCCGTTATCGCGCTGATGGGCGTTGCCCTGGGTGATGATGACCCGGTCGATGCCGAGCCATCGCATGAGGCTTCGATAATCCTCCGGTCCGGGCAGAGCGCCCGGCGGCAGGCCCGGTCCACCCGGCAGGGCGGGATAGTGGCGCAGATAGAGATGCATCTGCGTATCGACGGCGCCTTTCGGGAAAGCGGGCCGGGGCGCTGTGCCGCTCAGTTTTCTGACAAGTTCGCTCACGGGTCTGGCATCCTGAATTCAAGCAATGCGTCGCGGTTGATCTCTATTCCGAGGCCGGGGCCGTTCGGGATCGTGACGACGCCGTTTACCGCCTCTATCGGCTCGCTCAGCACGGCCTGCCGGAACGGATTATAGGTGCGGTCGAATTCCATGATCGGCTCGACGGGATTGACCCGCACCGGATCGGGCGTCATCGCCGCCATGAATTGCAGGGCTGCCGCAATCTGTACGCCAGTGCCCCAGACATGCGGCACGATGCGCACGCCGTGCAGCGTGGCGAGCGCCGCAATCTTCTGCGTTTCAGAAAAGCCGCCGCAGCCGCAGAGATCGGGCTGGAGAATATCCACCGCACCGGCGGAAAGCGCCTGCCACATGCCATAACGCCCGTGCCAGGTCTCGCCGCCCGCAACCGGTATCGGCTGGCCGGCCCGCACGCGGGCATAGGCATCGAGCTGTTCGGGAACCACCGGCTCCTCGAACCAGTCGATACCATAGTCGGCGGCGCGGTTGCCGAGCGCGATGGCTTCGGTGACGGTGTAGCCGTGATTGGCGTCGATCATCAGCCGCATATCCGGCCCAATCGCCTCGCGCACGGCGGCGATGACGCGGAGGTCCTCCTCGATGCCGAAGCCGATCTTGATCTTGCAGGCATGAAAGCCCTCCGCCCGGCGATCCGCCATCTCGGACGCATTGTCCGACACGCGGTCGACGCCATCGCGCTTGAAGCTGCCGGTGGCATAGGCCCGCACGCTTTCGCGCCAGCGCCCGCCGAGCAGCATCGAGATGGAAGCGCCATAATGCTTGCCCTTGATGTCCCACAGCGCGATATCGATGCCGGACAGGGCCGTGAGGCTGAGGCCGCGCTGGCCCTGATCGCGCAGGGCGTTATAAAGCACGGCCCAGATCTTTTCGGTTTCACGCGGGTCCTGGCCGATAAGCCAGCCGGAATAGGCCTGAACCACGGCGGCGTTGGGCCGCGCCGGGCCGAGGCATTCGCCCCAGCCGACGGTTCCGTCGTCGCATTCGATTTCCACCAGAATATGGGCGCGGCGATCAAAACGCATGGATGCGCTTTCGAACGGCGTATCCAGCCGGTGTTCGAGCAGATGCGTGCGCACCGCTGTGATCTTCATGGCTCCCCTCCCGCTTGTCTCGATCAGGCCCCCAATCAGGCTTTGCGCTTGTGCGTACCGATCAGGGCGTCGAGCATGCCGATTTCCTCATTGGTCAGGTCCTTCAGCGGCGCGCGCACCGGACCGGCATTGAAGCCCTGCAGGCGAACGCCGGCCTTGACGGCGGAGACGGCATAACCCTTGGCGCGGTTACGGATCGCCATGAACGGATAGAAGAATTCCGTCAGGATACGTTCGCAGGTGGCGCGTTCGCCGGCGCGCAGGGCGGCGTAGAATTCATTGGCAAGGCCCGGCACGAAGTTGAAGACCGCCGAGGAATAGGTGGTGAAACCGGCGCCGAGATAGGCTTCGGCAAACAGTTCCGCCGTCGGCATGCCGCCGAGATACATCAGGCGGTCGCCCATCTTGGCGGTGATCTGGCGCACGAGGCCGATATCGCCGGTGCCGTCCTTGAAGCCCACGAGGTTCGGGCATTCGTCGCAGAGACGCGCCAGCGTATCGGCCTGCAGCACGGAATTGTCGCGATTATAAACCATGACGCCGATGCCAACCGACTGACACACTTTCTTGATGTGGGCGTAAAGGCCTTCCTGCGGCGCATCGATGAGATAATGCGGCAGAAGCAGGATACCGTCCGCACCGACCTTTTCGACCGAGCGGGCAATGTCGACGGCAATCTCGGTGCCGTAACCGCAGCCGGAAACGATGGCGGTTTCACCGGCCACGTCCTTGGCGGCGGAAACGATGGTGGGGATTTCATCCGGCTTCAGCGAGAAGAACTCGCCCGTGCCGCCGGCGGCAAACAGCACCGGCGCTTTATAACCGGCAAGCCATTCGACATGCGCCCTGTAGCTATCGGCCGCAAAACGACCCTCGGCATCGAAATGGGTGACCGGGAAAGACAAGAGGCCGGAGCCGAGCGCCGCCTTGATTTGTTCAGGGTTCATGTTTGGTATTCCTTTGTAAATTCATTGACTGGAAGCCACCTAACCCGGTTGCCGCATGCTTGTCAACAATTCATCATACATGTTGTATGATGAATTGTTGAAATCTGTAACAGATCAGCGCGCCAGCCAGCCGCCATCGACATTGAGAATGGCGCCATGCACATAATCCGCCGCCGGCGAGGCAAGGAAAACCGCCGCCCCGGCTATATCGTCGGAATGGCCCCAGCGGCCGGCCGGAATACGCTCGAGAATGGCCTTGTTGCGGGCCGCATCCGCGCGTAGCGCCTCGGTATTGTTGGTTTCGATGTAACCGGGCGCAATCGCATTCACATTGATGCCCTTTGCGGCCCACTCATTCGCCAGAAGCTTGGTGAGGCCGGCGACGCCATGTTTCGCCGCCGTATAGGACGGCACGCGAATGCCACCCTGAAAGGAGAGGAGCGAAGCGATATTGACCACCTTGCCGGAGCGGCCTTTCGCCAGCAGCTCTTTCGCAAAAGCCTGGGTGGTGAAAAACAGCGCCTTGAGATTGACGTCCATCACCTCGTCCCAGTCGAGTTCGGAAAACTCGACGGAATCGGCACGGCGGATGATGCCGGCATTGTTGACGAGAATATCGAAACCGGCGTCGGCAAAACTGTCCTTGGCCGCCAGCGGATCGGCAAAATCGATAGACAATGCGCTGGCCTTGCCGCCGTCCCTGGCGATCATCTCCAGCGTTTCATCCGGCGCGCGACGGGCGGCGCAGACCACCTCCGCGCCGGCAGCGGCGAGCCCCACCGCAATCGCCTGGCCAAGCCCCGTATTCGCGCCGGTGACGAGCGCCTTACGCCCCTGAAGCGAAAAGGGATTCTTCATTTCAGGTCTCCCGGCTGGATGAAGTCCATGTCGGTGTAATCGACATTGTCTCCCGCCATGGCCCAGATGAAGGTGTAAGAACCGATGCCGGCGCCGGAATGGATGGACCAGGGCGGGGAGATCGCACCCTCTTCATTCGAAATGAACAGATGCCGGGTCTCCTGCGGCTCACCCATCAGATGCAGCACGCGCGACTTTTCATCCATGCCGAAATAGAGATAGGCCTCCATGCGGCGGTCATGAATATGCGAGGGAATCGTGTTCCAGACCGAACCATCCTCCAGCGTCGTATAGCCCAGCACCAGCTGGCAGCTTTCCATGACCAGCGGGTGGATGAACTGGTTGATGGTGCGCTTGTTGGAGGTTTCGGTCGCGCCGAGCTTGACTTCCTTGCTGTTGGCCAGTGTCACGAGCTTTGCCGGCAGGCTGCGATGCGCCGGGCAGGAGGTGATATAGAATCGCCCTGCCCCGTCAAAGGTCACCGCGCCGCTGCCTGCACCGAGATAAAGCACATCGCCGCGATTGAGGGTATAGGTCTCGCCGCCGGCGCTGACCGTGCCGGTCTCGCCGATATTGACGATGCCCATCTCGCGCCGGTCGAGGAAGGACGGCGTCTTGGTTTCCTCCACCTTGTCCAGCGTCAGCGGCGCACCGTTCGACACCGCGCCGCCCATCACGAAGCGGTCATAATGGGTGTAGATCAGCCTGATTTCGCCGGAACGAAACATGTCGTTGGCGAGGAAATGCCGGCGGAGCCCTTCGGTATCCAGCGTTTTTGCATATTCCGGGTTCACGGCCTGCCTTGTTTCGACGGTCAACATCAAACTCATCCTTCATGATTGTTGCGTATGGCACATAATATATGTTATCCGCTTTTTGTACGATCTGTATGACAAGGTCAAGAGGCATAGGCATATCTCGACCACGCCAGGGACGTGCAACGCTGAGGGAGAATGGCAATGAAACGGCTTCTTGTTACCGGTGCTGCGGGCCAGCTTGGCCGCGTCATGCGCAAACGCCTTGCATCGATGGCCGAGACCATTCGCCTTGCCGATCTCGCCCCGCTCGATCCGGCCGGCCCGAACGAGGAATGCATGCAATGCGATCTGGCCGATGCGGCAGCCGTCGATGCGATGGTGGCCGGTTGCGACGGTATCGTGCATCTGGGCGGCATATCCGTGGAAAAGCCCTTCGAACAAATCCTTCAGGGCAACATCATCGGGCTTTACAATCTCTATGAGGCCGCCCGCGCCCACGGCCAGCCGCGCATCATCTTCGCCAGCTCGAACCACACGATCGGTTATTACGCGCAGACGGAGAGGCTCGGTCCGGATGTTCCCTTCCGCCCGGACGGGCTTTACGGCGTTTCCAAATGTTTCGGCGAAAACCTCGCCCGCATGTATTTCGAGAAATTCGGTCAGGAGACGGCGCTTGTCCGCATCGGCTCCTGCACCCCGGAACCCAACAATTACCGCATGCTGTCCACCTGGTTCTCGCATGACGATTTCGTGTCGCTGATCGAAGCGGCATTCCGCGCACCCGTTCTCGGCTGCCCGGTCGTCTGGGGTGCATCCGCCAACGATGCCGGCTGGTGGGACAATTCGCATCTCGGCTTTCTTGGGTGGAAACCGAAGGACAATGCCGAGACCTTCCGGGAGCACATCGCCCGGACCGCCCCCAAACCGGACCCGAGCGACGCGGTAGTCCGCTTTCAGGGTGGCGTGTTTGTCGACAACCCGATCTTCAAGGAGACGTGAAATGTCGCACGGATCCTTCCCGCTAAAAAGGCGGGATTGCATGCCAGGCCGCGAATGACGTATCGAGGAACGGTGCACGCAACCGACATTTTTTAGAACGGCGACCAAGATGACAAAAGCGACAAGCTCCGAACCGGCAGCCCCACAAGGCAGAACGCTTGTGGTGAAGGTTTCGGAGGAACTCCGCAGCCAGATCGCCAAGGGTCGTTACAAGACGGGCGAACGCCTGCCTTCCGAAGCGCAGATGACACAGGAATTCGGGGTCAGCCGTACCGTGGTGCGGGAGGCGATTGCTTCACTGCGCTCCGACGGTCTGGTCGAGCCGCGTCAGGGCGCGGGCGTTTTCGTACTGGAACCCGCACCCACTGAGCGGCGTCCCTTCCACAATGTCGATCTCGCACGTGTCTCGTCGCTGATCGAAATGCTGGAATTGCGTACCGCCGTGGAAGGTGACGCCGCCGGTCTTGCCGCCATTCGCCGCTCGCCGGCGCAGGAGGAAAAGATCATCGAGGCCTTCGATGCCTTCCGCGCCAGCGCCACCAGGGGCGTGCCGACGGCGGAGGCCGATTTCGCCTTCCATCTCGCCATTGCCGAAGCGACCAACAATCCCCGTTTCAGCGAGTTTCTGCAGGTGCTCGGCCCCACCCTCATTCCGCGCCGCGCCGTGGCCGAAAACGGCACGGAAACCGTGCTTTCGCCCGCCGATCTCGCCCGGCTCGTCGGTGAACATGAAGCGATCCTGATCGCGATACAGGACGGCGACGAGGAGGCGGCGCGCAGCGCCATGCGCAGCCACCTGAAAAGCAGCCAGACGCGTTATCGCTCCATGCTGCGCGCGCCGCGCTGAGATTGCCCGTTTAAACCGCATTGCATGACTGAGGAGAACGATATGCAGCAGCTTCCCACCTTCCCCACCGTTTCCCCCGACGATGGCGTGGAGCGCACCGTGCTTTCCGAAGCGCCGGAACTGATGGTGGTCTCCTTCCGCTTCAAGACCGGGGCCGAAGGCAGGCTGCACAGCCATCCACATGTGCAGTCCACCTATGTCGCCAGCGGCAGCTTCCGCTTTTACCGCGACGGTGAGGCCTATGACCTGCAGAAAGGCGACAGCCTCGTCGTTCCCGGCCATATCGAGCATGGCTGCCTGTGTCTGGAAGAGGGCGAACTGATCGATTGCTTCACCCCGCGCCGCGACGATTTCCTCTGATCCGGCGCTCAGTCCGCGGATAAATCCCGCAGGGTGCGTGGCAGGCTGTTCATGCATTCCGCGCCGGAGGAGGTGACGAGGAACTGGTCCTCGATCATCAGCGCGCCCAGCCCTTCGCCATAAAACGGCGCTTCGAGCGCGACGACCATGCCGGGAAGAATGATTTCCGGATTGGCATGGGAAAAGAACGGCCATTCCTCGATACCCACGCCGCCGCCGACGGAATGGCCGAAATGACCGCGATAATATTCGCCGAAACCTTGCCTGCGCATCGAGGCCAGCATGGCCGCGTGCACCGCGCCAAAGCTGTTGCCGGGGCGGAGCGCTTCCAGCCCGCAGCCGAAGGCTGCCTCCAGCGCCTTGAAAATATCGGCAGCGAGAGCCGAGACCGGCCCCCACGAGAAAGTCCGCGCACCGTCAGAGGAATAACCGTCGACCAGCGTGCCGACATCGGCCTTGATCAGCGCGCCCGGTGTGACCGCCGCCGTCATGTCCGACAGGGCTGGACCGACGGAAATATAGTCCCAATGCCCGCTCAGCGAAAAACCGGATGTCGCGGCATATGCCTGCGCGCCGGATTTCCAGGCGGCGGAGAGCTCACCAAGGGCTGCTCCCGGTCGGACGGCGGCCGCCATCTCGACCAACCCTGCCTCGGCGGCGGCTGCCGCCTGCCTGAGAAGTTTGATCTCGCGTTCTGACTTCACCGCCCTCAGACGTTTCAGCACCGTCGAACCATCAATCCAGTTCACCTCGGGCAGTGCCTGCCGCAGCGCTGAAAAATCAGCGGCGGGTATGAATTCAAGATCGGCACCAATGCGCGCTGCAGCCAACCCGCGCTCCCGCAAAAGATCGGCGAGCAAGCCGAAACAGGCGGTGCGATCGAATGTCTCCGGCCGCGGCCCACCGGAATTGCTGCGGCGATAGGCATCATCCACCTGCGCGACGGTTTCCACACCCGAAAGATCGACCATATCGATCCAGATGCGATGGCAGCGCAGATCGACATCCGGCGCGGCCCTCCTGATGATCGGCGCGGCATGATCACTGACGACAGCGGCAAGCCCTGCCCCGGCATCGGCCGGCACCAGCGCAATCGCGGAACCCGCTTTGCCCCACATCGTCGCCACGCCGGCATGCGCACCGACGGCATAACGGAAGGCTTCGGGCTGGAACAGCACCAGCGCGTCGATATCCGCCTCCCGCATCAGCTGCTGCGCACGGCTTCGGTCGATATCGCTCATGGGAACCCCGATGATTGTTTGGCGACAGGTTTATGAACCTACGCTTTAGCAGTCGCCGGGAGAGGAAAGAAGGTGGAAGATGATGTCTCCACCCTGAGATTCGTCAGTTGCGTGAGCGCTTCCCGCTTGTTTCTTCTCCCCGCCGGGGAGAAGTCCGCGGCAGCGGGATGAGGGGGCAAGGGTAGAGTTATCCGGAGAGCTGGCCCCCTCATCCGACCCTTCGGGCCACCTTCTCCCCCTTGGGGAGAAGAAATATGCCGCAACGCCTTGCCCTATCCGAATGAGCGGCGGATGAATCCGCCGGTCATTACCTTTCACGCCTCCAGCCACTTCACCTGCTCATCCGTCAGCGCAATATCCAGCGCCGAAAGACTATCTTCCAGCTCCGCAATCGTGCGCGGCCCGATCAGCGGAATGACCGGGAAAGGCTGGGCGATGACATAAGCGAGCGCGATATGGATCGGGTGGCGGCCGAGTTTTTGCGCAAGCTCGATCGCCCGGTCGCGGCGTACGAAGTTGCGGTCGGAATACCAGACGCGGACGATTTCCTCATCATCATGCTTGTCGCGCCCCGCCCGGTCGGTGAAGAAACCGCGCCCCTGGCTGGACCAGGCGAAATTGGGGATCTGGCGTGATTGCAGCCAGGCCTTCCACTCGTCGTCTGATGCCGCAACGCAGCCTGCCCAGATGGGATCGAGCATTTCGGCAAGCGAGAAATTGTTGGAAAGCGCGCCGGGGGCCTGTTTGCCGTTCTTCTGCGCGTAAGCCGCGGCCTCATCCATGCGCTCGCGCGTCCAGTTGGAGCCGCCGAAAATGCCGCGAATGCGTCCACGCCGGACTTCGGCATCCATGGCGTCGACGAATTCGGCAACCGGAACGTCGAGATTATCGCGATGCATGAAATAGGCATCGACATAATCCGTCTCCAGGCGCTCAAGCGACTGATCGAGCTGTTTGGTGATCATATCGGGATAGCAGAGCGGCGAATGCGCGCCCTTGCCGATCAGCACGATCTCCTCACGCGGCACATTGCGGCTGGTGTGCCAGTCGCCGAAAATCGCTTCGGTCTTTCCCCCGCCATAGACATAGGCAGTATCGAAGAGATTGCCGCCGGCCTCGTAAAAGGCATCAAGTGTCAGGGATGCGGAGGCGAAATTGGGGAAGAATTCGAAACCGAGCGCGACCACGGACGCCGGCTTGGCAAGGCCCGGTATCTGCCGCTTGGGAACCGAATTTCCGGCGACGACCTTGCCACCGGCGATATTTCCGATGCGCGATGTCGCCTTTTCGATGCTGTATTCCAGCCCGACGGAAGCCCGCCACTGGTCCATGACACGCAGATTGCCGAGGCTGTCGGCCCAGGCCATGCCGGGTGCCGCGAATTCGTGTCTGCCCTGGCGGATTGCCTCACCCGCTGCATCGACTTCGAAGGAATAAAGCCAGCGATCCTCGGGCAATTCGATGGTTTCGACCTTGTCGCCCCTGATGATATCGATCCGGCCGGTGCCACCCTTGTGGCCGGCAGCGAACCAGAAATCCTTGACTTCTATGCGCCCTTCCGAGCCGATGATGCGCAGCACATTGTCCTGCGCCGCCATGATCGAGCACGAGACTTCGGCGACGATGCCGTTTGCGAATTTCAGCACGGCCGAGGCCCATTCATCAACGCCCGACTGGCCGAGATGCGCCGCACCCGAGACCTTTTCCGGTTCGGCGAAAGGTTTGCCCTCCACGGCACCGGCGATCATCCGCACCATGGAAACCGGATAACCGCCGACATCAAGAATGCCGCCGCCCGCCGTTTCATTGGCGAACAGCCGGTGATCGGCCCGGAACGAACCCATGTTGAAACCGAAGCTGGAGCGGATGATGCGGATATCGCCCACCGCCCGGGCCTTCACCAGTTCCAGCAATTTCGCCGTCTGCGGATGCAGGCGGTACATATAGGCCTCGCCGGCGAAAACGCCTGCCTTTTTCGCCTCGTGGAAAATGGCGTCGGCATCATAGGCCGAGAGCGCGATGGGTTTTTCCACCAGCACGTTCTTGCCGGCCCGGATCGCCTTGATCGCCCATTCGGCATGGCCGGTATGGGGCGTGGCGATATAGACCGCATCGATAGCGGGATCGGCAAGCAGGGCATCGTAACCCTTGATAATGCGCGCGCCGGCAAAAGCTTCTGCAAGGCCGGGCTTGTCCGGATTGCGGGTGGCGATGGCCTCTAACCTGCCGGTGCGGGAATGGGCAATACCATCAGCAAAGGTTCTGGCGATGGTGCCCGGGCCGATGATGCCCCAGCGGATCGGTTGTACGGTCGTCATGAAATCCTCGTCTTTCATATCAGTCTTGGGTGCTTGGGAAAGGGTTCAGCGCAGGCGTTCGCCCTTGTTGTCGAAAAGGAAAGCCCGGCGGGCGGAAAGGCCGACCGTCAGCCGGTCGCGATTGACGACATCGCGCGATTCCGGCCGCTCGATGATGAGCTGCTCGCCGCCTTCGGTTCGGGCATAGACATAGCTGGTATTGCCGAGATGTTCGGCGACATCGACATGCACGGTGAGATCGGCATCGCCCCCGCCCGCATCGGCAAAATGCTCCGGCCGAATGCCAAGCGAGACCTTGGCACCCTCGTTGACGCCTTCCTTTATCGGCAAAGTCAGCCGTACCGCGGGATCGCTGTCGAGAGCGAGCGTGACGCTGTCGGCGCCGCTGCCGATGATGGTAGCGTCGAGAAAATTCATCTTCGGCGAACCGACGAAACCGGCAACGAAGCGGTTGGCGGGGTCGTCATAGAGATCGAGCGGCGCGCCGACCTGTTCGATATTGCCCGCCCGCAGCACGACGATCTTGTCGGCGAGCGTCATCGCCTCGGTCTGGTCATGCGTCACATAGATCATCGTGGTGCCGAGCTGCTTGTGCAGGCGCGAGATTTCCACGCGCATCTGCACCCGCAATTCCGCATCGAGGTTCGATAGCGGCTCGTCGAACAGGAAGACCTGCGGTTCGCGCACGATGGCGCGGCCGATGGCAACACGCTGGCGCTGGCCGCCAGACAGCTGCTTCGGCCGGCGCTGCATCAACTCGTTGATCTGCAGAATTTCGGCGGCGCGGTTGACCCGCTTTTGCGTATCCGCCTTGGGGTTGCCGTTCATTCTAAGGCCGAAGGAGAGGTTTTCGGCCACCGTCATATGCGGATAAAGCGCATAGGACTGGAACACCATGGCAATGCCACGATCTGCCGGATCGGCGTCGCTGACAGTCCTGCCGCCAATCACGATATCGCCGCCGGAAATATCCTCCAGCCCGGCGATCATTCTTAGAAGCGTGGATTTGCCGCAGCCGGAGGGGCCGACGAAAACGACGAACTCCCCGTCCTTTACCTCCAGATTTGCGCCATGGATCACTTCCAGCGCGCCGTAACGCTTGACCACGTTGTTGAGCGAAAGTTCCGCCATGCGGCCCCCTTACTTGACTGCCCCGGCGGAAATGCCGGCGATGAAGTGACGCTGCAAAGCCACGAAAACCACGAGGATGGGTGCGGTGAGCAGCACCGCGCCGGCCATGATGCCGCCCCATGACACTTTGGTGAGCCCAATGAGGGTGCCAAGCGCCACGGGTGCGGTCATCATTCCTGGGCGGGAATTGATGAGAAGCGGCCAGAGGTAATTGTTCCACGAGGCCAGGAAGAGAATGATCGACAGCGCCGCCATGGTGGGTCGCGCCAATGGCAGGGCGATGCGCAGGAAGATCTGCCATTCCTTGACGCCCTCCACCCGTGCCGCATCGAAAAGCTCGGTCGGCATCATCGAGAAGGATTGCCGCATGAACAGCACGCCGAGCGAGTTGAACAGCGGCGGCACGATCAGCGCCACCCAGGTGTTGGCGAGCTTGAACTCCCGTGCCACCATGATGAATTGCGGAATGACGACGACGGCAAAAGGCAAAGTGATGGTGCCGAGAATGATGGCGATGACCACCCCGCGTCCGGCAAAGCGGTAACGCGCCAGCGCCCAGCCGGCCATCGACGTCAGGAACACCGAAAGCACGGTGTAAATGACGGCGACGGTGATCGAGATGAACATGGCCCTGAGGAAATTGGTATCCGCCTGCAGATTGTTGAAATTCTCGACGAAATTGGTGGATGGCACCAGAACAATGTCCGGGCTGAAAATGCCGTAATCCGGCATGGTCGAGAACACGAACATCATCCACAGCGGAAACAGCCAGATGATGGCAAGCGGCGTCAGCGCCGCATGCAGCGCGATCTTCTGCCAGAAAAGCGATCTCGATTTCGATCTCATTTCGGCTCCCTCCCGACCCAGAGATTGAGGAGTGAAATGGCGATGGCGAGCGCCGCCATGGTGTAGGCAATGGCCGAGGCGTAGCCGAAATTGAGCGAGGTGAAGCCCTGGCGATAAAGGAACAGCCCCAGCGTTTCCGTGCCGCCGCCCGGCCCTCCCCTGTTGGTGATGAGGAAGGGTTCGGCAAACAGCTGCATGGTGCCGATGACCGACAGGACAACGCAGAACAGGATGATGGGTTTGAGGAGCGGCAGGGTGATATAAAAGAACTGCTGGCGCTTGCTGACTTTGTCCAGCGTCGCCGCTTCATAGACATCGCCGGGGATGGATTGTAGCCCGGCCAGAATGATGATGGCGTTATACCCCGCCCAGCGCCATGTCACCGCGATAATCACCAGCGCCATGGCGGCATTGGCATTGTCGAACCAAGAGACGGGCGAAAGGCCGACGGAGGTGATGAGCTTGTTGATGATGCCGAAATCGGCGCTGAACATCAGCCGGAAGACAGCCGCATAGGCCACCTCGCCAACGACGACAGGCGCAAAAAAGGCAAAACGATAAAGCGGCCGCGCCTTCAGGAGCGGCGAATTCAACAGCACCGCCATGACGGTGGCGAGCGCGATCATCACGGGCACCTGAATGACCAGAATGATCAGCGTGTTATAAAGCGCATTATAAAAGGCCGGATCGGAAACCAGCCGCCCCCAGTTCATGGAAGGCGCAAACCGCCACGGATTGATCCGCGTGTTCTGGAACGACAGCATGAACGAGCTGATGATCGGCCAGACCCAGAAGGTGGCGAAAATCAGGAGATAGGGCGCAAGGAACGCATAAGCGATCCTGTTCCTGGACGGCATGACGACCTCCATATGCCGGACGATGGGCCGGATAAATGGAAAAGCTTCAGAAAGAGCGCGCCCCTATGTGGGGAATGCCTTTGCAAAACGGTGCGGCCTATTTCTTCTCCCCGAGGGGGAGAAGGTGGCCCAAAGGGTCGGATGAGGGGGCTGGCTCTCCAGATATCTCTACCCTCGCCCCCTCATCCCGCTGCCGCGGACTTCTCCCCCTCGGGGAGAAGAAACTTGTGGCACCCGCCCGGTCCTGGCCGCCGGCTTACTGCGCGACGGGCAAACCCGTGGCCGTTTCGATCTGCTTGGCTGCATCATCAAGCGCCGCTTTCGCATCGGGATAACCGCCGGCGAAATATTTCGTCTGCGTCGCCTTGTAGATCGCATCCGCATCCGACTGGAACGCCGTGCCGCGGCTCGGCACGATCTTCGGCAGCGTGGCCAGAATATCGGTCCACACCGCCTGCCCGCCCCAATAGGCCTGCTTTTCCTTGACGAAAGGATCGTCGATGGCGGACAGCAGTGAGGGAACGAGGCCGAAGGATTTCAGCATCGTCACCTGACCTTCATTGGTGGTCAGCGCGTAGTCGATATATTTCCACGCCGCTTCCTTGTGTTCGGATGTCGAGCTGATCGCCAGCGACGAACCGCCGAGATTGGCCGCATGCGGACCATCCGCCGTCAGGCTCGGCATCAGATAGACGCCCCATTTGCCGGAAAGATCAGGAGAGCCGGAACGAACCGTACCTTCATACCAGGCGCCATACATCTGGCTGGCGGCCTTGCCGGCCGTATTGGCCTGGATTTTCTCATCCCAGATCGCCGCCGTGATGATGCCGGCGTCCTTCATTTCCTTGACCTTTTCAAGGGTCGCGACACAGGCGGGCTGGTTGATGGTGATGTTCTGGCCATCGGTCGAAAAGTAACCGCATCCCTGCTCATTGGCGATCATGCGAAACCATTCGCTATCGCCGTTAAAATCGGCCTGCGCCATGACGGTGCCGGGATTGGCGGCCATGACCTTCTTGCCGGCGGCGATGAAATCATCCCAGCTTTTGATGGTGGCCGGATCGACGCCTGCCTTCTCATAGAAATCGCGGCGATAAAATACCGCCACCGGACCGGAATCCCACGGAACCGCATAGGCGACGCCGTCAACCTCCAGTTCCGTGCGCTTGAAATCAGGGAAAAGCGCCTGTTTCTCAGGCGTATAGCCAAGCTCGGTCAGATTGGCGAAACAATCGGGAAAACGACTCCAGAACAGTTCCGCCTCGAAATTTTCAATGGTGACGATATCAGGAAGACCGTCGCCCCCGGCTGCGCAGGCAGCCAGCGTCTTGTCAAAAACCTGATTGTTTCCAAGGTCTTCAACGACGATCTTGATATCCGGATTCTGCTTGTTGAAGCCCTCTACCGTGGATTTCAGCGCGGAAGCCGCGACGTTCCAGCTCCAGATGGTGACGGTTTCGGTTTGCGCGAAAGCCGGGGCTGCGAGAAGCAGCATGGCCGTAGACGCGCCAAGAAATTTCAAGCACATTGAAAACCTCCCTTTTTCAATTGCCGTTCTTCAGCGAACATGGGCACATTAGCGGCGGCAGGAAATCTGTCTCGTAAAAAGGGAACATCGATTTGGCGGAAAGTAAGATTGCTGAAAGAGCCTTCTACCAGCCGGGTGCAAGCAGCATCGAAGGCATGCCGACGACGCTGCAGCTTTTTCACAATCATCCGCCCATCATGCTCAGGCCTCACTGGCACGCGCAGGTGGAAGTGAATTACGTGATGTCGGGATCGGTGCATTATCGCATGGGCGATCACGAGCTCTCGCTCGATGCCGGCCAGATGTGCATCTTCTGGGGTGGCCAGCCGCACCAGATGGACCATTCCTCCGACGATTCCTTTTACGCCGGCGCGCATCTGCCGCTGGTGCACTTCTTCCGCATGCGGCTGCCCGCCACCGTTTCCAGCCTGCTGATGGGTGGTGCTACGATGGTGAGTGCTGAGACCGACCGGGCAGATGCGGAAAACTTCGGCCGTTGGTTTCGTTACGTCACTTCGGGCGAACAGGCGAAAGCCCAGCACGCAGTGGAGGAATTGCTGCTCAGGGTCGAGCGGATGTTCCTTGAACCCTACTCCGTCATATCATCCGCCGCCAATGGCAAACGCAGGGAGGATGACGAGGGCATGGCGCCCTCCATCGGCGTGGTGCGCATGTGCGACTTCATCGCCGCAAATTTTCTCGACGATATCGACGCGACGGAGATTGCCCGCGCCGCCTCGCTGCATCCGAAATATGCGATGAACCTGTTCCGCAAATCCACCGGCATGACGCTGATCAAATATCTGACCCTGCTGCGGCTTTCGCGCGCGCAGGCGATGCTGATGACCGGCAAGGACAATATCCTGCAGATCGCCATGGAAAGCGGCTTCGGCTCCGTCAGCGCCTTCAACAAGGCGTTCCGCCAAATCGCCGGCATGTCACCTTCCGATTTCCGCCGTGACATGCGGGCGACTGCGGCTTAACCCTCGATCTCTTCAAAATCGGAAAAAGCAGCGCTGCGCTGCCGCGCCGCCTGCCGATAGGCCCTTGGTGAACTGCCCAGCATTCGCCGGAACATGGTGGTGAAAGCCGGTATGTTTTCATAACCGGCATCCAGCGCCACATTCGTCACCGCTTCGCCGGCTGCCAGCCTTGGCAGGGAGGCGAAAATGCAGGCCTGCTGGCGCCAGGTGACGAAACTCAACCCCAGTTCCTTGCGGAACAGCCGCGTAAAAGAACGCCGGCTGATGCCCATGGCCGCCGCCCAGTCATCGATCTCCACCCGCGCCACGGGCTTTTTCAGGAAATCGCGGCACAGCGCCGCCAGACGCTGATTATCGGGAAAAGGCAGTCCGAGCGGCCTTTCCGGCAGGCGGTTGACCTCGTCCAGCAACAGCGCCCGCACAAGGCCCTGCCGGTGAAAAGCCGTCGGCTGGTGTTCCTCACCCAGCAATTCCGAAATCAGGCTGGAGGCGAGATCGGTTATTTCCACCACGCGCGGTGCGCCCGCATGAAACAGGTCCGGATGGACGTAGATCGAATGCATCTCCACCGTCGAGATGGTTTCCGCCTCATGTTGCAGCCCGGCGGGTATGAGCAACCCATGACCGGGCGGTATCATCCAGCGACCATCCGCAGTGCTGACAAGCACGACGCCCTGACGGGCGCACCAGATCTGCACGCGGCTATGGCTGTGGGGCGGCGTCCGGTGCCCGGTGGGGTAAACGCGGCAAAGCGCCAGCACCGGCTCATTGGTGCCGTCGATCAATTTCAGGCTGCGTTCATGCTCGTCATGCGTCAGTCCTGAAGGCTGCCGCGATTTGATTTTTGCCATTTGGCCCACTCACAAAGAAAATCGTCCAGAACACAAATGCAGGCCAGAAACAATATGAATAAAAGCGGGAAGAAATAAAGACATGTTTCCCGTCTTCCGCCGGGAGCCCGAGAGGACTTAAATTATGGCCACTGTTACCAGCGCCGGCAACAGCTTCAATCCGCAACGCACGGCGTTTTCGATCATCGCAGCCGCCAGCTTCTGCCACATGCTGAACGACATCATGCAATCGCTGCTGACGTCGCTTTATCCGCTGCTGAAGGCAAATTACGCGCTCGATTTCATGCAGATCGGCCTGCTTACCTTCGCCTTTCAGGTCACCGCCTCGCTGCTGCAGCCGGTTGTCGGCATGGTGACGGACCGCTGGCCCATGCCGTTCTCCCTGCCCGTCGCCATGCTGTCCACCTGCGCCGGCCTCATCACGCTTGCTTTTGCCCATAGTTTCGAGGTTCTGGTGATCGGCGCCTGCCTCATCGGCATCGGTTCGGCGATCTTCCATCCGGAAGCCTCCCGCGTGGCGCGCCTGGCATCCGGCGGCCGTCATGGTCTGGCGCAGTCCTTCTTCCAGGTGGGCGGCAATACCGGCACGGCCATCGGCCCGCTGCTCGCCGCCTTCATCGTCATCCCGCTCGGCCAGACGAGCCTCAGCTGGTTCTCGCTGATCGCGCTCGTCGGTTTTGGCGTGCTTTCCTGGGTTGGCGTCTGGTACACCCGCCACCGCCGCGCAACGGTCGGCAAGGCGCCGGCCAGCCGCACGCTTCCCCTTGCGCGTGGCACTGTCATGATGACGCTTCTGGTGCTGGTGGTTCTGACCGCCACCAAGAATGCCTATCTCGCCAGCCTGTCCAGCTACTTCACCTTCTACACCATCGACAAGTTCGGTCTTGGTGTTCAGGACGCGCAGGTTCTGCTGTTCCTCTTCCTCGGCGCTTCGGCACTGGGCGTGTTCTTCGGCGGCCCGATCGGCGACCGTTTCGGCTCGCGCGTCGTCATCTGGTTCTCGATCCTCGGCGTCATTCCCTTCGCGCTGCTGCTGCCCTATGCGAACCTGTTCTGGACGGCCATTCTCGTCGTCGTCATCGGCTTCGTGTTCTCCTCCGCCTTCTCGGCCATCGTCGTGTTCGCGCAGGAACTGGTGCCGGGCCGCGTCGGCCTCATCGCCGGCATGTTCTTCGGTTTCGCCTTCGGTTTCGGCGGCATCGGCGCTGCGGTTCTGGGTGTTTATGCGGACAAGGAAGGCATCGAATTCGTCTACCGCATCTGCTCCTACATGCCGCTGCTCGGCCTGCTCACGGTGTTCCTGCCGAAACTGCCGAGCCACCGCTAAAAGCCTCGCGTTCAACGCTTTTCAACACGGCGGTCACCTGTGATACTCAGGTGACCGCCGTATTCCGTTGAGCAAAGCCCTACCCATGCAAATCCCGATAAAATCGATCCTCGTTTTCCACGCCGCGGCAAGGGCGGGCAGCATTTCCCGGGCGGCAGAGGAACTGAGCGTCACACCATCTGCCGTTTCCCAGCAGATCCAGTTGCTGGAAGGCCAGCTCGGCACGACCCTGATGGCGCGAACCGGCCGCAAGGTGACATTGACGGAAGCGGGCGAGCGCTATTTCTCGATGATCACCGCCCAGATCGAACAGATATCAGACGCCACCGACAGTATTCGCGGCTTCCGCTCTGTCACCACGCTGACGATCCGGGCGACGCCGACAATCTCCAACAAATGGCTGCTGCCGCGTCTCGGCTCGTTTCTGGAGGAACACCCGGAACTGGAAGTGCGCCTCGACGGCACCAACGAGCCGACCGATTTTTCGCAGGAACTCGTCGATATAGAGCTGCGCCATGGCGATGGCCGCTGGCCGGGCCTCTTCGTGGAAGGGCTGGTGGAGGAGGAATTCCTGCCGGTCTGTTCGCCAAATTATAAGGGCGCCGGTAAATTTCTGCCCGAGGAATTGCAGAACCAGCGGCTCATCCATTCGGTGAAGGCGCAGGCGCAATGGAACCACTGGTTCCCTCTGGCCGGCGTGACAGCCGAAAAGCGCTGGCGGCGGGTCCTGTTCGACCGCAGCCACATGGCCATCGATGCCGCCGTTCTCGGCATCGGCGTGGCGCTGGAAAGCACCTTGATGATGGAGCGGGAGCTGCAGGACAAGATGCTGGTGCCGGCCGTGACGGACGCGCCGCGCATCAAGCTCGTCACCCAATGGATCGTCTGCCCGCATTCCCATCTGCGGCAGAGAAAAGTCATGCTGTTTCTGGAGTGGATGCGAAAACAACGCGACGAGTGGCAAGCCCGTCGCGTTGTCTGAGGTTTCAGGCAATCCGTTTTCGCGTCAATAAAGCCCCATCAGCCTGATTGGCCCGAGCGTCAGCACCGGGAAAAGTACCAGCGCGAAGATGGCAAGCGTCAGCACCGTCATCGGCGCCAGCGAACCGCGAATGACATCCTCGATCTTCATATTCGCCACCTGTGCCGCCGCAAACAGGCAGACCCCCACCGGCGGCGTCACCAGCCCGAGTGTCAGCGTCATGACAGTCACGATCAGGAAATGGATCGGATCGATGCCCAGTGCCTCCACCGGCGGCATCAGTACCGGGATGAGGATGAACATCGCCGGGATCGCTTCCATGAAGATGCCGATGATCAGCAGGAAGACGAAGATGACGAGCATGCCGGTCATGGGGCCGAGGTTCATGGCCTGCAAAAGCTCGGCCACCTGTTCGGGCAGCCCATCGAAGGTGAAGACCCAGGCGGCAAGCTGCGAGGTGGCGGCAATGAACAGGATGGTGCCAGAAATGCGCGCCGTCGAGATCAATATTTCCGGCAGTTCCCGCACCGGCAGCGTGCGATAGACGATGACGCCAAGCACCGCGACATAAACCACCGCGATGGCAGCTGCTTCCGTTGGCGTGAACAGGCCGCTGGCAATGCCGATGATCAGGATCAGCGGTGTCAGCATTGGCAGGACGGCGCGCAGACCCGTGACGACCACCAGACGGAAATTGAACGGTGTCGGCGGATTGTAACCGTAATGCACCGAATAGAAGTGGTTGAAGACCAGAAAGGCGAAGGCGATGAAGAGGCCGGGCACCAGACCGGCGATCAGCAGCGTGCCGATCGACACGTTGGCGATGGAGCCGGCAATCACGATCAGGATCGACGGCGGAATGATCGAGGAGAGCGTCGAGGTGCAGAGCGTCATGCCGACGGCATAACCCTTCGGAAAACCATGCCGTTCCATGGCCTTGATCTCGATGGCGCCGACCGAGGCGATATCGGCGACGGAGGAGCCGGAGACACCGGAAAAAATCACCGAGGAGATGACGTTGACGTGGCCAAGCCCGCCGGGAAGCCAGCCGACCATGGCCTCGGCGAAATCAAAGATGCGCTCCGCCACCCGCCCCCGCTCCATGACCGTGCCGACGAGAATGAAAAGCGGCACGGCGACAAGAAGGAAGGAGTTCATCGACGAGAACATCGTCTGCGACAGCAGGTCCATGGGCATGGAGGTGAAGAGCCACAGCGTGCCGACACTGGCGAGCGCCAGCGCAATGGCAAGCGGCACGCCAAGCATGCTGAGACCGAAAAAGGCGATGAGAAGAAAGACCGACATGGCTCAATGTCCTGCTGAAATGGAGATATCGGCATGGGCGATCTCGTCCGCCGGCAGGCCAAGCTCGGGAAGCGCGATGAGCTCCCGGCGGCTGCGCAGCGATTCGATGATGGCGAGCACGGCGATGATGGCGGAAACGGGCAAAACCATGCCGATGGCCCACATCGGGATCGGCAGGGTGGCGGCGGTCTCGTTCATCATGATCTGCTGGCGCACCAGGGTGAAGCCCGTCCAGCCCATCATGCCGAAGAAGAACACCGATGAACCGACATAGATCGGCACCGCCAGCCGCCGGAAGAAGCGGTGGAACAGCACCAGAAACACCACGACACGGGCGCTTTCCACGGTGCGGAAACCGGCGGCAAGGCCAAGGAACACCATCCAGATGAAAAGAAAGCGCGTCGCCTCCTCGGTCCAGGGAAGCGGACTGCCGATGAGGCGGCCGATGACCTGAAGAAGCACGACGATGAGAATGCCGGCACAGGCTGCCCCCGCGGCTATATCGGCGATGAGTTTTACGATGGTGCCGAGCACCGAAGGTTTCGTATCGCGCATGACAATACCCTTCCACTGCTGAAACCGGATATCCGGTGAAACGAATGTCACCCTGCCTTTCCGGCAAAGCAACGCCTGCTGACGTTTGGGGACGGCCGGGCCTGCCAAAAGATGCAGGCACGGCCTCCAACTGCGGGAAACGTCAGTTCGTCTTAAGGAAAGCCTGCGTCTTGTCGAAGAACGCCTGATCTTTCACCAGCGCCGAGAACTTCGCCGAGAGACCGGCCGCAACCTCTACGAAGGCCTTGCGCTCGTCATCGGTCAGCGTGTTGACCTCCATGCCGTTCTTCTTCAGCGTCTCAAGCGACTTGTCGATATCGGCAGCGTCGTTCTGGGCTTTCCAAAGCTCGGTTTCAGTCGCCGCTTCCTTCAGCGCCGTCTTGAAGCCCTCGTCGAGACCTTCAAAGCGGGCCGGGTTCATGCCCAGCACCCAGGCGTCAGCAATGTGGTTGCTGATCGTCAGATACTTCTGCACCTCGTAAAGCTTGGCGCTGACAGGCACGTTGACCGGATTTTCCTGCCCATCGACAACTTTCAGCTGGAGCGCATTGTAGACTTCTGCGAAGGCCATCGGTGTCGGGGCAGCCCCCATGGCGCCGAAGAACTCGACCCAGAGCGGATTGTTCGGCACCCGCAGCTTCATGCCCTTGAGGTCCGCCGGCGATTTGATCGGCGCCTTGGAATTGGTGATCTGGCGCAGCGGCCGCGACCAGAGATCGAGCCCAAGAATGCCGATCTTGCTCAGATCGGTGGAAAGCTCCTTACCGAGATCGCTGTCGAGATAGACCCGGAGCTGGTCGATATCGCGGAACTGGTAGGGAATGGCGATGGCCGTGAACTTGGGATTGAAGGTCGCGTAAAGCGAGGTCGAATTCAAAAGCATGTCCAGCGAACCGCCGGCCAGCTGCTTGACGCCCGCCGAAGGGTCGCCGCCATAAAGCGTGCCGTTCGGGAATACCTTGATCTTGAGTTTGCCGTCGGTCTTTTTCGAAACGATCTCGGCAAACTTGTTGGCGGCGAGCGTGATTTCGGAATTGTCGGCATCCGGCGTCGAAAGCGTCAGCGTTTCGGCCTGCGCGATGGATGCGACCAGCATGGTGGCGGCGAGAGCCAGCCCGTAAAGTTTCGAAATTTTCATGTGTTCCTCCCTTGTTATCTATGAAGCACGTCCGGTTAAAACGGAATCTTTGGACGTGCTCTATCTCTTTGTTTTAGCGCATTATCCGGACGTAAAACCGCTACGCACTTTTACTGGAAATGCTCTAGACAGTTTCGAGCGTTCCTCCGAACGCATTCATGCGCTTAATCTCAAGGATCACACCGCTGTGATCAAGCTCACCCGCGCCATGCTCGACCATGGAGCGGAACAGCCGGTCAACCTCCTCGCCGACCGGTAATTTCAGGCCACGGCTTTCGGCGAAAGCCAGCGCCGTGGACGTATCCTTCACCTGGTATTTCGCAGGGCCGCCGGGGCGGAAATCGCCCTCCACCATGCGTTTTCCGTGCTGGCGGAAGACGGTGGATTCGGCAAAACCGCCCAGCAAAGCCTGGCGCACCTGCGCCGGGTCGGCTCCCCCGGCTTCAACGAGGGTGAGAGCCTCGGCGACAGCGCAGATTGTCGAGGCGACGATCAGCTGGTTGGCAAGCTTGGCCAGTGAGCCGCAGCCCACCGGCCCGACATGGGTGACGCGGCCAAGGCAATTGAGGAGTGGCCGCAATGCATCCACATCCCGCTGTTCACCGCCGGCCATGATGGCGAGCGTTCCCTCTATCGCCCCCTTTTCACCGCCGGAAACCGGTGCGTCGACATAAGCGACGCCATAAGCCTTTGCCGCCTCCGCCTGTTCCCGTGCGCTGTCGACCGGGATGGAACTCATCACCAGCAGAATAGCACCGGGCTTCATGGTGGAAACGACACCCGAGGCACCGAGCAGTACCTCGTCGCAGACCGGCCCGGAACTCAGCATGCAGATGACGACATCGGCTTCGGCCACAGCTTCGGCAGCCGTGGCCGCCAGCTGCACGCCCTTTGCCGCCAGAACCGCAGCTTTTTCAGCGCTGCGGTTCCAGGCCTTGACGGAAAAACCGGCCTCCGCCAGACGCCCCGCCATGGGAGCGCCCATGATACCCGTTCCGATAACGGCGATCCGGCGAATGTCAGCCATCGTTTCCATCCTTCAGAGCCATTGCCGGTTCAGGAAACGCACCGGCAGTTCTTCTTCGATGAGGGCGGGAAATGCTTCCCGAAACCGGTCGAGATGGGGTGTCTTCAGATGGTCGTCGAAAGCCTGTCTGTCGTCGTAGACCTCGTAGAACACCACGTTGTTTCCGGTTTCCGGCCGCACCACATCGAATTGCCGGCAGCCCGGTTCATCCTGAACCGAATGCCTGGCGTCATCGCGCGCCGCATCGAGAAAGGCGTCCATCGCGTCGGGCTTCACCCGGAATTCTGCGATCACCACGAAAGCTCCCTTCGACATGTCCTCTCTCCCGTCCATTACGCCGCGGCGTCCTTTTGCGGACGGAACTGGTTTTCCATGTCCTGGCGCAGCTTCACCACATCGAGATCATTGACCAGCTCCACATCGTCGAAGCTGACGATCTGGTCTTTCTTGATGGCGCGCTTCAGCTTGACATTATGGGCAAGGCCGATCGGCAGTGCCTTGATGTCGAGGCTGCGGGTGGCCGGAATGGCGTTTGCCCAGACCGCGTAACCGCCCTCGCCGTCGAGCATCTCGCCGGGCTGCATATCCTTCTTCGCGGTCGCCACCGCATCGCCGCGGAACTCCCTGGAGCAACCGGTAGCCTCATTGCGCAGCACGGCGGAGAGCACGCTGATCGAGGTTTCCAGCCCGATGATGTGGAAAGGACGCCACATGGAGGCGTACCAGCCGGAGGGATCGGTCAGCAGGCCATATTGCTTGAAGCAGGCACGGGCATATTCATTATGCGCCTTGAAGGTGACGAAAACGCCGTAGCGAATGTTGTTGAACACCTCGCGTCCGTCCGGCTCCTGGCTCGCGGCAATATCGACCAGACCGGAGCGCGACATACGTCCGCCATCGGCAGCGGGGCGGAAGACGCGGGCGAGATCGTGCAGGCCGGCGGGCGGGAAGGCCAGACCGTCATCCGGGCAATCCAGCCCCGTGCCGTTGGCGACGGCCGCCATTTCGATGGCCGCCTTGGTGCCGTCGGTGAAGGAATTGTACATTTTCGGATTGAAGTCGCCCTTGGCCACTTCCTCGTCCGTCCAGCCGAAATAACCCCAGACCGTGTCCGGCGTCGAATAACGGTAACGCGGCTCGAAATTCATGCCCTTGCCGGCGGAAACGACCTCGAAGCCGGTGGCGCGCGCCCAGTCCACCAGCTCGCAGATCAGCGCCGGCTGGTCGCCGTAAGCCATGGAATAGATCAGGCCCTTGGCCCGGGCCTTCTCAGCAAGGATCGGCCCGACCATGACATCGGCTTCGACATTGACCATGACGACGTGCTTGTTGTGCTCGATGGCGCCCAGTGCATGGCGCGCGCCGGCCAGCGGATGGCCGGTCGCTTCGATCACGCATTCGATCTCGCCGCAGGCGAAAAGCTCGTTCACATCGTCGGTCACATAGGTCTTGCCGCTCTTCAGCGCATCGGCGCAGCTCGCCGCGTCGTAACGCTCCTTCGGCCAGCCGACGCGGTCAAACGATTCCCTTGCCTTGCCGACATTGAGGTCTGCGACGGCGACCATGTGGAAACCGGCGATGCGCTGCGCCTGCGCCAGCACCATGGAGCCGAACTTGCCGGCACCGATGAGACCAACCCGGACAGGTTTGCCGCCGGCTGCACGCGCTGACAGAAGAGAATAGAGATTCATGTTTTGACATCCTTAGCTGGGGAAATTGCTGGCGAGAATGTCCAGACTGCCCGGCGAAGGCCATGCGATACCGAGGCTGCGAAGGTTCACCCCTCGCGGCGCTGGCCACATGACGTTTCTGCGTTCCTCCCGGATCCCGGCACACACTTGCGCCGGCTCTCGCGGTCGCCTCCCAAAGCAACCTTGAGACCAGAGTAGGAGCGTTCAGATATTAGTTCTATTTAGAAAATCAGATTTTTCGTTTAGTTTATCTAACAACCCATCAGGCCGATTTGCGCAGCATCAGATCGGCGCTGAGCAGGATGCGTTCACGCATCCGCGTCGTGTCATCCGTCTCATCATCCAGCTTCTGCAGCAGAAGCTCGATCGACAGCCTGCCGATCTCGTTATAATTCTGCGCCACCGTGGTAATCGGCGGGCAGGCATAACGCGACAGAGGATGATCGTCATGGCCGGCAACCCTGAGGTCGTAATCCGCTCCGTGGCCAACCTTGATGCCCTTCTGGAAGGCGGCGGCGATGACGCCGAAGGCGATACGGTCATTGGCGCATAAAATGGTGCGCGATGGCAAATGCCCTGCCCCATCCAGCAGCCTGCTCGCTTCATCAAAGGCGAAACGCTCGAAATCCCAGGTGACGATGCCGGGAACATCAATGACATGCGGCTCGAAGCCCAGACGCTGCATCGCTTCCTCATAGGCCGTGCGGCGTGTCGCAGCGTTGGTATTGACCTGCGGCATATCGAAGAAACAGGGCGGTTCGCCCGAACGGCAGAGATAATCCACCATCAGCCCGACACTCTGGCGGTTGTCCGTGCCGACAAAGGCCGAAGTCTCATCCAGCGGCGAATCGACATAAACGATCGGAATGCTAGCAGCGAGCTGCTCCAGCGTGGCGCGATGGGATTTGACGCCGAGCGGCGCGATGATTGCACCCGCCACATTCATCGACTTGAAGGTGCGGATAGCCCGGTCCTCGATTTCCGCCTTGCCATCCGAAGACAGCACGAAGGCAAGGAACCCCGCCTCGTTGGCGATGAGTTCGATGCGGCTCGTCAGCGCCATGTAGAACGGATCGGTGGAGTTCGGAATGATGATGCCGATGATATTGGAACGGCGGCGGTTGAGGTTGACGGCGAAGATATTCGGCCGGAAGCCCGATTTCTTCAGCGCATCCTCGATGGTGTCCCGCGTCTTCTTGCGGACCGAGGCGGGATCATTGAAGTATTTCGAAACGGTCGGGCGGGAAAGGCCGACGAATTCCGAAAATTCTTCCATCGTCCTGATAGATTTGGCCAAAGTGCTTGCCCCCATGAAATATTACATGTGGTACTCTATATCGACCGGCCTTCGCACGAAAAGCCGGTCGAATGGTTATCAACGGCCAAACGATCATTCGGCCGTAAACTGCACTTTCATCGTCGCCGGATCAGACGGTTTTTTCGTAAAGAATGGCAGCATTTCCGAAAGCGGCAGCCGGTGCGACACCAGCCGCGCCATGACATCGCCATCCGTCTCCAGAATGGCAAGCGCCTGCGGTATGTTGCGGTTCAGAGAATGTGAGCCGACAAGCTTCAGCTGACGCCGGAAGATTTCGAAAGGCGCCACCGAAATGCGGGCATCCGGCGCGCAGACGCCGAAAAACAGCGCGGTGCCGCCATCCGCGACCAGCGGGATCATCGCTTCGGCAACGGCGGCAATACCCGTCGCATCGGCCACAAAATCAAAAGACTTCTGTTGCCGCAAGAGCGCTTCCGAGCCCGAAACCGCCACCTTGAGCCCAAGACTTTCGGCAAAGGCCAGTCTGCTTTCATTGATATCGGCCATCGTCACCGTCGCAATGCCGCGTGCTTTCAGCGACAGGGCAAGCAGCAGGCCGATGGGACCGGCGCCGAACACCAGCGCACTCTCCGGCACCACGCCAGTCTCGCCGATGCCAGCGCTCTGCATGCCGTTGACGACGCAGGCGAGCGGTTCGGCCAGTGCCGCGACATGATAGGGCATCGAACCAATGCCGTGCAGGTGATCTGCGCGCACAACGCTGAATTCGGCAAAGCCGCCATTGTGGGAAACGCCATAGGCCTTCAGCGTGCTGCAAAGGTTGGTCAGCCCCTTCCTGCAGCTGGCGCAGGTGCCGCAGGGCAGATTGGGATCGACGGCCACACGGTCACCGGCCCTGAAGCCTGTCACATCGGAAGCCACGGACGCAACTTCACCGGCATATTCATGGCCGGGGATGACGGGAAACGCACCGTCACCATAACGCGCATGCAGCACGTCTATATCGGTGTGGCAAAGCCCCGAAGCCCTGACCCGCACGAGCGCGTGACCCGGCGGCAGATCGGCGACGGGGAGTTCCGCCAGCACGGCGCGTCCCTTCTCGACGAATTGAATGGCATGCATGGTCATCTCCGGCTTTTCAGCTCATCCAGTTGCCGCCGTCGACATTGTATGTCTGGGCGAGAATATAATCGCTGTCGGCGGAGGCGAGGAAAACCGCCAGACCCTTGATATCGTCAGGCGTGGCGAAACGGCCGATCGGCACGGATTTGGCCACCGCCGCCTTCTTCTCGCCGGGCTTCAAGCCTTCCCATTTGGCGAAATGCGCATCGACCACTTCCCAATGCTCGCCATCCACGACGCCGGGCGCAATGGCGTTGACATTGATGCCGTGCTTGACGAGCGCCAGCGCCGCCGACTGCGTGGCGGAAATGATCGCCGCCTTGGAGGCGCAATAAAGCGTCACCAGCGCCTCGCCGCGCCGGCCGGCCTGGCTTGCCATATTGATGATCTTGCCGCCGCGCGCGCGCTCGATCATGACATTGGAGACGGCCTTCATCATGAACAGCGGGCCCTTGAGATTGATGTCGAACACCCGCTCATAGCTCTCTTCGGTAATGCCGTTGATCGGCGCCATATCGAAGATCGCGGCATTGTTGACGAGAATATCGATGCCGCCGAACTCCTCATCCACCGCCTTCACCACCGCATCGATCTGAGCGAGGTCGGTGACATCCAGCCGCACCGCCTTTGCCGAAGGGCCGATGGCGGCGGCAGACGCCGTGGCGCGGGCAATATCGATATCGGCGATGATGACCTTTGCGCCCTCATCGGCGAAAGCCTGCGCAAAACCAAGGCCGATACCGCGGGCAGCGCCGGTGATCAGCGCAACCTTGTTGTTCAATCTCATGTCGATCTCCGTGATGCATGGCGGGTCAATTGGCCCTGCTCGTTTGTTGTTCGATGCTTTTCCTCACTCCCCTCATTCCTGTGCTTGTCACAGGAATCCAGCCGACGCGGCTCTCACGCGGCGAGAAAGTCCTTCCAGCCCAAAGACTTGGGCTGACTGGATTCCTGTGACAGGCACAGGAATGAGGGAAGAACTGGCCCTCAATCCCCACCCATGCCGCCCGCCACCAGAAGGCGAACGGGCGGCACGCCGGGAGGACGCGGCTACTTGATGTAGCCCGCGCGGGTCATGTCACGTTCGACCTGTTTCTGCGCGCCTTCGAGCGCCGCATCAACGGTCTGCTGGCCGGAAAGGGCTGCCGCAATCTGCTGGCCGACAACCGTACCGATGGACTGGAATTCCGGTATGGCGACGAACTGCACGCCGGTATAGGGCACCGGATCCTTGGTCGGCTTGGACGGATCGGCAGACATGATCGCCTTCAGCACCGTATCCGCGAAAGGCGCAGCCTTCTTGTATTCCGGCAGCTCATAGGTGGATTTGCGCGTGCCCGGCGGCACGGCCACCCAGCCTTCGCTTTCACCAACCGTCTTCACATAGGACTTCGAAGTCGCCCATTTGACGAAGGACTTGGCGGTTTCAAGCTTCTTCGTGCTGTTTGGAATTGCAAGGTTCCAGGACCACGACCAGCTCGAACCGTTCGGCGTTACCTCGACCGGAGCACGCGTAAACGCGGTCTTGTCGGCAACCTGGCTCTGCTTGGGGTCATAAACGCGGCCCGCCGCCGAGGTGGCGTCGATCCACATGGCGCAACGGCCAGATGAAAACAGCGTCTGGTTTTCATTGAAGCCGTTGGCGGCCGCACCGGGCGGGCCGTAGGAGGTCATCAGCGCCACATAATCCGCAATCGCCTTTTTCCACGGCTCGCTCGTCAGCTGCGGTTTCCAGTCCATGTCGAACCAGCGGCCGCCATAGGTATTGATCATGGTGCCGAGGAAGGCCATGTTTTCGCCCCAGCCCGGCTTGCCGCGCAGGCATATGCCATATTGCTGTTTCGACTTGTCGGTCAGCTTGGCGGCGAAATCCTTGATCTGGTCGTAGGTCGGATTGTCAGGCATCTTCAGGCCGGCGGCGTCGAACAGATCCTTGCGGTAAAGCGTGAACGAGCTTTCGGTGTAGAACGGCACGGCGTAAAGCTTGCCGTCCACCGTCAGGCCCTTTTTAATCGGGTCGAGCAGATCGGCGTAATCATAATCGTCGCCGAGATCATCGACGGGCGCCAGCCAGCCCTGCTTGCCCCAGATCGGCGCTTCGTAACCGCCAATGGTCATGATGTCGAACTGGCCGCCATTGGTGGCGATGTCGGTCGTGACGCGCTCGCGCAGAACATTCTCCTCCAGCACGATCCAGTTGATCTTGTTGCCTGTTTCCTTCTCCCAGGCGCTGGAAAGCTTCTGCATGATGATCATGTCGCCATTGTTGACGGTGGCGATGTTGATCTCTTCCGCCTGCGCCAGCCCGGCCAGAAGCCCGGCCCCAACCACAGACGACGACAGAATTCCGATGAATTTGCTCATGATACCCGCTCCTCCTTTACGGATGTCTACGCATAACAATACATGCGTAAAATTTTTATCTCGCAAAACTCGCTCTATTGTCAACATCCGAAAATAAATCGGGGCATGGAGATATAGTGGCGCGCGCCAATAAACCGCTGTTTTAAAACATATAATATCGCAAAAAATTATTTGCAGAGGCGCCTTCACTGCTGCGACGCAACAAAATTTTTATCGTTCAATATATTGACGCGCGTAAATTTTTGAATGATATCCGAAAAGCATAGGCCCTTGGAACGGTGGAATTTGCATCCGCAAAGAACGGGAGCCGAATGCATATGGAGGAGACGATGAGGCAGACATCCGCACTGGCGCCGCACACGAAAGGCCCGACCATCACGGCGGGGGAAATCCTAGTGGAAATCATGGCGACGACGGTGGGCAGCGGCTTTCTGGAGCCGCAGGCGCTGATCGGCCCGTTTCCGAGCGGCGCACCGGCCATCTTCATCGACCAGGTGGCGCGCTGCGGCGGAGCCGCCGGCATTATTGCGGCGGTGGGTGACGACGATTTCGGCCGGCTCAATGTCGAAAGGCTGCGCGGCGATGGCGTCGATGTCTCGGCCATCGCCACCATAGCCGACCGGCCGACGGGCAGCGCCTTCGTGCGTTACCGGGAAAACGGCGCAAGGGACTTCGTTTTCAACATTGCCCATTCGGCGGCCAGCGAAACGCATATGACCGATGAAGCACAGGCTCTTATCGAAAAAGCGGGCCATGTGCACGTCATGGGATCGGCCTTTGCAATTGCCGGCATTGGCGAAATCATTCTCGAAGCCATCAGGAGCGTCAAGGCGCGCGGCGGCTCGGTCTCCTTCGATCCCAACATCCGCAAGGAACTGGCGCAGGACGATGCCGGCCGCAGGCTGATCGACGATCTGCTTGAGATTACCGATCTTCTCCTGCCCTCCGGCGAGGAACTTCAGGCGGCCTCCGGACTGGATGACGAGGACGCGGCAATTGAAAAGCTGCTTGCGTCCGGTATCGGCGAAATCGTTCTGAAACGCGGCGCGGATGGCGCAAGCCATTTCAGCCGCGCCCATGGACGCATCGACGTCCCCGGCTTGCGGGTCCGCGAAATCGACCCGACCGGTGCCGGCGACTGTTTCGGCGCAACCTATCTCACCTGCCGTCGCCTCGGCATGCATCCGCAAAAGGCACTCACCTATGCCAATGCCGCCGGCGCGCACAATGTCACCCGCCGCGGCCCGATGGAGGGCGCCGCCAGCCTTTCCGAACTCGACACCTTTCTGACCGCGCATCTGTCGGAGGAAATCCTGTGACCGGTATACTCGAAAATCTCGCCGCCGCGCGCCGCTCCGGCAAGCCCGCCGGCATCACCTCCGTCTGCTCCGCCCATCCCGTTGTTCTGCGCGCCGCAATCCGCCGCGCCGCCACCGGCAAGACACCGGTGCTAATCGAGGCAACCTGCAATCAGGTCAATCACCTCGGCGGTTATACCGGCATGACGCCACGGGACTTCGTCAGCTTCGTCAACAGCATTGCCGAGGAGGAAGGACTGCCCCGCGAACTGGTGATTTTTGGCGGAGATCATCTCGGTCCCAATCCCTGGCGCAGGGAACCGGCCGAGGAGGCTCTGACAAAAGCCGCCGCCATGGTCGAGGCCTATGTGGCGGCGGGTTTTCGCAAGATCCATCTCGATGCCTCGATGGGCTGTGCCGGTGAGCCGGCAGCGCTGGATGACGTCACCATCGCCAACCGCGCCGCCAAACTTGCGGCCGTTGCCGAAAAGGCGGCCACCGATGCCGGCCTGCCCAAACCGCTTTATATTCTCGGCACCGAAGTGCCGGTGCCTGGCGGTGCCGACCATGTGCTCGACACGGTTGCGCCAACGCAGCCGCAGGCGGCGCGCAACACCATCGACCTTCACCGCGAGATATTCGCGCAGCACGGTCTTTCACAAGCCTTCGAACGGGTCATCGCTTTCGTCGTGCAACCCGGCGTGGAATTCGGCAGCGACAATGTCGTCGCTTACGATCCGCAGGCCGCGGAAGCGCTGAGCGCCGTTCTGGACGGCGAACCGCAGCTGGTGTTCGAGGCCCATTCCACCGATTACCAGACCGAGCCTGCCCTTGCCGCACTGGTGCGCGACGGATATCCGATCCTCAAGGTGGGTCCGGGCCTCACCTTCGCTTACCGGGAAGCGCTTTATGCGCTTGATATGATCGCATCCGAAATGGTCGGCACCTATGGCGACCGGCCGCTGGCACGGACCATGGAAAAACTGATGTTGAGCGCGCCGGGCGACTGGCAGGGCCATTACCATGGCGACGACATCACGCTGCGATTGCAGCGCCACTATAGTTACAGCGACCGTATCCGTTATTACTGGACGCGACCGGAAGCGTTGCAGGCCGTTTCCGCCTTGCATAAGGCGCTGGATGGGAAGACAATTCCCGAAACCCTGCTGCGCCAGTATCTCGGCGAATTACCGCTCGCCACAGTTGCGGGCGAAGACGCGGAAGAGATTTTGATCGCGGCTGTGGATCAGGTTCTGGCGACCTATCACGCGGCGACGGGCGAAGGCCGCCACTGACGGCAATCATGAATCCGGATGCCCCTGCGGCAGAGGCCGCCGGAGCGAAATGGGGGAAGTGCGAGCGGTTTCATCTGAAGTCCCGCTCATACTCATAACTGTATCCGTGAGGGAGGACGACTAATGGCAACTCGAAACACGAGCGGTCTGGCGCGGGTGATGCTTGCGCCATCGGTGCTGTTATTGCTGGTGTGGATGATCGTGCCCCTGGCGATGACGCTGTGGTTCTCGTTCCAGAACTACAATCTCCTCAACCCGGCCAATGTCAGCTTTGCGGGCCTGTTCAATTACCAGTATTTCTACACCGACCCGGCCTTCTTCCAGTCGATCTGGAACACGCTTTTGATCGTCGGTGGCGTGCTGTTGATCACCGTCATCGGCGGCATCGCCATTGCGCTTCTGCTCGACAATGACATTTTCGGCCAGGGCATCGTCCGCATCATGATCATCTCGCCCTTCTTCGTCATGCCGCCGGTCGCCGCATTGGTGTGGAAGAACATGATCATGCATCCCGGTTACGGCGTGCTCGCCGATCTCTCACGCTTCTTCGGCCTGCAGCCGGTCGACTGGTTTGCGCAGTTTCCGCTGCTGTCGATCATCATCATCGTCGCCTGGCAATGGCTGCCGTTTGCGACGCTGATCCTGCTTACCGCCCTGCAGTCGCTCGATGGCGAGCAGAAGGAAGCCGCCGAGATGGATGGCGCCAACTTCATCAACCGCTTCATCCATCTGACGCTGCCGCATCTGTCGCGCGCCATCACCGTCGTCATCCTCATCCAGACGATCTTCCTGCTTGGCGTCTACGCGGAAATCCTCGTCACCACCAATGGCGGACCGGGTTATGCCTCCACCAACCTCGCCTTCCTCATCTATCGCACCGCACTTCTGGGTTACGACGTCGGCGGCGCTTCGGCCGGCGGCATCATCGCCGTCATCCTCGCCAATATCGTCGCCATCTTCCTGATGCGCGCCGTCGGCAAGAACCTCGACCGGTAAAGGGGAAACATCATGGCCCGCAAGACAACCACACGTGCGAAGATCGGCTTTTCCATCGCGGCCTGGGCCGTGGCGCTGTTGCTGTTCTTCCCGATCCTCTATGCCTTCCTCACCTCGCTCAAGACCGAACCGGAGGCAATCGCCGGCTTCAGCCTCATTCCCTCGGGCACCTTCGAGAATTACGTGACGGTCCAGACCCAGCGCGATTACTTCAAGCCGTTCATGAACTCGGTGGTGCTGTCGCTCGGCTCGACGATCATTGCGCTGATCATCGCCATTCCCGCCGCCTGGGCCATGGCCTTTTCGCCGACCAAGCGCACCAAGGACATCTTGATGTGGATGCTCTCCACCAAGATGATGCCGGCCGTCGCCGTGCTTGTGCCGATCTATCTGATCTTCCGCAATGCCGGCCTGCTCGATACCCGCATTGGCCTCACCATCATGCTCACCTTCATCAACCTGCCGATCGTCATCTGGATGCTCTATACCTACTTCCGGGAAATCCCCGGCGAGATCCTCGAAGCCGCCCGCATGGATGGCGCATCCCTGTGGAACGAGATCGTCCATGTGCTCACACCAATGGCGGTGCCGGGCATTGCCTCGACGCTGCTCTTGAACGTCATCCTTGCCTGGAACGAAGCCTTCTGGACCATCCGGCTGACGACCACCAATGCCGCGCCGCTGACGGCCTTCATCGCCTCCTTCTCGAGCCCACAGGGGCTGTTCTGGGCAAAACTCTCGGCCGCCTCGATGATGGCGATCGCCCCCATTCTCGTCATCGGCTGGTTCTCGCAGAAACAACTCGTGCGTGGCCTGACCTTTGGCGCCGTGAAATAAGGAACGACAAACATGGGCAGCATTTCCCTTCAGAACGTGTCCAAGCTCTTCGGTGAGGCGAAAGTCATCCCGTCGATCGATCTTGATATCAACGACGGCGAGTTCGTCGTCTTCGTCGGCCCGTCCGGCTGCGGCAAGTCCACGCTTCTGCGGCTGATCGCCGGGCTGGAGGACGTCTCCGGCGGCAAGATCGTCATCGACGGCAATGACGCCACCGAAAAGGCCCCGGCCGAGCGCGGCCTTGCCATGGTGTTCCAGTCCTATGCGCTTTATCCGCATATGAGCGTGCGCAACAACATCGCCTTCCCGCTGAAGATGGCCAAGCTCGACAAGGCGGTGATCGACAAAAAGGTGGAAGACGCCGCCCGGGTGCTGAACCTCACCGATTATCTCGAGCGCCGGCCCTCGCAGCTGTCGGGCGGCCAGCGCCAGCGCGTCGCCATCGGCCGCGCCATCGTGCGCGAACCGAAAGCCTTCCTGTTCGACGAGCCGCTTTCCAACCTCGATGCGGCGCTGCGCGGCACCATGCGGCTGGAAATCTCCGAGCTGCACAACACGCTGAAGACAACGATGATCTACGTCACCCACGACCAGGTGGAGGCCATGACCATGGCCGACAAGATCGTCGTCTTGAACCGCGGCAATATCGAGCAGGTCGGTTCGCCGATGGAGCTTTACCGCACCCCCGCCAACCTCTTCGTCGCCGGCTTCATCGGCTCACCGCGCATGAACCTCATCACCGGTGACTTTGCCCGCCAAAAGGGTGCGACCACCGCCGGCGTGCGGCCCGAACATCTGGTGCTGTCGAAGGAAAGCGGGTTGTGGCAGGGCAAGGTCACGGTGGCCGAACATCTCGGATCGGATACCTTCCTGCATCTCGAGGTGTCAGGCATCGGCCCGATCACCGCCCGCACGGACGGCGAGTTCGAATGCAGGCATGGCGATACCGTGTTCATCACCCCCGACGAGACCAAGATACACAGGTTTGATGAGAAGGGTGTGGCGATCTAGGTGCTGGCTTTCACAAGGTTTTTCATTCACAGCGGACCCGCAGGCGCGTGGAGCTTACCCCCCTCTGCCCTGCCGGGCATCTCCCCCTCAAGGGGGGAGATCGGCAAGAGGCTCTTTCATCGCTTCATTCGCAAGCTTCCAGATGTGCGAGACTTTGCCGCAGATCGATCTCCCCCCTTGAGGGGGAGATGCCCGGCAGGGCAGAGGGGGGTAAGGCCGGAATGACGGAGGTGGGTGTGCGACCGCCCAGGAAATATTCCTGGGTACTATGCCGAACCTCACGCCTCCCCGATCCTCACGCCATTCCGATCAAAGACATGCAGCCTTTCCTGCGGGAAACCGACCCGCAGGGACTTGCCTGGCTGCAACAATGCCCGGTCTGATGAAAACAGCTTGAAGGGCAATCCATGCACGGTGAGGTGCAGGATGACGCCGAGGCCGGTCGGCTCGACCAGATCGACCGTCGCTTCCACACCGCCTTCAGCCGGCGCA